>NZ_BBUX01000007.1:0-142810 GCF_000974725.1 Methylobacterium sp. ME121
AGGCCGCCACGGGGTCGAGGCCTTCGGCGCGCGGGCCGGTCACGAGGCCGCCTGGGTCGCGCCGCGGGCGTTGCGCCGGGCCGCGGCCCAGCGGGTCAGCGCGCTGCGCAGGCCGCCGCGCCGGACCGTCGGGCCGTCGTTGGTCTTGTTGAGCACGATGCCCAGAACGGTGCTGCCGCCCGACTCGAGGTCGTGCACGGCGGCGGCGACGTCGTCGATGCTGGTCCGGCCCGCCTCCACCACGATGATCAGGCCGTCGAGTCCGTCGAGCAGCGGCCGGAGGGTGGGGAGCTCGTCCACCGGCGGCAGGTCGACGACGACGCGGTCGAGGGCGGGGCGTCCGTCACCGACCACGGCGGCGACGCCCTCCGGCGTCATCAGGTCGCTGAAATGGGGATCGTTCGGGTGGCGGTTGCCGCAGGCGAGCAGGCGGACCTCGCCGGGCTGGGGCCGGACCGCCTCGGTGGCGCAGCAGCGGCCGGCGAGCACGTCGAGGAGGCCGCGCTGCTCGGTGGCCTGGCTGAGCCGCGAGAGCGTGGCCTGCCGCACGTCGGCGTCGATCATCAGCACCCGCCCGGAACTCGAGCGGGCGCGGGCGAGGAGCTGGCCGAAATTGCTCGCGAACAGGGTCTTGCCCGCGCCGGCCCCCACCGAGGTGACGCCGATCGCGAAGACCGGGCCGCGGCGGTCGCTGCCGAGGACGTGGGCCTTGAGGCTGTGCAGGCGCTCGACGAACACCGATTGCGGCATGAACCGCACGGCGCTCGCCCGGAACGCCTCGACGCTGGCCGGGCGCTGCGCCTCGTTGGCGTGGGCCTGCGCCAGCGCCAGGGCCGCCCGGAAGCCGGGCTCGCGCCGCAGCTCGGGGAGGGCGGCGAGGCAGGTCAGGCCGTGGCCGGTCAGCTGCCGGGGCGTGCGGATCGTCCGGTCGAACCAGTGCCGCGCGAAGGCGCCGCTGACGCCGAACCCGGTGCCGACCAGCAGACCGAGCAGCATGATCAGGCTGCCGCGGGGCGCGCTCGGGGATTCCGGCACGGTCGCGGGCGTGATCACGTGGGCGGAGGGCTGCGGGTAGGATTGCTGGTTGACGGCGTCGATGTAGCGCTGGAGCAGGTTCGTGTAGATCTGGTCGTAGGTCTCGGCGGTGCGGTCGAGTTCCTTCGCCTTGACCCGGGCGTTGCTCATGATCAGCGTCTTCGAGATCAGGGCGTCGAAGGCCGCCGTCATGCTGTCCTCGCGCGCCTTGGCGACCTCGTAATCGTGGTCGAGGGACACGGCGAGGCGCTCGAGCTCGGTGCGCAGCGACTGCTTGGCCGCCTGGATGTCCCGCTGGATCGCCTGGACCGCCTCGTGGTCGGGGCCGAGGCGGCGCTTCAGGTCGTCGGCGCGCTGCACGAGGTCGACGTACTGCCGGCGCAGCTGGATGATCACGCTGTCCTTGAAGGCCTCGGTGATCCCCGGATCGGCGATGTCGGAATCGAGGAGCCCGCGGATCTGGTCGCGCACCGCGCGGGCGTCGACGGTCTTGGACCGGGCGGCGGCCACGGCGGTGTTGAGCTCCTCGACCTGCTGCTCGCCCACGAGGCCGCGCTTGCCGAGGTCGATGATGGTGTGCTCGGCCTTGTAGGTCTGGGCCTCGCGCGAGGCCTGGCTGGCGCGCTGCTGGAGTTCCTTCAGGCGCGGCAGCATCCACTCGCCGGCGACCTTCCAGACCTGGGCCCGGTTCTCCAGCTCGGTGCTGACATAGGCCTCGGCCACCGCGTTCGCGACGGCCGCCGCCGTGGCGGGATTGTCGGCGCTGTAGCCGACCTCGATGACGTAGGCGGCGCCGATGCGGCTGGCCTCCACGTTCTCGCGCAGCGTCCGCGCCTGGCGCAGGTCCGGGCTCACGGGAGCGGGCTCGCGGACCGGCCGCTCGGCGCCGATCAGCCGGAGGGCCTGCGCCTTGGCGGCCTTCACGAACTCCCGGACCTTCGCGACGAGCGGGTGCGTCGGCGTCGCCAGATCCCGCAGGGCCGACCCGTCGAGCCTGTGCACGGCGGCGAGCGCGATCTTCTCCGAGCGGATGTACTCGACCTGGCTCTCGACCTCGGCGATCTCGAGCGGGGTCCCGGCGTTGGGCGTGTCGCGGGCCGTGACCGGGCTGGAGCGGCTCTCGATGTAGACGCGGGCCCGGGCCGTGAAGATGGCCGGCGCGGTCGCGACGTAGATCCCGGCGCAGACCAGCCCGACGGCGGCGAAGGCCAGGATCGACCGCCAGTTCTGCCGCGCGATGGTCAGGATCGAGACCTGGGACTCCGTCTCGGGCGAGAAGGGCTGGCCGCGCCAGGCTCCGGTCCCGCCGGGGCGGGTCGCACCGATCGGCAGGAAGGACGCGCTGGTCGAGTGTCGGTTCATGGATCTCTCCTCGCCGCGGCGGTCACCGCCCCGGAGCGCTCTCCGTCAAGGGGACGCCGGCTCGGCCCGATGGGCGCGTCGAGCCGGGGTGGTGGGTCAGTTCTGGCCGGCCCCGTCGCCGACGCCCCGCATGGCGGGATCCGGCTTGAGCGCGATCTCCACGACGTCGCCCGGCAGGAGCGCCGTGTCCTCGGCGGCGTCGATCTGCGTCTTGGACGGGCCGCTCTGCCGGTAGACGGCGATCGCCGCCTGCGCCCGGCTTCCGGACAGGAGCTGCGCCCGGAGGGCGCCGGTGTAGACCAGCTTGTCGTTGATGCTGTTCAGGCGCGACCGGTACGTCGCGAGGTTGTTCTCCGCGACCTGGAGCTTCTCCAGGGCGTCCATGGCCTGCACGTCGTCGACCCGCTCGAGCTTGCGGCCGACCTCGCTCTTGTCGCGCTCGAGCTGGGTGAGCTGGACCGTCGTCTGCAGGGCGCGGGTCGAGGAGAGCAGGACGGCGCGCCGCGCGTCGGTCAGGCGCGTCGTGACGACCGCGCCGCGCTGGAACAGCGCCCGCACCGTGTCGTAATCCTCGGCGTCGGCGGTGACGCCCTCCTTCTCCTTGGCCTGCTGCTCGCTGAGGCTGGCGAACTGCGTCTGCGTCCGGTTGAGGGACCGCTGCAGGTGGTCCTTCTCCTTGGCGATGTCGGTCATCTGCACCCGGAGCTGCTGCTCGGCGAGCTTCTGCGCGGGGGTCGCGCGGCTGCCCGGGGCGACGTCCGCCGGCGGCGGGGACTTGTCGCCCCGCGACGCGGCGACGATCGCCTTCAGGCGCCAGATCGTGGCGGATTCCCGCTGGATGCTCGCCCAGGTGCTGTCGTACTCGGCGCGCAGGTTCGCCGTCTCGACGACGGGGTTCTCCATCCTGAACCGCAGGAGGTTGTAGCCGCCCGCCAGGGCGATGGCCTGCCGCACGGTCATGCCCGGGTGGAACGGGTGCTCGCCCTGCTTGGTCACGTCGCCGCTCAGGTAGACCGGCTGGTACTTCGAGATCCGCACCCCGATCTCGTCGGGCTCGAGCACGGCGATCGATTCCTTGCCCTCGGAGTTGCGCTGCCGCACCGCCTTGGCGGGCAGCGCCTTCTGCAGGCTCTGGCGCAGCTCCGCGACGGTGAGCCCGGCGGCCGGCACGTCCCCGAGCAGCGGGACCATGACGGTGCCGTCCGTGGAGACCGTCGCCTCCTGCTTGAAGGTCGGGATGCTGAGGGCCGTGACCTCGATCGTGTCGCCGGGACCGATGCGGTACTCCGCGGCCGCCGGCAGCGCCGACAGGGCGAGCAGGCACGCCGCGAGACCGGTGCGGGTGGCGGCGCGGGTGGCCGCGGTCTTCGTCGACGTCTTCGACACGCATCGTCCCCTTGAGGCTCGCCCTCGGAGCCCGGGCGCGGCGGTCGAGCGGCGGGACCGCGCGCCGGCCTCACGGGCTCCTGAGGGCTGAGACGGCATGATGCGTAACGGCCGAGCCGGCCGGGACCCCTCCAAAAGGCGGGCGCGCGCATCCATGCCGGGGCGGGGGCTTCGCCTTTCGGCGTAGCCCCCCTGTCCGGAACGGCGCGCCGGGGCCGGGAGGGGCCGCCCCGGATGGGCGCCGTTCGCCTTTCGACGGACGAACCGCATCGAAAGCCTGGGTTCCCGGCCGTCCGCAGCTCTGTGCAGTTTTGACGCACAGAAGTTGTGCGGAAGGAGCGGCGGTTATGCCGATTACCGATGCGGATATTGGGTCAGATGTGGGTATCTTCTACCCGGATCTAGTCAATATTTATGGATGTCGAATCGAAAGCGGTTCGCGCATCGGCCCCTTCGTCGAGATCCAGCGCGGCAGCCGGATCGGCCCGCGCTGCAAGATCTCCTCGCACAGCTTCATCTGCGCGGGCGTCTCGATCGGGGCCGAGGTGTTCGTCGGCCACGGCGTGGTCTTCACCAACGAGCTGTATCCGGAAGCCACCAACGCGGACGGCAGCCTGAAGCGGGACGGCGAGTGGGAGCTCGTCGAGACCGTGGTCGAGGCCCGCGCCTCCATCGGCTCCAACGCCACCATCGTGGCGGGGATCACCATCGGCGAGGGCGCCCTGGTCGGCGCCGGTGCCGTCGTCACCCGGGACGTCCCGGCCTTCGCCATCGTCGCCGGATGCCCCGCGCGGGTCGTCGGCGACACGCGCACCAAGCGCGCCGAGAGCGCCGCGCGCGCCCGTTCCGTCCAGTCGCCGCGGCCCGAGCCGGCCGAGCCTCTGCAGGTTGCTTGAGGGGAATGCAGTCATGATCTCGATCGGTATCGTCGGCTACGGCTACTGGGGGCCGAACCTCGCCCGGTGCACCTCGGAGAGCGAGCGCTGCCAGCTGGTGGCCATCGCCGACCAGTCGCCCGCCGCACTCGCCCGGGCCGGCAAGCGCTACCCCGCCGTCCAGCTCCATCAGGACTGGCGCGACCTCGTGGCCGATCCCGCGATCGACGCCGTCATGGTGGCGACGCCCGTGAGCTCGCACTTCGAGATCGCCATCAACGCGCTCCGGGCCGGCAAGCACGTCTTCATCGAGAAGCCGATCACGCCCTCGGCCTTCGAGGCCCGGCTGCTGATCGAGGAGGCGGCCAAGCGCAACCTGACCCTGATGGTCGACCACACCTTCGTCTACACGGGCGCGGTCGAGAAGATCCACGAGCTCGTCACGACCGGCGCCATCGGCGACGTGTTCTACTACGACTCGACCCGTGTGAATCTCGGCCTGTTCCAGCGCGACGTGAACGTGATCTGGGACCTGGCGGTCCACGACCTCGCCATCCTCGACCACATCCTGGACCTCGCCCCGGTGGCGATCTCGGCGAGCGGCACCGGCCATTTCAGCGGTCGCCCCGAGAACATGGCCCACCTGACCGTCTTCTACCCGCGCGGCGTCGTCGCGCAGATCAACGTCAACTGGCTCGCGCCCGTGAAGGTGCGGCAGACGCTGATCGGCGGCAGCAAGAAGATGATCGTCTACAACGACCTCGACCCGATCGAGAAGGTCAAGGTCTACGACCGCGGCGTCACCGTCGGCGGCGGCTCGGACGACATCACCGAGCTGATGGTCTCCTACCGGACCGGCGACATGTGGTCGCCGCACCTGTCCTTCCGCGAGGCGCTGATCGTCGAGATCGAGCACTTCGCCGACTCCATCGAGAACGGCACCGCGCCCATGACCGACGGCCACAGCGGCCTGCGCGTCGTCGAGATGCTCGAGGCCGCCATGCGCTCCCTGCGCCAGAACGGCCACCCCATCGACCTCATGCCACTTGCGAGGGCCTCGTGATCCCCTTCCTCGACCTCAAGGCGCAGTACGCGGCGATCGGCGGCGACGTCGAGACCGCGGTTCTCAACGTCCTGCGCAGCGGCGACTTCGTCCTCGGCCCGGCGGTCAGCGCCTTCGAGGCGGCCTTCGCCGAGGCCTGCGGCGCCCGCCACGCGGTCGCCGTCAGCAGCGGCACCGCGGCCCTGCACCTCGCCCTCCTCGCCCTCGACATCGGTCCGGGCGACGAGGTGATCACGGTCTCGTCGACCTTCGTGGCGACGGTGGCGGCGGTGCTGTACGCCGGCGCCACCCCGGTCCTCGTCGACATCGACCCGGTCAACTGGACCATGGACCCGGCCCTGGTCGAGGCGGCGATCACGCCCCGCACCAAGGCGATCCTGCCGGTGCACCTCCACGGCCGGATGGCCGACCTCGACGCCCTGGGCGCCATCGCCCGGCGCCACGGGGTCGCCCTCGTCGAGGACGCCGCCCAGGCGCACCTCGCCGAGCGCGCCGGCCGCAAGGCCGGCACGATCGGGGATATCGGCTGCTTCAGCTTCTATCCCGGCAAGAATCTCGGGGCCTACGGCGAGGGCGGCGCCATCGTCACGGACCGGGACGACCTCGCCGCGGCGGCCCGCTGCCTGCGCGACTGGGGTCAGCAGGGCAAGTACAACCACGTCCGCCACGGCTTCAACCTGCGCATGGACGGCGTCCAGGGCGCGGTGCTGGGGGTCAAGCTCCCGCACCTGGAGGCCTGGACCCGCGCCCGCCAGGCGGTGGCGGCGGAGTACGGCGCCCGTCTCGCGGGCCTCGGCCTGGAGCTGCCGGCCCCCGCCGGGCTCGACCACGTGTTCCACGTCTACGCCGTGTCGACGGCGGACCGCGAGGGGCTGCGCCAGTACCTCAACGCGGCCGGCATCGCCACCGGCATCCACTACCCCGTCCCGGTCCACCGGCAGCCCGCCTACAGCCACCTCGACGACGGCGCCGGCCGGCTGCCGGTCACCGAGCGGCTGGCCGCCCGGACTCTGTCCCTCCCGATGTTCCCCGAGATGACGTCCGCGCAGATCGACACCGTCTGCCGGGCCGTCACCAGCTACTGCGAGGTCGCCGATGCCCAAGCTGCGTGAGGTCACCAAGGGAAGCCGGTTCAGCGGCGACCTGCGCGGGACCCGGATCCTGGTCACCGGCGGATCGGGCTTCATCGGCTCCCACATCATCGACCTGCTGGTCGAGGCCGGCTGCGACGAGATCGTGGCCATCGACAACATGATCCGCGGCCGCCCCGAGAATCTCGGGGACGCCCTCGGCTCCGGCCGCGTCCGCCTCGTCCAGGGCGACATCCGCGACCGCGCCCTGATGGACACGCTGATCAAGGGCACCGACGTGGTGTTCCACCAGGCGGCCCTGCGGATCACGCAGTGCGCCGCGGAGCCGCGCCACGCCTTCGAGGTGATGGCCGCCGCGACCTTCAACCTGCTGGAGAGCTGCGTCGAGGCCGGCGTCGCCAAGGTGGTGATGGCCTCCTCGGCCTCGGTCTACGGGATGGCGGAGGTCTTCCCGACGACCGAGAAGCACCACCCCTACGACAACCGGACCCTGTACGGCGCCGCCAAGTCCTTCGGCGAAGGTCTGCTGCGCTCGTTCAACGACATGCACGGGCTCGACTACGTCGCGCTCCGGTACTTCAACGCCTACGGCCCGCGGATGGACCTGACCGGCCGCTACACCGAGGTCATGGTCCGCTGGATGCAGCGCCTGGCCGAGGGCCAGTCGCCGATCGTCTTCGGCGACGGCCTGCAGACCATGGACCTCGTCCATGTCCGCGACATCGCCCGGGCCAACATCCTGTCGGCGATCTCGCCGGCCACCGACGTGGTGCTCAACGTCGGCACCGGCGTCGAGACCTCGCTGGTCGACCTCGCCGGCCACCTCACCCGGATCATGGGCCGGGACGGCACGCCGCTGATCCACGAGGCCGAGCGGGCCGTGAACCCGGTGCCCCGGCGTCTCTGCGACACGAGCCTCGCCAAGGAGCTGATCGGCTTCGAGGCGAAGATCGGGGCCGCCGAGGGCCTCGCCGACCTCGTCGCCTGGTGGCAGGACGAGTCCCGCTCCGAGCATCTGCGGCGGGCGATGGCATGATCCCGATCGCCAAGCCCGAAGTCGGCGACCCCGAGGCCGAGGCCGCCGCCGCCGTCGTCCGCTCCGGATGGCTGACCCAGGGGCCGCAGGTCGCGGCCTTCGAGACGGAGTTCGCCGCGACCGTCGGCGCGCCCCACGCCTGCGCGGTCTCGAACTGCACGACCGCGCTGCATCTCGCGCTCCTCGCCGTCGGGGTCGGCCCCGGCGACGAGGTGGTGACGGTGAGCCACAGCTTCATCGCCACCGCCAACGCCATCGCCCAGTGCGGTGCGACGCCGATCTTCGTCGACATCGACCCGGCCACCTTCAACATGGCTCCGGACGCCGCCGCGGCGGCGATCACCGCTAAGACGAAGGCGATCGTCTGCGTCCACCAGATGGGCATGCCCTGCGACCTGGAGGCGATCGCCGCGATCGGGCGCCGGTCCGGCATCCCGGTGATCGAGGACGCGGCCTGCGCCATCGGCTCCGAGCGGCTCCAGGGCGACGTCTGGCGGCCGATCGGCAGCCCGGCGGGCGACATCGCCTGCTTCTCGTTCCACCCGCGCAAGGTGCTGACCACCGGCGACGGCGGCATGATCACCACCGCCAGCGCCGCGTGGGACCGGACCTTCCGGCTGCTGCGCCAGCACGGGATGAGCGTCTCCGACATCGCCCGCCACGGCAGCGCCCGGGTGGTGGTCGAGGAGTACGCCATCGCGGGTTTCAACTACCGGATGACGGACGTGCAGGCGGCCATCGGCCGGGAGCAGCTGAAGCGGCTGCCCGACCTGATCGCCCGGCGCCGCGCCCTCGCCGACGGCTACCGCGCGCGGCTGGCCGACCTTCCCGGGGTGACGCCGCCGCCCGAGCCGATGGGGCTGCGCAGCAACTGGCAGAGCTACTGCGTCCGCCTCCCGGACGACGCGGACCAGCAGGCGGTCATGCAGGCGATGCTCGACCGGGGCATCGCCACCCGCCGGGGCATCATGTGCGCGCATCTGGAGCCGCCCTACGCGGAGGCGCCGCGGCGGTTCGCGCTGCCCGAATCCGAGCGGGCGCGCGACCACGCGATCCTGCTGCCGCTCTACGCGGCGATGACGGAGGCGGAGCAGGATCAGGTCGTCGACGCCCTGCGCGACGCCCTGCGATGATCCCCGCACCGGTCAAGAGCCTCGCCCGGACGGTCGGCCTGACGCGCCCGCGCGTCGCCGCCGCCCGGATGGCCTGCGAGCGCACGACGCTCGCCCTCGCCCGGATCCGGCGGCCGGCGCCGGGCGGCCGCATCCTCTGCTACCACTCGGTGGGCCAGTCGGAATGCGGCGTCAACGACGTCTCTCCCGCGCGCTTCCGCCACCAGCTCGAGCGCGCGCTCGGGCTCGGCTACCGCTTCGTGCCGGCGGCCACGATCGCCGACGGGCGCGGCGGCGCGCGGGACCTCGCCATCACCTTCGACGACGGCTGGCGCAGCGTCCTCAGCGGGGCGGCGCCGGTCCTCAGCGATCTCGGGATCCCCTGGACCCTGTTCGTCGTGTCGGGCTGGCTCGACCGGCCCGAGAGCGCGCCGCCCGGAATCCTGGGCTGGCGCGCCATCGAGGCGCTCGCGGCGAACGGGGTCGAGATCGGCAGCCATTCCGTGACCCACCCGGATTTCGGGCGCCTCAGCGCGGAAGAGGCGGCCGAGGAGCTGGAGGAATCCCGGCGCGCCATCGGGGCCCGCCTTGGCGTCCTGCCCGACTCCTTCGCGATCCCCCTGGGGCAGTCGGCGAACTGGACGCGGGCGGCCGCCCACGCGGCCCGGGAGGCGGGCTACCGGATCGTCTACGCGCAGGCGGTGGAGACCCGTCCCGCCGGAACCGTGGCGCGCAGCTTCGTCACGCAGTTCGACAACGATCTCGTCTTCGGTGCCCTGCTCCGGGGCGCCTACGACGCCTGGGAGGAGTGGGTATGAACCGACCCGCGCAGCGCCGCGTCTCCGTCGTGGTGCCCACCTGCAACCGGCCCGCCTTCCTGCGCGAGGCCCTGGCGAGCATCCGCGCCCTGGAAGGCCCCGACCTCGCCTTCGAGATCATCGTCGGCGACAACGGCGAGCCGGGGCCGGCCGCCGAGGTCGCCGCCGCGTTCGGCGCGATCCACGTCCCGGTCGACCGGCCCGGCGCCGGCGCGGCCCGCAACGCCGGCCTGACCCGGGCGAGCGCGCCCTACGTGGCGTTCCTCGACGACGACGACGTCTGGCAGCCGGCGCATATCCGGGAGCATCTGCGCCTGTTCGAGGCCGATCCGGAGCTCGGGGTCGTGTTCGGGCAGATCGTCACCGCCGACCACGACCTCGTGCCGACCTACGGCCCCTGGCCGCCGGAACTTCCGTCCGACAAGGGCGCGCTGCTGCGCCGCATGCTGAGCGGCTACTTCCCGCAGATCGGGGCGACCGTGGTGCGCCGGACCGTCGTGGACGCGATCGGCCTGTTCGACGAGGCCCTGCTCGGCGATCAGGACTGGGACTGGCAGCTGCGCGCGGTCCGCGGCCACGGGGTGGGCTTCGTCGCGGCGCCCTCCGTCCATTTCCGGCAGCGGCCGGCGGGGACCTTCGACCGCCTGATCGCCCGCCGGATCCACTTCACCCGCGTGGTCTTCCGACGCCACGCGCCGGCGCTCGGCGTCTCGCGGATCGCGGCCCTGCGGCTCTATTTCGGGACCGTGCAGGGTTACTACGACGCCCTGCTGGACGCCACCGAGGCCCACATGGCCCGCGGCGACCGCCGCGCGGCCGCGGGGGCCTTCCTCACGGCTTTCCGCCTGATGCCGCACCGGGCGATCCGGCAGGCCTTCCGGCCGACGCGCGTGCGCGCGGCCCTGCTGGCGCTGGCCGCCGGGCCGGCAGCCCGGCCGCTGACCGCCGACCCGAAGACGCGCTGAGCCGGACGGGACTGTCGCTCCGCGGCGCGGGCCTCCCCGGGGCCCGGCCGCCGGAGCGCGCTCGCTGTGTCCCTGTCGTACCTGGCGCGCGCCGCCGCCCGGGAGGCCGCGCCGTCCTGCGAGGCTCGACCGCCGCTCCCGGCGAAGCGCGGGCCGTCGCGGCGGACGCCCGTGAGGGCCCGGAGACGACCGCTCCGGCCTCCGGCGCCGCGCGAGGCCGAGGGGACCGCGTCGCCGGTCGCGACGCGCCCCGTCCCCGCATGACCGACTTGCGGCCGCCCGGGCCCCGGTGGCGGCCTCAGGTGCTGGGGACCTGCGCCCGGACCCGCATCGGGCCGAACCGGTCCTTCACGTTGCGGACCAGCCATTCCGGGAGGAGCAGCCGCACCGGTTCCCAGAGGCCGGAGAAGTCGCCCGCGCGGCGCAGGACGAGCCAGGAGGCGACGCGCTGGCGCAGCGGCAGCATGCCGATGTAGTTCTTGGTCATCTCCGACACGGGGAAGTCCGAGCCGAACATGTCCTGGTGGCGCAGGTCCGGCTCGCCGAGATGGGGCGTCTCGGCCGGGCCGGCCGCGTCGGTCTCCGGGGGCAGCCGGGGCAGGGCCCGCGCCTGCGCGTAGATCGCGTCGAGTCCCGCCAGCCAGGCGGCCGGCGCGTAGAGGCCGGCGACCGCGGCGGCGCTCTCGGCGCCCGCGGCGTCCCGCGCGGCGGCGTCGGTGATCAGCGCCGTGAGGTGGGCCTCGTAGGCGGCCTGGTCGTGGGCGACCCGGGCCGTGACGTCGAGCCCCGGATGGTTGATCGCCACGATCTCCGCCGCCGCGGGGGCCTCGAAGCGCGTGACCAGCGGCAGCCCGTAGGCGGCGGCCTCCAGCATCGAGGTCGACGACACGAACGGGTAGGAATCGACGTAGATGTCGGCCGCCTCGAAGAAGACCCGCGGGTCCGGCAGCTCGGCATGGGCCGTGATGCGCCCGCCGGTGGCGGCCCGGGCCCGTTCCCAGTCGGCCCGCTCGCCGGGGCCGACCACGATGAGCCGGGCCTGCGGATGCGCCGCGAGGAGGTCGACGTGGCGGTCCGCGTAGGTGACCGCCCCGACGTTGCGGTACTTCGCCCCCCGGGCCACCGAGACCAGGAGGACGCTGTCCTCCGGGACACCGAGGGCCCGCTTGGCCGCGCTGCGGGTGCGCTGGCGCTCGGGCAGGGTGATCAGGGTCGGCAGCAGGAGGCTGCGGGCCGGATCGACGCCGCGCCGCGTGACGGCCAGCCGGCGCGCGGCCTCGCGCAGGTTGATCACCGCGTGGCTGATCCGCGTCCCGATCCAGAACAGGTGGTCGGCGTGGTTGAGGAGCAGGACCGGCGGGCTCTTCGCCGGATCCGCGAAGGCGATCAGCGGGACCACGTCCTCGCAGTGGATGTGCAGGACGACGACGTCGTAGCCGCGCGCGATCTGGCGCAGCTCCCGCGCCCAGGCGAGCTTGTCGCCCTTGTGGTGGTTCAGGTGGTGGATCCCGCCGCCGCTCTCGCGCACCGCGGCGGTGATCCGCGCGTCGACCGGGCCGCGGTGCTGGGTCAGGGCGACGCCGTTGACCCGGTCGCGGTCGGCGCCGATCCAGAGCGCGAGCATCTTGGTGAGGCCGCCCACCGGGGCGAGCTGCGTGCAGACGTGGAGGACGCGCCGGTACGGGGCCCCGTCGGCGCCCGCGCCGTGCCGGGCGTCGCCGCCGCCGTCGAGGGTTCGGCCGATCCCGGTCATCAACCGTTCGAGGCGCGGGCTCGCGAACACGCCGCAGTGCCGGTGCGCCGCCAGGGTCGCCGCGATGGCGGTCTCGACGGCCGCGCCGGCCCGGTCGCCGGCTGCCGCGAGGCGCTCCGCGTGCCGCACCCGGGCATCGAAGGCGGCGAAGTTCGACCGGATCCGCCCGGCGCGGGACGCCGTCCCGCCCGCGGTTCCCCCATCGCCGTCACGGCAGAGTTCCGACGCGCCTTTGACCATCACGCCCTCCGGGCCTCAGCGCTGCGACGCGGCGCCGTACGTTGTCCAGGTCCCCGCCTCGTGGAACACGCCGAAGACGTCCGGCGCGAAGACGGGGTGCTCGATGTGGAAGCGGCCGCCGATCTTGGCCGCGAGGAGCCGCTCGAAGCCGCGCTGCCGGACCACCACCGAGACCGTGTAGGTGTCGGCGGTCAGGGTCAGCGGCGGCGTCAGCAGCTCCACCTCGCCCTCGCCCGAGAGGGCGGTCAGGCCGGCGCCGTCCGCCTGCGTGCTGAAATTGCAGCAGAGCAGCTCGTCCGACCGGGTGATCGAGAACAGGACGTGCGGGTCGGCGACCGGCTCCGCGGCGCTGTAGCGGGCCCGGATCCGCATCCGCTCGCCGTGGCGGAACAGCGTCCGCGGCGCGCCGGATTCGTCGGCGATCGTCACGTCGCTGATCCGGACCGGCAGGTCGCCGGCGTCGGGGCGGAACCACGCGGTGTCGGCGAGGTAGCTGTCCCGCTCGTAGTGGGTCAGGCCCTCGTCGGTGGGGCCGTCATAGGCGACGCGGCCGCCCTTGATGTAGATCACCCGCTCGCACATGGTCTTGATGCTGAACATGTTGTGCGAGACCAGCAGGATCGTCGAACCCTTGCCCTGGAGCCGTCGGGCGAAGTCCATGCACTTGCGCTGGAAGGTGTAGTCGCCCACCGCCAGCACCTCGTCGAGGAGCAGGATGTCGGGCTCGAGATGCGCGGCGACCGAGAAGGCCAGCCGGACATACATGCCGCTGGAGTAGCGCTTCACCGGCATGTCGATGAAGTCGCCGATCTCCGAGAACGCGACGATCGCGTCGAACTTCGCGGCGATCTCCCGGCGGTCCATCCCGAGGATCGAGCCGTAGAGGAAGATGTTCTCGCGGCCGGTCAGCTCCCGGTGGAAGCCGGTGCCGACCTCGAGCAGGGCCCCGACCCGGCCCTCGAGGCGGATCCGGCCGGTGGTCGGCGCGGCGATCCGCGACAGGAGCTTGAGGAGCGTGCTCTTGCCGGCGCCGTTGAGGCCGATGATGCCGACATTCTCGCCGTGCCGGATGCCGAAGCTGACGTCCTTCAGCGCCCAGAAGCTCTCCTGCGATGGGCGGGCGGCGGAGCGGCGGGTCACCAGGCCGCGGACGCCCTCGCTCAGCGCGTCGCGCAGCGAGTTCTGGTGCGCGGCGCGCGGGGCGCGCCAGTACTGCTTGCCGATATCCTGTACGCTGATTGCCATCGACATCAGATTACATCCGCGAAGGAGCGCTCCATGCGCTGGAAGAAGATCAGTCCGCTGACGAGCAGGGCGAGCGCGGCCGTGACCGAGACGGCGACCGCGAAAACGTCGGGCGGCGTGCCGCCCAGGATGGCGAAGCGGAACGCCTCGATCAGGCCGACCATCGGGTTGAGCGCGTAGATCCAGCGCACCGAGGCGGGCACGATGCTCGACGCGTAGACGATCGGCGAGGCGTACATCCAGATCTGGATCAGGAACGGCAGCGTGTGCTTGATGTCCCGGAAGCGGACGTTGACGGGCCCGAGCCAGAGGCTCACCCCGAGGGCGAGCATCGCCGTGACGATCAGGGTCGGGACGGCCAGGAGGAGGTGCCAGTCCGGCACCGCCCCGTACCAGGCCATCAGGGCCAGCAGCACGCCGAGGGCGATGGCGAAATCGACCATCGGCGACACCACCGTCGCCAGCGGGATGACCAGCCGCGGGAAGTAGATCTTGCGGATGAGCTCGGCCTCCGCCACGAGGCCGTTGGCGCTGCGCCGCACCGCCTCGGAGAAGTACGTCCACAGGACGACCGCGCTGCCGGCGAAGAGTGCGTAGGGGGCGCCGTCGGTGGGGATCTTGGCGAAGTGCCCGAAGATCACCGTGAAGATCAGCACGGTGAAGAGCGGCTGCGCAATCGCCCAGGAGGCGCCCATGGCGGTCTGCCGGTAGAGCACCTTCAGGTCCCGCAGGATCAGGACGCGCAGCAGGTCGCGATACTGCCAGAGGCCGACCGCGTCGAAGGCGACGATCCGGTCGTCGGGCGCGATCTCGGTCACCCGCAGCGTCGACGGGTCGGTCCGCTGTTCGGCCGGCCCGCGCTCCGACGTGCCGAGGGCAAGCGCATCCAGAGATTTCATCATTCGAGGCGGTCCCGCATGACGCTCTGAGCCCGTGGTCGAGCTCGGGGGACTCGGTGCGAATCGGAAGTTGTGCCGCCCGGTCGTCCCGCC
Organism: Methylobacterium sp. ME121; assembly: GCF_000974725.1. Classification (NCBI taxonomy): domain Bacteria; kingdom Pseudomonadati; phylum Pseudomonadota; class Alphaproteobacteria; order Hyphomicrobiales; family Methylobacteriaceae; genus Methylobacterium; species Methylobacterium sp. ME121. The sequence continues at coordinate 14,974 of NZ_BBUX01000007.1, forward strand.
GGAACGGGCTATCATCGCGGTGCGGCGGTCCGAATTACACCTTTCGTCGTATCGGTCCGGCCGACTGAAGTGGTGGTTGTGATCAACGACCGTAATCGTAGCCAATCACGTCAAATGAGACCTCGGGGGGCGCCGCGCGCGGCGCCGGTCCCCGTCCGGGACGACCGGCTCTGATCGGCCGGCGACCGGGGCCAGGTTTCGGGAGAACCGCCATGCAGGACCCCGTGAGCGCCGCCGGCGCTCCGCTCGTGACGATCGCCATGCCGGCCCTGAACGAGGCCGCGCACATCGCCGACGCCATCGCGTCGGTGCTGCCCGACCGGGACGCGATCGCCTGCGAGCTGCTGGTGCTGGACGGCGGCAGTCGCGACGACACCTGCGCGATCGTCGCCGCCCTGAGCGTCCGGGACCCGCGCATCCGGCTCGTCCACAACGAGCGCCGCATCCAGGCGGCGGCGATCAATCTCGCCGCGCGGCTGGCGCATCCCGCCTCCACCTACCTCGTCCGCGCCGATTGCCACGCCGTCTATCCGGAGGGGTTCGTGCAGAATCTCGTCGGCACGATACGCCTGCGCGAGGCCGTCTCGGTGGTCGTGCCGCTCCGGACCGTCGGGGTCACACCGCTGCAGCGGGCGATCGCGGCCGCGCAGAACAGCCGCCTCGGCAACGGCGGCTCGGCCCACCGGCAGGGTGGGATCTCGGGCTACGTCGCCCACGGCCATCACGCGGTCTTCGACCGGCGCGAGTTCCTGCGGGTGGGCGGCTACGACGAGACCTTCACCCACAACGAGGATGCCGAACTCGACCGGCGGCTCTGCGCCGCGGGCGGGCGGATCTACCTCGCCGCCGAGCTCGCCATCACGTACTTCCCGCGCGCCTGCCTGGGCAGCCTCGCCCGGCAGTACCTCCACTACGGGCGCGGCTGCGCGCGGACCCTCGAGAAGCACGCCAGCCTGCCGCGCCCGCGCCAGATCCTGCCGGCCCTGGTCCTGCTCTACGCCGTCGCGGCCCTGCCGCTGGCGGCCCTGATGCCCGCCCTGCTGCTTCCCCTGCTGCTCTATGCCGGAGGCTGCGCCCTGAGCGGCCTCGCCCTGGCGCTGAAGGCGCGGGAGCCCGTCCTGGTGATGAGCGGCCCGGCGGCCGTGACCATGCACCTGTCCTGGGCGGCGGGGTTCCTGTCCTACCCGGGCTACCGGCGGACGCTGTTCCGGGCCGCCCTGCGCCGGAAGCGCCGCCTGCTCGGCCTGCCGCCGGGATCCGACGCGGCGCGCGTCAATTGACCGGCTGAGGCCCCGTCGTCCGCGCGCCCGGCCTGTTCGGGGCGCGGACGAGGCGTGTCAGAAGCCCGACGCTCTCACGCATCCGTCGCCCGTTGGCCCTTCGGGGCGGTGGTCTCGCGCGGCCAAGGCGATTATCGACACGCGCAACGATCCGGCCGCGCAGAGGGCCCGGAGACCGGCCGCGCGCCGCGCGCGGCAGCCCAGGAGAGTTGTGACCGTGCCCGACAGTACCCCGCGTCCCGTGATGCTCGTGATCCTCGACGGCTGGGGTCTGCGGGACGCCGTGGCCGACAACGCCGTCCACCAGGCCAGGACCCCGGTCTTCGACGCGCTGATGCGGGAGCGTCCCCGGGCGCGGCTGAAGACCTTCGGCGCCGATGTCGGCCTGCCCGAGGGTCAGATGGGCAATTCCGAAGTCGGCCACCTCAATATCGGCGCGGGCCGGGTGGTCCTGCAGGACCTGCCGCGGATCGACGCGGCGGTCGCCGACGGCTCCCTCGCCCGGAACCCGGCCCTGATCCGGTTCATCGAGGCGCTGCGCGCGTCGGGGGGAACCTGCCACCTCGTCGGCCTGCTGTCGCCCGGCGGCGTCCACGCGCACCAGGACCACGCCGTGGCGCTGGCGCGCGCGCTGACGACGGCCGGCATCCCGGTCCGGCTCCACGGCTTCACCGACGGGCGCGACATGCCGCCCCGCTCCGCCGCCGCCTGCATCGCCGACGTCGAGGCGGCCCTCCCGAAGGGCGCCCGCATCGCCACCCTGTGCGGCCGCTATTTCGGGATGGACCGCGACCGGCGCTGGGAGCGGGTCCAGAGAGCCTACGACGCCCTCACGGAGGCGCGGGGAACCCGGTTCGAGCGGGCCGGGCAGGCCGTCGCCGCGTCCTACGCGCAGGACGTGTCCGACGAGTTCATGCAGCCCGCGATCATCGGCGACTATGCCGGCATGCGGGACGGCGACGGCATCCTGAGCTTCAACTTCCGCGCCGACCGGACCCGGCAGATCCTGGAGGCGCTCCTCGACCCGGCCTTCGCGGGCTTCGAGCGCGCGCGCGCGGTTCGGTTCGCCGCCGCCCTGGGGATCGTCCAGTACAGCGTCGAGATCGACGCCTTCGCCGAGACCCTGTTCGGGGCCCTCGACCTGCCCAACGGCCTCGGCGAGACCGTGGCCCGGGCCGGGCGCGCGCAGCTGCGCATGGCCGAGACCGAGAAGTACCCGCACGTCACCTACTTCATGAACGGCGGCCGCGAGGAGCCCTTCGCGGGGCAGGACGCGGTCCTCGTGCCCTCGCCGAAGGTCGCGACCTACGACCTGCAGCCGGAGATGTCGGCGCCGGAGCTCACCGACCGCGCCGTGGAGGCGATCGGCTCCGGGCGCTACGACCTCATCATCCTGAACTTCGCCAACCCCGACATGGTCGGCCATACCGGCAGCCTCGCGGCGGCCGTGAAGGCGGTGGAGACCGTCGACACCTGCCTCGGCCGCGTCGTCGAGGCGGTGACGGCCCAGGGCGGGGCGCTGCTGGTGACCGCCGATCACGGCAATTGCGAGATGATGCGCGATCCCGAGACCGGCGAGCCCCACACCGCCCACACCCTCAACCCGGTGCCCGCCGCGCTCGTCGGCGTCGACGGCGTGACCCTGGCCGACGGACGGCTCGCCGACGTGGCGCCGACGCTCCTCGACCTGATGGGACTGGACCAGCCGGCCGAGATGACCGGCACGTCGCTGATCCGCCCGCGGGGCCAGGGCTGAGGGCCGGCGGCACGCCGCCTGCAACGGCCGGGCTGTCATGCGCGCCGTCCCTGCGTTACCTCCCGCCACGGGCCGGTCTGTCCCAGCGTGGTGCGAGGTCGTGGTGCGTCTGACCGGTTCTAGGACATGATCGCCCGGCACAGCCTGATCTACGTCGGCTCCCGGGGCTTCGCGGCCGCCCTGAACATGGCCTCCGTGGCGGTGTTCACGCGGCTCGCGCCGGTGGAGAGCTACGGCACCTACCTGTACGTCCTGTCCTGGGCACTCGTGCTCTACGGGGCGACCTGCCAGTGGCCGAAATTCGCGTTCTTCGCCCTCTACGACGAGGCGCGCGAGCCCGCGCAGGTCGGCACCGTGGTGCGGATCCTGGGCGGCACGCTGCTCCTCGCCGGGCTCGGCAGCGCGCTCGCCGCCGCCCTCGGCCTGATGCCGGCGCGGATGGCGGCCGCGATCCTGGCGCTGGCCTTCGGGACCACCCTGTTCGAGGGCTCCACCGAGATCGCCCGGACCCGCCTGCGGGCCGGGGCGGTGGCGGCCTCGGTGATGAGCCGCGCCGTCCTGATCCTGGCCCTCGGCAGCCTGGCGCTGCACCTCTCGCAGGATCCCCTGCACCTCGCCTGCGCGGTGGCGGCCGCGAACGCCCTGGCGTCGCTCCCGGCCGCCGCCACGATCGCCCCGATGATGCCCGGCCGCGGCAGCCGGGCGGAGGCCCTGCGGTTGTTCGCCTACGGCTGGCCGCTGGTGCTGTCCTTCGGGACGGCGGCGCTCGCCCAGAGCCTCGACCGGCTGATCATCGCCAAGACGGTGGGGCCGGCGGGGCTCGGCGCCTACGGGGCCCTGGCCGACTTCCTGAAGCAGAGCTTCATCGTGTTCGGCGAGGCGATCGCCCTGTCGCTGATCTCGATCGCCAAGCGCGAGGCGCGGGTCGGCGGGATGGCGGCGGCCTCCGGGGTGCTGCGCGACGCCGCCCGGGCCATGACGCTGATCGCGGCCTTCGGGGCGGTGTTCTTCCTGTGCTTCGACGATCTGGTCGTGGCGGTGCTGCTCGGGCCCGACTACCGGGCCGAGGCGCGCGAGCTCGCCCCGGTGCTGATCCTGGCGAGCATCCTGATGATGTTCCGCGCCTACTATTTCGGGCAGGTGATCTACTTCGCCCGCTCCAGCGGCCTGGAGGCGGCCGCCGCCTTCGCGACCCTCGCCACCGTCGCGGCGCTGTCGCTCCTGCTGATCCCGCGCTTCGGCGCCGCCGGGGCGGCGCTCGCCTTCGCGGGCGGCCAGAGCGCGGCCTGCCTCGTGCTGGTGCTCGGCGCCCGCCGGACCGGCACGACGATGCCGCTGCCGCTCGCCGACATGGCCGGCATCGCCGGGATCGCGCTGGCCTGCGGCGCGGTGAATGCCGGCATCGCCCTGGTCCCCGGCGGCCTGCTGCCGCCGGGACAGGCCCTGCGCCTCGTCCTGCTCGCCGCCGTCGCCGGGGTGACGGCGTGGCGCTACGACGTGCTCGGCTTCGCCGGCGCGATCCGTCACCGTCTCGCGGCCTGACGGTCCCGCGATGGCAGGCCCCACGTCAGGCACCCCATCGGACACGGCCGCGCTTCCCGGGGGCCTCGTGGCGGCGGTCCGGCCCCTCGACGGGGCGGCGCCCTGGGTCCCGGCCTGGCGGGCCCTGGGCCCGGCATCCCTGATCCGGAACCCGTTCTACGAGGCGGGCTACGCCCTGGCGGCCCGCGACGCGTTCGGGGCGGGCGTCCGGCTCCTCCTCGTCGCCGACCGGCCCCCCGAGGCCGCCGGGGCCCGGCTCGTCGCCGCTTGGCCGTTCCGGCCGTCGCGCCGCCGCTGGGGCGTGCCGCTGCCGCTGCTCATGGGCTGGACTCACGGCTACGCCCCGTTCGGGGCGCCGCTCCTCGACGGCACCGCCCCGGAGGCCGCCCTGGCGGGGCTGCTCGCTGCGCCGGGCGCCCTCGGCCTGCCGCCGCGCCTCCTCCTGCCGAACGCCCCGGCCGACGGCCCCCTGCCGGAGCTCCTGGCGGCGCGGGGCGGGCGCCGCGCCGCCTTCTGGCCGCACGACCGCGGGCTGCTCGACCTGACCGGACTCGGGCCAGAGGCGCGGGCCGCCTATCTCGGGCACCTCTCCGGGCAGCGCCGCCGCAAGCTCCGCCGCGCCCGCGCGCGGCTGGAGGCTGCGGGGCCCGTGACCTTCGACATCCTCGCCGCGCCCGACGCCCTCGGCCCGGCCCTCGAGGCCCACGTCGCCCTCGAGGCCGCCGGCTGGAAGGGGGAGGCCGGCACGAGCCTGGCGCAGCGGCCGGCGGAGGTCGCGTTCCTGCGCGCCGCGCTGGCCGATCTCAGTGCCGATCTCGGGGCCGATCGCGGGGCCGCGGACGGCGTGCGGATCGCGCGCCTGCGCCGGGGCGACCGGCTCCTGGCCTCCCTGATCCTGCCGGTCACCGGCCGGGAGGCCTGGGTTCTGAAGATCGCCAACGACGAGACGCGGCCGGAGACCGCGCCGGGCGTCCAGCTCGTCCACCGGCTGACCGAGGCGGTGGCCGCGGGCGACTGGCCGATCGACCGGATCGATTCCTGCGCGCCGCCGGGCTTCGCCCTCGGCACCACCTTCTGGTCCGCGCGCCGGCCGATCGCCCATCTCCTGGTGGAGGCGGGCCGCGATCCGCTGTTCCCGGTGGCCCGGATCCTGGAGCGGGCCCGGGAGGGCGTCGCCCGGGCCCGCGTCACCATCCGAAGCGGGCGATCTGCTCCAGCCGCGCCCGCGTCGCCGCCGCGTCGCGGCCCATGACGGCGATCCGCCCGGACAGGTCGTAGCAGGTCGCGCAGAACGGCAGCTGCAGCAGCGCGTACCCGTCGTCGCGCGCCCGGGCGACGGAGGCGACGAGGCAGGGCAGGACCGGCCCGTCGGGCGGTCCGGCGAGGCAGTCGGCCCGGGGGCTGCCGAAGGCCGGGCGGTTCGGCCAGGTCAGGAGGAGCGTGGTGCCGCCCCGGCGGTCCGGGGCCGGCGGCAGGGTGTAGCTGCGCAGGAACAGCGCGCAGGCCGCGAGGACGAGGATCGGCAGGATCAGGGCTGTGCGCATCGGCGGGCTCCGGACGCCTCAATCCCCCACGTCGAAGCGCGTCCGATAGAACACCTCGCGGCCGGCGCCGTCGATCACCCGGACGGCCTCGGCCGGCTCGCCCGAGCGCTGCGGCACCCGCGCGCGGGCGAACAGCCGCAGGGCCCGTTCCTGCGCGCTCTCCAGGCTGCCGACCCGCACGGAGATCCGCGTCTGGATCTCGTCCGGCTCCGGTCCGAGGACTTCGATGTGGAAGGTCTCGCGCACGGGTATCCGCCTGATCGAGGGACGTTCAGCGCCGGATATCGGGATCCGGCCGGCGGCCGCCATAGCATGTTCCGGTCGGATACCGGGTTCGGCGCCCCGCGCGGGCTGACCGCGCCGCGCTGTCGGGGCGCCGCGCGGCGATTCCTGGGCGCCGCGCCGCAGGCTCGATCTCGGCACGAAGGCCAATTGCCCCGCGGCCCGCCGCGGCCCTAAGAGGACCGCTCCGCCCGAGGAGACATCACCGGAGCAACCCCGTGGACCCGCTCAAGGCCGCCGCAGCGACCCTGCTCTGCCTCGCCCTGTTCTGGCTGGCCTTCCGGCTGACCCGGCGCCTGGTCGATCTCGCCATCGCGGGGGGCTACGCCGAGGAGCGCCGGCGACTCGCCGAGGAGGAGGCCGCTCAGGCCGAGGCGGGCACCGTCCCGCAGGCCTCGGCCATCCGGGCCACCGCTTCGAGCTTGGCCTCGAACAGGGACCAGTCGTCGGCCGCGGCGATGGGCGCCCACAACGCCTCCACCTCGTCGATCAGGAGCGTGCAGGGCGCCTCCGCGAAGTAGGGGTGGTCGAGCCGCGCCCCCGGGGCGGGCGCGAGTGGCTCCAGCGCGGCCCGCACCGGCGCGAAGGCCTCGGACCGGTACTGCGCGGCGGCCGGCCCGGCCTCCGCCCGCCCGGCGCTGGCGCGGCCGCCGTACCAGTCGAAGAAGAACCGCTCGAAGGGCGCCCGCGTCTCGGCGAGGAACCGCCAGACCGCCGAGACCAGCCGGTCGGTCTCCGGCCGCGGCGCCGCGGCGAGGCCGAGCCGGCGGAACAGCGCCTCGGCGAACGCCTCCTGCAGGGCCGGGCCGAAGTTCGAGAGGGCGGTTTCGAGGCGCGCCTGGGGGGCCAGCACCAGCAGGCAGTCGGCGAGCCGGGCGAGGTTCCAGAACAGCGCCTCCGGCTGGCGGCCGAAGCTGTAGAGCCCGGTCTCGTCGAAGTAGGCGGCCGTGAAGTCCGGGTCGAAGTGCGGCAGGAAGCGCCACGGCCCGTAATCGAAGCTCTCGCCGGTGACGTTGATGTTGTCGCTGTTGAGCACCCCGTGGACGAAGCCGGCCGCCGCCCACTGCGCCCCCATCCGGGCGACCCGGGCGACCACGTCGTCCAGGAAGGCGACGGCGCGATCCTCCGCGCCGTCGCGCCAGAGTTCCGGCCGGTGGGTCGCGATCGCGTGGTCGAGGAGCCGGGCGATGTTGTCCGGCTCGCCGAGCGCCAGGAAGCGCTGGAAGGTCCCGATGCGGATATGGCCGTGGGACAGGCGCACCAGCACCGAGGAGCGCGCCGGCGAGGGCTCGTCGCCGCGCACGAGGTCCTCGCCGGTCTCGATCAGGCTGAAGCTCTTCGAGGTGTAGACGCCCTGCGCCTCCAGGAGGGCGGTGGCCAGCACCTCGCGCACCCCGCCCTTGAGGGTGAGCCGCCCGTCGGCCCCGCGCGACCAGGGCGTCGTGCCGCTGCCCTTGGTGCCGAGGTCGAGGAGGCGCCCGTCCAGCCGGTCGTGCAGCTGCGCGAACAGGAAGCCGCGCCCGTCGCCGAGGTCCGGATTGTAGGAGCGGAACTGATGGCCGTGGTAGCGCAGGGCCAGCGGCGTCTCGAAGCTGCCCGGTAAGGGCTCGAACCGGCCGAAATGGGCGATCCACGCTTCGTCGGACAGGTTGCCCAGGCCGACCCGCTCCGCCCAGGCCTGATTGCGGTAGCGCAGGATGGTCCGCGGGAACCGGGCCGGGGTGACGGGATCGAAGAAGGCGGGCCCGAGATCGGCGTGGCGCCGGGAAGGCGTGAAGGCGATGTCGTCCATGCGGCGGCGCGTCTCTCCAGTCGGAAGGTAGACCACGTCCTACCAAGCCGGCGGAACGGGATCCGTTGCGGTTTCCGTCCTTGCGAGCGGAGCGGAGCAAGCCAGCCGGCGCCCCGGTCACGGAGGGCGCGCGGCCCTGGATCGCTTCCGTCCGCTCGCGAAAACGGCGGGAAGCCGTCATCGTGCGCGCTGTCTTCGGCGGCGGTCAGCCCACCTGACGCAGGGCCTCGCCGGCGATCATCGCGGCCGCGACCGCGACGTTGAGCGAGCGCAGGCCCGGCCGGATCGGCACCACGATCCGCGCGTCGGCCGCCGCGTGCACCGCCTCCGGCACGCCGGCGGATTCGCGCCCGACCATCAGGCAATCGTCCGGGCGGAAGGCGAAGTCCGTGTAGGGTACGGCGCCCGCCGTGGTGGCGAGGACGAGCCGGATCCCGGCCTCGGCCCGCCACGCCGCGAAGGCCGCGAACGAGCGGTGCCGGGTGATCGCCACGTGGTCGAGGTAGTCGAGGCCCGAGCGCCGCAGGTGGCGGTCCGAGACGTCGAAGCCCGCGGGCTCCACGATCTCCACCGCCAGCCCGAGGCAGGCGGCCATGCGCAGCATCGTGCCGGTGTTCTGGGGAATGTCGGGCTGGTAGAGGGCGAGGCGGAGCATGGCGCCGGCCTTGTGCGGGGCGCGGGCCCGGCCGTCAAAGGCGCGCCGCGCCGACGCGCAGCCGGCAAACCGCCGCGGCAGCCCCGGCCGGCGCCGAGACCGCGCGGAACTTAAGCCCCGCCAGAACCTTGAGGCGGCGCCACCCCGTGTTCGGCCTCTCTGAAAGACCTGCTCCGATGCGCACCCCGCTCCTCGCCTCGGCCCTCCTGCTGGCCGGCCTCGCCACCGCCTCGGCGCAGACCGACGGCGCCAAGCCGGACGGCGGCAGCGCCGCGACCCCGGTTCCCGGTGCGCCCGCCACCATGGCCGACAACCTGCGCCCGACCTTCGTGGCGCAGACCCCCGACGACATGGTCGCCAGCAAGCTGATCGGCTCCAGCGTCGTCAACGGCGCCAACGAGACGATCGGGCAGATCGCGGATTTCGTCCTCGACCAGAAGGGCGCCGTGAAGGCCTGGATCATCGGGGTCGGCGGCTTCCTGGGGATCGGCTCGAAATACGTCGCGGTCGACCCGTCCGTGCTCAAGCTCGACCGCACCGACGGCAAGACCCTCCAGGCGCGGATCGACACGACCAAGGATCAGCTCCGGGCGGCGCCGGAATACGTCTATCTCGGCAAGGAGCCGCCGAAGGGCGCCGCCCCGGCGAGCCCCGCGGGGGAGCCGGCGTCGAAGCCGTAGCGGTCGCGCCGGCGCGGCGCCGGGCGGCCGGCGGCACCGCGCCGGCTTGCCTCCGCGCGCCGTTGTGTGCTGTGCCGGCCTCCCCCGGAGGTCGGAACCCGTCCCATGCGCCGCGCCCTCGTCCCGCTTGTCGCCTTCTGCCTCGGCCTCGTCGGCCTCACCGGGGCGGCGGTGTTCGCGTTCCTGCCCGACAAGGCGCCGGTGGGCGTGCCGAGCGTCGGCGGCCCGTTCACGCTGGTGAACCAGGACGGCCGCACCGTCACCGAGCGCGACTTCGCCGGCGCGACGCACCTCGTGTTCTTCGGCTTCACCCACTGCCCGGACGTGTGCCCGACCACCCTGCAGCAGATCTCCGACGTGCTGGCCGCCCTGGGCCCGAAGGGCAAGACCATGCGGGTCGCCTTCGTCACGGTCGATCCCGAGCGGGACGATCCGGCGAGCCTCAAGACCTACCTGTCGAGCTTCGACCCGCGCATCACCGGCCTCACCGGCACGCCCGAGCAGGTCACCGCCACCGAGAAGGCGTACCGGGCCTACGCCCGCAAGGTTCCGGCCAAGGACGGGGACTACACGATGGAGCACACCGCGCTCGTCTACGTCATGGACGCGCAGAACCGCTTCGTCGGCGCCCTCGACCTGACCCGGCCGGCCGACGAGGTCGCCGCGCAGCTCGCCAAGAAGATCTGACCGCGGGCCGGTCCGGCCGGAGGCGCGTCAGAGCGTCATCCCGGCGTGGAAGCGGTCGGGGGAGAGCGGCAGCAGGAACTGCACGCCGAAGCCGCCCTCGAAGTAGCGCACCAGCCGTCCCGGCGTGCTGCCCACCGTGACGGCGGCGCCGAGGGGCAGCGGCACCGGGCAGGAGATCGCCACGCCCGACATCGAGATGTCGATGAGGCGCGCCCGGATCTCGCGGCCGCCCTCGACGCGCAGGACGACCGCCGTGTTGGTCGGCACGAGGCGCTCGTGCGAGCGTCCCTCCGGCAGGCCCAGCATCTCCCGGTTCGCCAGCCAGGTGAGCTGGGAGGCGAGCTTGTCGCGCTTGCGGGAGGTGGCGTTGAGCTGGACCGCGAACCCGTCCGGGCAGGTGCGGGCGACGACGCCCTCGATCCGGCCGATATGCTCCAGGTAGAGCACCACGCGCTCGCCGACCTCGCCCTTGACCGCGCAGGTCAGCCGCACGCCGCCCGGTGACATGTCCACGGTCTGACAGGGATATTCCCGGCGGTCGGCCAGCATGTAGCGGCCGAGCACGGCGACCCGCACGCGCTGGTGGCGGCGCTGGTCGGCGGCGCCGCGCGCCGGCTCGGCGGCGAGGCCGCGCAGATCAGTTCCAGCGGTGGCCGCGACCGCGATCATTCCGAGTTTGGTCCTGCGCCGGGAGAATGGCCGGTGCAGACTAGGCGCGGACTGTTACGAAACCCTTTTTTCCTGTCTCGCGGTCTATCGGCCTTGTAGAAACATCCACTATCGAGCGCCGTCGCGGCGCGCGCGATCGACTTGTGCGCCGAAGATTTTCGCGGGCGCGCGCGCTGATTCGATCGAACTGGCCGGTGCGGCCCGGGCGTAACCTTGGACGAATACGGTTCTCAGGCGCGCCCGCCGGCATGGACGAGGAGGTGGCCGTGGCGGACCGGGCCGGGATAGCCCGCGCTCGTGCGCACGGCGGTGCGGGCGGGCGGGACCGGCTCGGTCCGGCGGCTCGGCAGGATGCGCAGGGAGGTGGTCTCGGCCTCCACCAGCGGGCGCAGGCCGAGCCAGTGCGGCGCGCCGTCGAGGCTGAGGGTGCCGAGGGCGCGGACCTGCGTCCGGCCGCGGTGGCGCAGGGGCAGGAGCAGGAGTTCGAGATCCGCCGCCTCGCCGGCCGCGTTGGTCCCGCGCAGGCCCGCCACGACGCCGAGGGTGTCGCTGGCCACGATCTCGACGATCCGCCACGGATCCGTCGCCCGGGAGCCCCACAGCCGGGCGAAGGGCTCGCCCTTCAGCTCGCGGCCGTACAGGGCGCAGACCCGCGTCCCCGCGAGCCGGATGCTCGCCGAGCGGCTCGGCATGTCGAGCTCCAGGATCAGGCTGTCGGCGAGAAGGTGCCGGATCTCGCCCGGCTCGATCTCGGCGCGTTCCGGCGCGGCCCGTTCTCCGCGCAGGCGCTCCCAATAGGCATGGAGCATGCGGCTGGTGGGATGCTTCATCGGTGTCCCGATTCTCAACGCCTGTGGTTCATCCCCGGATCATTCTGGCACATCCGCGGGGATGCGACCGGCCGATCCGGGCGTTCACCGCGTCCGGGCGCACGGGCCGTGCCGGCCCCGCACCCGCGCGTCGCCGGGCCACCGGCGACGCACCGGGCGGGGGGTAGCGCGTCGTGGCCGGCGACACAATCGTCGCACCCCGCCGGGCCCGCCGCGGTTGCCCGCGGTGGATCCGGCTCGGAGACGGGCCGGTCCGGTGTGGCGGACCGGTATCCGGCCGGTCTTCGCGAGCTTCAATACGTCGCCGGGGCTTGCCCCATCGCGCCGCACCCCGACATGGTGCCGCGATGGATGCCTCCCCCGATTTCCCGCGGCAGAGCCGCGTGCCCGTGTTCAACATGCCGGGCATCGTCACCGCGTCGATCGGGCTGCTCCTGGCGATCCAGGCGGTCCGCGAGTTCCTGCTGCCGGACACCTGGGACATCCGCCTGGTCCTGGACCTCGCGCTGGTGCCGGCGCGCTGGACCCTCTGGTTCGATCCCGGCCGGGCCTCCGAGGTGATCCGCGCCGCCGCCGATACGGGCGATCCCGGCCTGGAGGCCGCCCGCGAGGCCTTCGCCCGCTACATCGTGGGCGAGCACGCGCTCCAGCCCTGGACGCTCGTCACCTACGGGCTGCTGCACGGCTCGTGGATGCACGTGATCTTCAACAGCGTCTGGCTCGCGGCCTTCGGAGCCCCGGTGGCGCGCCGCTGCGGCGCCCTGCGCTGGTGCGTGCTCGCGCTGGCCGGCACGGCGGCCGGCGGGCTTCTCCACATCCTGATCGACCCGCTGAGCGCGGGACCGCTGGTCGGCGCCTCGGCGGGGATCTCCGCCCTGATGGCGGCCGCCGCCCGGTTCGTGTTCCAGCCGCCGGTCTCCGGCTACGGCGCGCCGGCCTGGCAGGTGCCGCCGCCCCGGCCCGCCGAGACGATCCCGGAGCTGCTGCGCAACCGCACCGCGGTGTCGTTCCTGGTGATCTGGCTCCTGACCAACCTGCTCTTCGGCCTCGTCAGCGTGCCGCTCGTCGGCGAGAACGCCGCCATCGCCTGGGACGCGCATCTCGGCGGCTTCATCGCGGGCTTCTTCCTGTTCCCCCTGGTGGATCCCCGGGAGCCGCGCCGGCACTGAGTCCCGGCCCCGGCGCCCGGCACCTTGCCATCCGGCCGGATCGGTCACACACTCGCCACAATGTGAACGAGCCGGGCCAACCCGGCCGAGAACGCCATCAGGGCGCCGCGGGCTGACGGCGCACCGGACGCGTCACATAGGGAGAGAGCCATGACCGTCGCACGCATCCTCGCCGAGAAGGGCAGCTCCGTCGTCACCGTGGGCCCCGACAAGACCCTCGATGAGGTGATCCAGATCCTCGCCGACAAGCGCATCGGCGCCCTCGTGGTCGCCCAGGCCGACGGGACGGTGGCGGGCATCATCTCCGAGCGGGACATCATGCGGGCGCTCGCCCGGCACGGGGGCTCGGCCTTCGACGCGCCGGTCTCGGCGCACATGACCGCGGAGGTCACGACCTGCGGCCGGAGCGCGACGATCGAGGAGGTCATGACGCTGATGACCGACGGGCGCTTCCGCCACGTGCCGGTCTGCGAGGACGGGCGGCTGATCGGCCTCGTGTCGATCGGCGACGTGGTGGCGCGCAAGATCGCCACCGTCGAGGCCGAGCACCAGGCCCTGCGCGACTACATCACGATGGCGTAGCGGCGCCGGAACCGCGCGTCTCTCTCGCCCTCCGCCCCCGGGCCTCGCCGGTTCTGGGCAGGCCGCCGGGGCCGGGGCGCGACGCGCTCCCTCTCCCGTGCGGGAGAGGGTTGGGGTGAGGGATCAGGTCTTTCCGGAGCGGTCGCACCCCTCACCCTGTCCCTCTCCCGCACGGGAGAGGGGACCCGCGCCCCTTCGCGTCGACGGGCCAGCAGGCCGACATCGCGAGCCCGTATCACCCGCGGTCCGACTCAGGCCTTCACGGGATCGAGCGTGACGTGCCAGAGGTCGGTGTCGGCCGCGTCCTTGAGGGTCACGGTCATCTGCTCGGTCCGACCGTCCACCGCCACGTGGCCGAAGAACTGGTAGCCGGCGGCCGGCGACAGGTTCACCTGCCCCTTGTCGGGCGCCTTCACGTAGCGCAGCTGCGGCCCGAACGTGTTGTCCAGCGCGTTCGGCCCGAAGGTGCCCGCGTGCAGCGGCCCGGAGACGAACTCCCAGAACGGCTCGAAATCCTGGAACTGCGCCTTGTCGGGGTCGTAGTAGTGGGCGGCCGTGTAGTGCACGTCGGCCGTGAGCCAGACCGTGTTGCGGATGCCCGCGCTCTTGATGAAGCGCAGGAGGTCGGCGATCTCCAGTTCGCGCCCGAGGGGCGGGCCGTCGCCCTGCGCCACCGCCTCGGAGCCGAAGTTGCGGTCCGTGTCGTAGGTGACCACGAGGCCGAGCGGCATGTCGGCGGCGATCACCTTCCAGGTGGCCCGGGATTCGAGCAGCGCCCGCTTCAGCCACGCGATCTGCTGCGGCCCGAGGAAGTGGGACTCGGGCCCGTACGCCGTCTGCCGGTTCTCGCCGTTCGGCCCCCGGTAGGAGCGCATGTCGAGCATGAACACGTCGACCAGCGGGCCGTAGCCGATCTTGCGGTAGACCCGGCCGGGCTCCGACGGCTCGAAGCGCATCGGCATGTACTCGTGGAAGGCCTTCGCCGCCCGCAGCTGCAGGGCCAGCACGTTCGGGTCGGCGTACTTCTTCTTCAGGTGCTCGGCCCGGGTGAGGGGCTCGCCCGGCCACCAGTTGTTGGTGACCTCGTGGTCGTCCCACTGCGCCAGGATCGGCACGGCGGCGTTCATCGCCAGCACGTTCCGGTCGGTGAGGTTGTACTTGTGCCGGCCCCGGAACTCCGCGAGCGTCTCGGCGGGCTTGGCGACCTCCTCGGTCACCCGGTTGCGCCACAGGCTGCCGTCGGGGAGCTTCACCTCGGACTGGATCGGCCCGTCGGCGTAGATCGTGTCGCCGGAATGGATGAAGAAGTCCGGCCGGTTCTTCAGGATGGCGGAGTAGATCGTCATGCCGCCACGGGCCTCGTCGATGCCCCAGCCCTGGCCCGCCGTGTCGCCCGACCAGCAGAACGACACCGAGCGCCGGTCCGCCGGCGCGGTCCGGAACCGCCCGACCTGGGCCGGTCCGACGATGGTCGGCGCGGCGACGTCTTCCAGGCGGACCCGGTAGAACACGTCCTGGCCGGCCGGCAGCCCGGTCAGCGCCACCTTCACGGTGCCGTCGGTCTCCGGCAGGGCGTCGGCGAAGACGCCGCCGCGGATGTCGGCGAAGCTCTCGGTGGTCGCCCACTCGACGATCGCCCGGGCGGGCCGGTCGGACCGGGCCCAGACCACCGCCGAGTCGGTGCCGACATCGCCCGACTGGAGACCGTGGGTCAGGACCGGCCGGTCGGCGGCGCGGCTCAGGCCGGGCCGTCCGAGGCCCGAGGCCAGCCCGACGAGGCCCGCGCCTCCGGACAGCAGGATCTGACGGCGACTCGTATACATTGGAGGTCCTCCAGCATGCACGGCGCCCATCGCAGGCGGCCACGACAGCCGGATGACGGCCTCCTCCGAAGGGGCGCGCCCGGACCTTTCAGGCCCGCGCGGCCGCACCCTCCAGCACGGCCCGGATCCGGGGCAGGGCGGCGCGGGCGGCGCGGTGCCCGAGGGCGATGCCCTCCGCGGCCCGGTGGAAGTCGAACAGCCCGAAGGCGGCGAGATCCGGGCCGATGGCCACGTCCGGCGGGTCGCGCTCCAGCCGCGCCCGCGAGATCCGGTCCTGCGTGGTGTTGAAGGCGTCGAGCACCACCCGGGCGATGCCCGGCACGGCGATCTCGGGCTCCGGCCGGTCGAAGCCCGGCAGGCGCCCGCGCACCCCCTGCAGGAAGCCCCGGCGCGGGGGCGGGTGCGGTGCCTCGCGCACCACCGGTCCGCCGGTGTCGCCGTTGAGGTTCACGCAGATGACCAAGTCGGCTCCGAGCGCGCGGGCGAGCGCCACCGGCACCGGGTTGACCAGTGTCCCGTCCATCAGCACGCGGCCGTCATGGGCCACCGGCGGGAACAGGCCGGGGATCGCGTAGGAGGCGCGCACCGCGTCCACCGCCGGGCCCGCGGTCAGGCTGACCTCGTGGCCGGTGCCGTACTCGGTGGCGACGCAGCCGAAGCGGACCGGCAGCGTCTCGATCCGGCGCTCGCCGAGATCGGCGGCGAGGCGCTGGCGGAGGCGGTTGCCGGCGATCAGCCCGGAGCCCGGCAGGCGGGGATCGATGAGCCCGACGACCCGGCGCCGGGTCAGCGCCCGGGCGAAGGCCTCGAGCCGGTCGAGGCGCCCGGCCGCGTAGCAGGCGCCGACCACGGCGCCGATGGAGCAGCCCGCCACCACGGACGGGTGGATGCCGGCCTCCTCCAGGGCGCGGATCACCCCGATATGCGCCCAGCCCCGGGCCGAGCCGCCCCCGAGGGCGAGCCCGACGAGCGGACCGGGGCTCGGCGGCGGCCGGAGCGGCTCGACGGTTCCGGGCGGGAAATGCGGGTCGGCGGACTCGTCTTGCCACCGGGTGGCAAGAGGGCGGCTCATCGCCCGGCGGCTTTCAGGACCACCCGGCCGTCCGCCTCCCGGACGACGCTGCGGTAGAAGCAGTCGCGCCGGCCGGTGTGGCAGCAGCCGCCGTCGCCGCCGACCTCGACGCGGATCAGCAGGGCGTCCTGGTCGCAGTCGACCCGCATCTCGACGATGCGCTGGATCTGGCCGCTGGTCGCCCCCTTGTGCCAGAGTTCCCGGCGCGAGCGCGACCAGTACCACGCCTCGCCGGTCTCGAGGGTGCGCGCCAGCGATTCGGCGTTCATGTGGGCGAGCATCAGCACCTGCCCGTCCCGCGCGTCCACCGCGATGCAGGCGACGAGGCCGTCGCGGTCGAAGCGCGGCGTGAGGGCCGCGCCCTCCTCGACCTCGGCGCGGGTGCCGGGGGGATCGAAGGCGATGTCGCGCGCGGTCATGGCAGGGTGATCCGGCTCGCTCGTCGGAGCTACTTGGCGCCGCCGCGCACCAGGGTCAGGAAGCGGACCTGCTCGTTGGCGTTGTCCTTGAAGACGCCGCGGAACTGGCTCGTGATGGTCGAGACGCCGGCCTTCTGGACGCCGCGCATCGCCATGCAGAGATGCTCGGCCTCCACCATCACGGCGACGCCGCGGGGCTTGAGGATGCTCTCGATCACGTCGGCGATCTGGGCGGTCATGGTCTCCTGCGTCTGCAGGCGGCGGGCGAAGGTGTCGACCACGCGGGCGAGCTTCGACAGGCCGACCACGCCCCGGGTCGGATAGTAGGCGATGTGGGCGAGCCCCATGAACGGCACCATGTGGTGCTCGCAGTGGGAGTGGAACGGGATGTCGCGCACCAGCACGATGTCCGAGTAGCCCTCGACCTCCTCGAAGACGCGCTCCAGCAACTTCTCGGCGTCGACCGCGTAGCCGCCGAACAGCTGCTCGTAGGCCTTGGTGACCCGGGCCGGGGTGTCGAGCAGACCCTCGCGGGTCGGGTCGTCGCCGGCCCAGCGCAGGAGGGTGCGGACGGCGGCCTCGGCCTCGGCGCGGCTCGGGCGGCCGGTCTCGATCCCGTCCGGGACGCGGGTCGCGGAGGCCGGCTCGGGCGCCACCTCGACGGGCCGCCCGTCATCGGCGGGCCGATTGTCATTGCGCATGCCGTTCAGACCTTGCCCCTCGATCCCGTTCCGGTCGAAACCCTGGCCGTCACCCTGGTAGGACAAGGATTTGAGCGCGGCATCCATGGCATCTCCGGCCCGCGCGATGCGGGATTTCATCGGGGTGCTGTCGGGCTTGGCGTACATCGTCGGATCGCGTCGGGCGTTCGAGGGAAGATCCCGGGCTCGAAAAGGTTTCAAGCCGGCGCCCCGGGATGGACGAAAGGCCGTGGGAACCACCGTGGCCGTGGGCGCGACCCTGGTCGACGGCCCGCCTCCTCGCGAAGCGGCCGCATCGCGCCTATATCATCGTTCGCGGGGCAACGCGCAATGCGCGTCGCACGCGGCAGAGTCCCGATGGACATTGTGCCTCCGGCCGAGGACCCGATGCTCGACGACATCTACAACCGCCGTATCCTGGAACTCGCCGCCGACATCCCCCGGCTCGGCCGGCTCGAGAATCCGGACGCGACCGCCACGGCCCATTCCCGCCTGTGCGGCTCGACCGTGACGGTCGACCTCGTCCTGGGCGAGGACGGCCGGGTCGCGGATTTCGCCCAGGAGGTCCGGGCCTGCGCCCTCGGGCAGGCCTCCTCGTCGCTGATGGGCCGGCACGTGGTCGGCGCCAGCGCGGAGGAGCTGCGCGGCGTCCGCGAGACCATGCGGTCCATGCTCAAGGAGAACGGTCCGGCGCCCGACGGCGCGTGGTCCGACCTCGCGGTGCTCGAGCCGGTGCGGGACTTCAAGGCGCGCCACGCCTCGACGCTCCTGACCTTCGACGCGGTGGTGGACGCCCTCGACCAGATCGCCGCCAAGCGGCAGGCCGCCTGACGGGATGGTCCGGCGCGCCGCCCACTGGGCGATCCGCGGCTACCAGCTGACGCTGTCGGGCCTGGTCGGCCGCCAGTGCCGCCACTGGCCGAGCTGCTCCGAGTACACCGACACGGCCATCACCCGGCACGGGCTCTGGCCCGGCGGCTGGATGGGCTTCGCCCGGATCTGCCGCTGCGGGCCGTTCGGCACGCACGGCATCGACCTCGTGCCGGAGCGCCTGCCCGCGGGAGCGGCGTGGTATCGCCCCTGGACCTACGGCCGCTGGCGCGGCGTCGAGGCGCCGCCGTCGCCCTTCGCCTGCGAGGCGGTGGGGCAGGAGGCCGACATCCGCTAGGCCGATGTTCCTGGTTTGTTTCACGTGAAACACGCCCGCCAAGCCCGTGGCCCGGGACGACCGGCTCGCGTTCCACGGAGGCCGGCTCCGGCGATGATCGCGACCGCCGCGGCACCTCGGGACGGGGGCGCGGATCGCCGCCCCCGTCATCCGCCGAGTCTCACGCCGCCGAGTCTCACGCCGCTCGGCTGGCTGCGAGCTTCTCGGCGAACTCGATCGCCTCGATGAGGCTGCGCTCGTTGGCGACGCCGGTGCCGGCGATGTCGAAGGCGGTGCCGTGATCGACCGAGGTGCGGATGATCGGCAGGCCCAGGGTGATGTTCACGCCCGACAGGTCCATCCACTTCCCCGTGGCCGGGTCGATCTCGAAGCCGAGCAGCTTCACCGGGATGTGCCCCTGGTCGTGGTACATGGCCACCACCGCGTCGTACTGGCCCGCGCGCAGCTTCACGAACACCGTGTCGCCCGGCACCGGCCCGTGCACGTCGAGACCCTCGGCATTGGCCTTCTCAATCACCGGCGTGCTGACGTCGATGTCCTGGCGCCCGAACAGGCCGCCCTCGCCGGCGTGAGGGTTCATCGCGGCGACCGCGATCTTAGGCTTGGCGAGGCCGAGCCCCTTCAGGGCCTTGTCGGTGAGGTCGATGACGAGGCGCAGCCGCTCCGGGGTCAGGCGCTTCGGCACGTCCTCCAGGGCGACGTGGGTGGTGACGTGGGAGACCCGCATGTTGCCGTGGGCCAGCATCATCACCGACCCGCGCACCCCGGTCAGCTCCGCCAGCATCTCGGTATGGCCGGCATAGTGGTAGCCGGCCTTGTTGAGCGCCTCCTTGTTGAGCGGCGCCGTGACGATGCCGCCGATCCGCCCCGCCATGGCCAGGCGGACGCCGGCCTCGATCGCCTTGTAGGCGAAGCGCCCGCCGTCGGCGGAGAGCCGGCCGGGCTCGATGGGCGCGCCCTCGGCGTCGGCCTGGAGGCAGCACAGCGCCGGCCAGTCGCCGGCCTCGGCGACCTCCGGGATGGCCTCCGGCAGGAGGCCGAGCGCCTGCTCGGCCCGGCGCAGGGCCGGGGCGCTGCCGATGACCACGAGCTTCAGGTCGCCCGCCGCGATCCGGTCCTTCAGCCGGGCCGCGGCCTTGACGATGATCTCGGGGCCGATGCCGGCGGGATCGCCCATGGTGATGGCGAGATGTTGGGTCACGGGGCGCTCCTGTCGTGCGGGAAGCCGTTCTGGTGGAGGAGGTCGCGCCAGACGCCCTCTGTTCCGAAGGCGCCGGACTTCGACACGACCGGCAGCCCGTCCCAGCGGCCGCCCCGCAGGGTCGAGCGGGGCAGGCCGGGCGCGATCTGCCCGGTGACGTCGAGGTGCGCGACGGCGAGGGCGAGGCAGAGCGCCTTCAGGGTCTCGCCGCCGGCGACCAGCAGCGTGCCGGGCCGCGGGATGCGGTCGATCACGCCCGCGAAGGTCGCGGCGATATGCGCCGCGGCGTCCTCCCGGGCGGTGCCGGCGGGCAGCGCGAGGCTCGCCAGGACAGCGCCGTCCCGGTCGAGGCGCGCGGCCACCGCGCCGGCATGGTCGGGATCGTCCGCCGACAGGACGAGGTGGTGGGTGCCGCAGGCCGCGAGCTGCGTCGCGGTCTCGGGCCGGTCGGAGCCGAACAGCCCGAGCACGGGACCGGTCAGCCGGGCGTCGCCCGGCGGCGCCGCGCCCCGCGCCAGGGCGGCGGCGAGTCCGCCGCTGCCGCACCAGAGCACCGGGCCGCCGCCACCGAGATCCGCCACCCGGGCGAGATCGGCATCGCTCGCCGCGTCGTAGACGGCGACGCCCGCCACGGGGCCGTCGGCCGGGTCGACCCGGCGCGCCGGCAGCCCGACCGCCCGCAGGGCCTCGGCGATGTCGCCCGAGACCGGCTCGAAGCCCGCGCCGCGCCGGGCGAGCTGCCGCCCGCCCGCCGTGCGGCGTCCCTGGTACGGGAAGGCCGGCGCCACGACGCAGCGCTCCCAGGTCCCGGTCCGCAGCACCGCCGCGAGTTCCGCCGCCCAGGGGCCGCGCAGGAGGCTGTCGACCTTCTTGAAGGCGATGCCGGCTCCGTCCAGCCGGGGCGCGAGGGCGCCGACGATCCGCCCGGCGGCCTCCGCCGACAGTTCCCGCGTGCCGGAATCGATCGCCAGGCACCCGCGCGAGCCCCCGGCGGCCTCCGCGGCCAGGATCTCGGGCCACGCCACAGGGATCGACCCGCACAGGCCGGTGAAGCCCGCGGCCGTGTCGAGGGTGCCGGTGAGATCGTCGGCGATGAGGCGCAGGCGGGTCATGTCGGGCGGATCATGGCGGGAGCCTCGCCGGCCGCGCCGCCCGGCCGAGCGCGGCTCGCGTCCTTGTTGTCAGGTTGTCGCGAGGCATACAGACCGGCCGGCGCGGCGGTCAAGCGGGCGGCGCGGCGGCGCCGGCCTCCGCGGGCCGTCCGAGCGAGAGATCGAGGAGCCGCCCCTCGAACAGCCGGTCGCGGGACCCGGCGATATGGGCGGCCATGCGGCTGCGGGCGCCCGCGCCGTCGCGGCCCTCGATCGCCGCGAAGATCCCGCGATGCTCCTCCAGCACGCCGCGCAGGCCGGAGCGCGGGCCCCGCAGGGCGAGGCCGTGGATCGTCATGCCCACGGCGATGTGGGATTGCAGCGCCTCCAGGCAGGCCGCGTAGTAGTGGTTGTTCGACGCCGCCGCGATCGCGTGGTGGAAGGCGAAATCGGCGTCCGCCCGGTGCTGCTCCTGCCGGGTCGCGACCGCCAGCCGGTCGAGGGCCGCCGCGATCCGGTCGAGGGCCGCCGCGTCGTGGCGCAGCGCCGCGTGGTAGGCCGCCTCCGGCTCGAGGGTGAGGCGGAACTCGTAGCAGCGCTGGATGTCGGCGACGCTCTCCACGGGGGCGAAGCCCAGGGCCGGGCGCACCGGCCGCGCCCGCACGAAGCTGCCGGCCCCCTGCCGCGAGACGATCGCGCCCTCCCGGCGCAGCCGGTCGAGGGCGGCCCGCACCACCGGCCGCGAGACCTGGAAGCGTCCCGCGAGGTCGTGCTCGCTCGGGAGCCGCGCGTCGGGCCCGTAGGTGCCGTTCGCGATGCCGGTGCGGATCGCCTGATAGAGGCCGTCGGCCAGGGAGGCGGGCCGTGCCGGCTCCGCGCCGCGGAGCGCCCGCTGCCCGGGCGCCTCCGCCGGATCAGGGGAGCCGGATAGGGAAGGGGACATCGCTGACGACATCCGGGGACGCCTCCGTGGATCGAGCCGATCCGCGCCGAGTCAGCGTTGCGCCGGCGGACTTGTCAACATTTGTGCTGATCCGGGCGCCAGTTGCGCCGACTTGTCGAAAGGTTGTAGCAGCCCGCCCGGGGGGAAGAGTGGGTGCCAGGGCCCGGGCAGGGCGGCACCGGAAGGGCGACCTATGCAGATACCCATCAAGCGCTCCCTGGAGCGCGTGCCCGGCGGCCTGATGGTCGTGCCGCTGTTCCTCGGCGCGATCCTCCACACGCTCTTCCCGAACACCGCGACCTTCTTCGGCTCGTTCACCGGCGCGCTGTTCAACGGCGCGCTGCCGATCCTGGCGGTGTTCTTCGTCTGCATGGGCGCGGGCATCGATTTCCGCGCCACCCCGGCGATCGCCCGCAAGGGCGGCGTCCTGCTGGCCGCCAAGGTCGGCATCGCGGCGATCATGGGCGTGGTGTTCGGCCAGCTCCTCGGCGAGGCGCCGGTGGTGGGCGGGGCTTTCGCGGGGATCTCGACGCTGGCGATCGTCGCCGCCATGAACGACACCAACGGCGGTCTCTACCTCGCGCTGATGGGGCAGTTCGGCCGCCCGAAGGATGCCGGCGCCTACGCGATCATGAGCCTCGAATCCGGGCCGTTCCTCACCATGGTGACCCTCGGGCTGGCGGGTCTGTCGGCCTTCCCGTGGCCGACGCTGGTGGGCAGCATCCTGCCGCTGCTGATCGGGATGATCCTCGGCAACCTCGACCGCGACATGCGCGCTTTCCTGTCGGGGGCGGCGCCGGTGATGATCCCGTTCTTCGCCTTCGCCCTCGGCTTCGGACTCGACCTCGCCAAGATCTGGCAGGCGGGCCTCCTCGGCATCGGTCTCGGCGTGGCGGTGGTGGCGATCACCGGGGCGGCCCTGTTCGTCGCCGACCGGCTCACCGGGGGCAACGGCGTGGCGGGCGTCGCGGCCGCCTCGACGGCGGGCAACGCCGCCGCCGTGCCGGCGATCATCGCCGCCGCCAACCCGGCCTACAGGGAGGCCGCCGGTCCCGCCACCGTGCTGGTGGCGGCGAGCGTGGTGGTCACGGCGCTGCTGGTGCCGCTGCTGACCGCCTTCGTGGCGGCGCGGGTCCGCCCGGACGCGGCCGAAGCGGATCCGGCGCCGGTCCCGAGCCCCGCGCCGACCGCACCCTGATCCGCCGCGCGCCCCGGCCGCCCGTCCCGCGCGACCGGCGGCAACCGAAGTCTCCGAGCCCGGTTGTCCCTCCAGGGCGCGCGGCACGGCCGCGCCTGACGGCGAACCGGAGCGGGCACAGCATGTCGACCGAGGCCAGAGGCAAGACGCATATCGACATCTACGACCGCGCCACCCGCGAGGAGTGGGCGCAGCGTTTCGGCGTCAGCGAGGAGCGGCTGCGCAAGGCGGTGACGATGGTCGGGAGCCGGATCACCAGCGTCGCCGCCTATCTCGACAAGCCGGCCTCCTGAGGCCGGCGCCATGGAAGTGCCCCCCGATTTCCGTCCGCCTCCGGATCACCCGATGGCGGGGACACAGGCGCCCGCGTCCGAGACCGGCACCGCGCCGGAACCCGCATCCGGGGTCGAGGCGGCGGCACCGCGGCCCCCGCCGCGGTCGCCCGACACGATCACCTTCGAGCAGATCCGCGAGCGGGCCTACGAACTCTGGGAGCGCAACCACCGGCCCGAGGGCTTCGAGATCGAGTTCTGGCTGCTGGCCGAGCGGGAATTGCGCAAGGAGCGGGATCGCCAGAGGGCCGACGCGGCGCCGGCAGCTCCGGGATCCGAGCCGCCGGGCTGACGGCGTCCGATCGTCTCCTGAGACGGCCCCGGGTCGCGGCGGACCCGGGGCCGGCCGGCCTTCAGGCCTCGATCGCCGCCCGGGCTTCCTTCACCGCCGCCTCGAACGCCACGAACGCCGTGGTCGCCGAGTCCCAGGCCTGGCTGCGCACGTGGCGGACCAGGGCGGCCGCCTGCTCGCGGGCCTGCGCCAGGGGCGTCTCGATGGCGGCCGGCCGCGTCGCGTCGGCGGGGATCCCCTCCGGCGGCGTGTCGGTCGAGCGCATGCCGACCAGCGTCGCCGCGACGGCGCGCCGCCACGCGGCGCAATCCGCCGACAGGCGGATCACCCGCTGATCCGCGGTGGTTCCGGTCTGCCGGTCGAGCAGGGTGCGGCCGAGATCCTCGATCCGTCCGAGCTGCGCGAGTGCGTCGCCGATCTCCCGGCGCGCCTTGTCGGTCCCTTCCGCGATGCGGCCGACGTTCTGGGCGATGTCGCCGGTGGCCTGCATCTGCTGGCCGAGGATCTCCGAGGCCTCGCGCATCTGCGCGGCGACGTTCGCGACGGCGCCGCTCTCGGCCTCGACGCGGGCATTGGCCCGCACCATCGCGGCCGCGCCGGCCTCGACGGCGTTGCGGCTGCGCGACACGGCCGCCTGCATCGCGGCCATCTCCTCGCGCAGGCCGCTGACCCGCGCCCGGATCTCGTCCGTCGCCTTCGCGGTCTGCGCCGACAGCGTCTTCACCTCGGCGGCGACCACCGCGAAGCCGCGCCCGGCCTCGCCGGCCCGGGCCGCCTCGATCGTGGCGTTGAGCGCGAGCAGGTTGGTCTGGGCCGAGATCGCCGCGATCGTGCCGGCCATCTCCTCGATCCGCAGCGCGGCGGTCGAGAAGCTGTCGAGACGGCTGCCGATCTCCTCGGTGCCCTCCTCGATCCCGCGCATGCCGTCGGTGGCCCGGTGCAGGTCGCCCACGCAGGTGGCGATGCCCGCCCGGGCGGTCTCGGCCATCTCGGCCGCCGACGAGGAGCGGGCCGCGATCTCACCGGTGGTCGCGGCGAGTTCCTCGCTGGCGGCCGCGATGAGACGGGCCTGCTCGGCGGTGCCGGAGGCGTCGTGGGTCATCCAGCCGATCGAGGTGCCGGCATCGGACGCGGAGGCGGACAGGCGCGCCAGGAGGGTCAGCCATTCCCGGTCGACGGCCAGTTCCGCGACGGGATTCGGTGCCGTCTCGACCGGCGCGGCAACGGCCGTCTCGACCGGTGCGATCGCCGTCACCGGGGTTGCTAGCGCGTCAGGGGTCTGACGCTGCCGGCGCAAACTGAACATGCGGGCCTCTCCGACATTCTAATCGGAGCGCATGGTCACACAGAACCTTCAACCAATGGTGAAGGATAGACTAGTCTCCGAACAAGCGTTGCGGGGCATCCCTGCGGCGCAACAGCTTTTCTTCGAGAAGTTGCGCCCCCGGATAGCGCTCTATCGAGGGGCGCAATGCTTCATTCGCCGGTCAGGGCCGCCTTGGTGCGGGACCACCAGCCGGCGCGCTTCGGCCGATCCGGGTCGGACGGGGGCGTCAGCACGATCGCCACGGGCTCGGGCGCCGGCTCGGCGGGGGCGGCCTCGGGCGACGCGGGCTCCGGCGACGGGGCTTCGGCCTGCTGGCCGACGCTCGCCCGGTCGGTCGCCGGCGCCGCGGACTCGGCCGGCGCCACCGGCAGGTCCACCGCGGTCTCGGCGTCGGCGGCCGGTGCCGGCGCCGATCCGACCGCCTCGGCCACCGCCTCAGCGCTCACCGGCTCCTCCGCCGACAGGGCGACGACGTCGCCCGCGGCCTCCGAAGCGTCGTCCGTCGCGGACGCGTCGCGGGAGCGGCCCTCGCTGCGCCCGCGCCCGCCGCGGCGTCCGCGGCGACGGCGACGGCCGCCCTCGTCCTCGGACCGGGCCGCCTCGTCCGAACCGGCCACCGTCTCGTCGGCCTCGCCGGCCTCGCCGGCCTCCGCGGCGACGGCCGCGGCGGGGGCCTCGGTCCCGGCCGGCTGCTCGCCGTCCCAGTCCCCGTCGCCTCTCTCCGCGTCCGAACGGGCGCCGTCCTGCGGGTCGTCCTGCGAGTCGTCCTGATCGTCGTCGCCGCGATCGTCCTCGGCGCGGCCCTCCTCGCCGCGGCCCTCCTGGCGACCGCCGCGCCGCCGCCGCCGGCGGCGGCGGCGACGGCCCTCGCCGTCCTCGCGCGACCCGTCCTCGCGGGCCTCGGCCCGGCCCTCGTCGGCCTCGCCCTCGGATTCCGTCTCGGCCTCGGCCTCGTCGGCCTCCTCGTCCTCGTCGTCGAACTCCATCGCGGGCGAGATCGCCTGGGCGCGCACGCCCGTCACCGGGCCCTCCGCCCGCTGGGCCGGCTCGCCGCGGTCGAGCTGGAACGGGGTGGTGGCCGCCAGCCGCTCGTCGGCCGCGATCGTGATCGTCACGCCGAAGCGCACCTCGAGCTCGCGCAGGTGCCCGCGCTTCTGGTTGAGGATGTAGAGCGCGATCTCGGTGCGGGTGCGCAGGACGAGGTTGTGCGAGGCCGACTTGAGCAGCACCTCCTCGATCGAGCGCAGGATGTGCAGGGCCACCGACGCGGTGGCGCGCACGAAGCCCGAGCCGCCGCAATGGGCGCAGGGGATCGAGGAGGATTCGAGCACGCCCGTGCGGATCCGCTGGCGGCTCATCTCCAGCAGGCCGAACGGCGAGATCCGGCCGACCTGGATGCGCGCCCGGTCGTTCTTCAGGCACTCGTTGAGCTTCTTCTCGACGGCGCGGTTGTTCCGCTTCTCCTCCATGTCGATGAAGTCGATGACGATCAGGCCCGCGAGGTCGCGCAGCCGCAGCTGGCGGGCGACCTCCTCGGCGGCCTCCAGGTTCGTCTTGAGGGCGGTGTCCTCGATGTCGTGCTCGCGGGTGGCGCGGCCGGAGTTGACGTCGATCGAGACCAGCGCCTCGGTCGGGTTGATCACGAGGTAGCCGCCGGATTTCAGCGAGACGTGCGTGGAGAACATCGCGTCGAGCTGCTGCTCGACGCCGAAGCGGGCGAAGATCGGCGTCGAGTCGCGGTAGGGCTTCACGACCTTGGACTGGCCGGGCATCAGCATCCGCATGAAGTCCTTGGCCTCGCGGTAGGCGTCCTCGCCGGCGACCAGAACCTCGTCCAGATCCTTGTTGTAGAGGTCGCGGATGGCGCGCTTGATCAGCGAGCCCTCCTCGTAGACCAGCGCCGGGGCCATGGAGGTCAGGGTCAGCTCACGGACCGACTCCCACAGCCGCATCAGGTACTCGAAATCGCGGGCGATCTCGGGCTTGGAGCGCGAGGCGCCGGCGGTGCGCAGGATGACGCCCATCCCCTCGGGCACCTCCAGGTCCTGCACGACCTCCTTGAGGCGCTTGCGGTCGGCCGCCGAGGTGATCTTGCGGGAGATGCCGCCGCCGCGGCCCGTGTTGGGCATCAGCACCGAGTAGCGGCCGGCGAGCGACAGGTAGGTGGTGAGCGCCGCGCCCTTCGTGCCGCGCTCCTCCTTGACGACCTGCACCAGGATGATCTGGCGGCGCTTGATCACCTCCTGGATCTTGTACTGGCGGCGGTAGTGGCGCGGACGCTCGGGGATCTCGGCCAGCGCGTCGCCGTTGCCGCCGACCTGGGCGATCTTGGGCTCGGCGTCGGGATCGTCCGACTCCTCGTCCGACTCCTCGTCGTCGTCGGACTCGTCCTCGTCGTCCTCCGACTCGTCCTCATCCTCGTCGTCGTCGGACTCCTCGTCGTCCTCCTCGGAGGCCTCGTCCGCCGCGTCGGCGGCGGTCGGCGCGGCGGACTCCTCCGCCTCGCTCGCCTCCGTCGCGAGCGCGTCCGCGACGGTCTCGCCCGGCGCGTCGGACACGGTCAGCGCCTCCGCGACGGCGATGCGGGCCTCCGGCTCGGATGGGGCGTCCTCGGACGGGGCGGAGTCGGCGGCGACCGGATCCGACGCGGCGGGGGCCTCCTGCGCCTCGACCGGCGCGGACTCGATCGCGGGCTCGGCGGCCTGCGCCGGCTCGCCTTCCGGAAGGTCGCCGGCGGCGGCCTCGGAGGCGAGGGCCTCCTGCACGGCCTCGGGGTTCTCGGCGAGCGTGTCGGGCTGGACGGCCGGGTCGATCCCCGACTCGTTCCGGACCTCGGCCTGATCCTCGCCCTCGGCGGCCGCGTGCGTGTCCTCGGCGCTCACGGTCTCGTCGGCGCCGCGGGCACGGGCCTCGGCGCGGCGGCCGCGGGACCGGCGCGACGACGACCGGCGGCGACGCTCCTCGCGCTCGCGGTGCTCCTCGGCGTCGCGGGCCTCCTCCTCGAGGAGCGCCTGCCGGTCGGCCAGCGGGATCTGGTAGTAGTCGGGATGGATCTCGTTGAAGGCCAGGAAGCCGTGGCGGTTGCCGCCATACTCGACGAACGCCGCCTGGAGCGACGGCTCCACCCGGGTGACCTTGGCGAGGTAGATGTTGCCGCGCAGCTGGCGCCGGTTGGCGGCTTCGAAGTCGAACTCCTCGACCCTAGACCCGTGGACCGTGACGACCCGGGTCTCCTCCGGGTGCATCGCGTCGATCAGCATTTTGTTGGCCATGTCGGACTCTCGGCATGGCGGCCGACGTCGTTCTCCGTGCCCGTGGTCCCGGCGGCGCCTCGCCCGACGTCAAACCTGTCGGGCGGGATGCCGGCCTCGTCGCCGAGGCGGATGGGTTCGAGGGGAAATTGCCGTCAACCGCCGTTCGGCGCCCTGGGCGCCTGGGGTTGAAACAGGCCGGGCGGACGGACGGACCGGTGCGACGCGCCTCGTGCGCCTCCGGGGCACGCGCAGCTCTATGCTGGGCCGTGCGTCCGTCCATCGTGGTCCCGACCTCGCGAAACAATCTCGGCCGGCGGGGGACCGGCCGTGAATTCCTGGGTGCGACGGAGGAACTCCGCCGCGTCGTGCGACACCTGCCCGATCGCGGGCGGCACGGGCCGCCGCCAGGCGGACCGACAGGGCCCGCCGCGACACCACGACCGATTTCGCGAGGAATTCGGTCACGTCCGCGGGCCGTTGCGGCGACCGGCGGGACCGGAGAGGGGTCGACATCATTACAGACCGCTGCGCGGATTTGGCAAGGGTCAACGTGAATAGATGTCACGGGCCTGTCACGGCGCGGAGGCGGCCGGTCCGCGGTCGCGAGCGCGGCCAAGCGATCCAGGGCGGCGCTGACGATCGCGGATGGGCCGCATCCCTGGGCCGCATCCCTGGGCCGCATCGCCGGATCGCCTCGCTGCGCGCGCGATGACGGCCTGCCGCGTCGCGACAGGCGTGTGCCTACTCCGCCGCTTCGAGCCGCGGCGCCACCCCGGCCAGCGCCGCGGGCTTCGGGCCGCCGGTGGCCCAGTCGAGCAGCTCGACCGTGTGGACGATCGGGATGCCGGTGCCCTTCCCGATCTGCGTGGCGCAGCCGATGTTGCCGGTGGCGATCACGTCGGGGCGCACGCGCTCGATATTGGCGACCTTCCGGGCGCGCAGCTTCGCGGCCAGCTCCGGCTGCAGGATGTTGTAGGTCCCCGCCGAGCCGCAGCAGATGTGGCCCTCGGGCACGTCCTTCACGGTGAAGCCCGCGCGCTTCAGCAGCGTCTTGGGCTCCAGCCGGATGCCCTGGCCGTGCTGCATCGAGCAGGCCGAGTGGTAGGCCACCACCAGGTCGGTCTCGGCGACGGGGGCCAGGTCGAGCAGCGCGAGGTACTCGGTCACGTCCTTGGCCAGGCTCGAGACCCGCAGCGCCTTCTCGGCGTAGGCCGGGTCGTCGCGGAACATGAAGCCGTAATCCTTGATGGTCGTGCCGCAGCCCGAGGCCGTGACCAGGATCGCGTCGAGGCCCTTGGCGATCTCGGCGTCCCAGGCGTCGATCGCCTGCTTGGCGTGGGCGTGGGCCGAGTCCTCCTTGCCCATGTGGTGGGTCAGTGCCCCGCAGCAGCCCTCGTTCGCGTGGACGACCTCGATCCCGTGCCGGTTGAGCAGCCGGATCGCGGCGGCGTTGAAGTCCGGCCGCAGCACGCTCTGGGCGCAGCCGCGCAGCAGGGCGACGCGCTTGGGGGCCGTCCCGGCCGCCCCCGCGCCCGCCGGCGGGAACCGGCCGGGCCGGTTCGTCGGCTCGCGGGGCGGCGTCCCGGCCGGCGCGAGGTCGAGCATGGCCGCGAGGCGGTTGCCGACCCGCGGCAGCCGGGCCACCAGGCCCCGGAACGGCGCGCCGAGCCTGGCGGCGGTGAGCGCGAGGCGGAAGCGGCCCGGATAGGGCAGGACCTGGGCGAGCAGCGCCCGCAGGAACCGGTCGCCGGCGGGGCGGGTGTAGGTCTCCTCGATATGCGCCCGGGCGTGGTCGACGAGGTGCATGTAGTGCACCCCCGACGGGCAGGTGGTCATGCAGGACAGGCACGAGAGGCAGCGGTCGACGTGCTTGACCACCTCCTGCGAGGCCGGCTTGCCGCCCTCCAGCATGTCCTTGATCAGGTAGATCCGCCCGCGCGGGGAATCGAGCTCGTCCCCGAGAAGCAGGTAGGTCGGGCAGGTCGCCGTGCAGAAGCCGCAATGCACGCAGGTCCGCAGGATCTTCTCCGACGCCGCCATGGCGGGATCGGCGAGCTGGGCGGGGGCGAAGTTGGTCTGCACGGGTCGCGTCCTCGGCGCCACGCCTCCCCACGGTCGGGGAGGGGCGAAATCTGATGCTTACAGTCCGGCGTACATCCGGCCGGGGTTGAGCACCCCGGCGGGATCGTGCGCCGCCTTGATGCCGGCGGTGAGCCGCATCAGCGGCTCGGCCAGCGGCTCGAACACCGGCACGGCGGCGCGCACGGCGTCGGGTGCGCGCACCAGCGTGGCGTGGCCGCCCTGGGCCTTCACCGCCCGGCGCACCGTCGCGGCGCCGGCATCGCCCGCCGAGCCGGTGGCGAGCCAGATCAGGCCGCCGCCCCAGTCGAAGAACCAGCGCGCCTCGCGCTCGGCCGCGACCGCCGCCGCCAGGGCCGGCCCGCGGGTCGGCGCGGTGGAGATCCGCCAGAGGGCGGCCTCCCGGGGCTCGGCGAGCGGCGCCGCGTCGCGCACCGACCGCCAGAGGGCGGCGCCGGCCTCACCGTCCACGGTCTCGGGCTGACCGTAGCGCTTCAGCAGGCGGCGCAGCGCGCCCGCGCGGTAGTCGATGGAGTCGGAGAAGCCCTCGAGGCGCATCAGCGTCCGCGCCTCCGGGGCGCCGATCCCCGCCGGCAGGTGCGCGGCCCCCGTGAGCTCGAAGGGCGAGCCCAGCGCCTCCGCCAGGGCGGTCACCGCCCGGGCGTCCTCCAGGCCGGAGAAGACCAGGGTCGCCACCCGCTCGCAGGCGGGCAGCACCTTGAAGGTGATCTCGGTGAGCAGGCCCAGCGTGCCGTGGGCGCCGGCCATCAGCTTCACGAGGTCGAGGCCGGTGACGTTCTTCATCACCCGGCCGCCCGACTTGATCGCCTCGCCGCGCCCGTTGACGAAGCGGACGCCGATCAGGCTGTCCCGGGCCGCGCCGGCGTTGATCCGCCGGGGACCGGCATTGTTGATCGCCGCGACCGCCCCGAGGGTCGGCTCCCCGGCGCTGCCGTAGAGGCCGCGCAGGTCCATCGGCTCGAAGGGCAGCATCTGGCCGCGGGAGGCGAGCAGCGCCTCGACCTCGGCGAGCGGCGTCCCGGCCCGGGCCGCCACCACCATCTCGGCGGGCTCGTAGAGCGTGACGCCGGTGAGGGCCTTCGCCGAGAGGGTCGCGCTGTCCTGCGCGGGCCGGCCGAGCCCCGCGGCGGTGCCGCCGCCGGCGAGGCGCAGGCGCTCGCCGCGCCCCGCGGCCGCCCGCACGATCTCCCCGGCCTCCGCCTCGGTGCCGGGCTCGTACACGCCCATCGTTCCCGCCCCGGTCCTGTTTGTATCCATTCCAGGACGGGTGTCGCCGGATCCGGCGGCGGATTCAAGCGGAGGTGGAGTCGCGGGGTTTCAGCGGCGGGATTTCCACTGCGGCGGCGGCGCGCGAGCCTACTCCGCCGCCACGGTCCCTGCCGGGCGCAGGCGCGCCAGGACCTGGCGGCGCAGGCCGGCGATGTCGAGGATCCAGACCAGGGTCCCGTAGAGAACCATCCCGGCCGGAACCAGGACCGCCAGCGCGGTGGCGGGCGGCAGCTGCCGGAAGGGGGCGAGGGCGAGCCCCATCGCCGCGCAGGCGAGCGCCGCGACGCCGATCTCCCCCCAGGGCAGCGCGATCCGCTCCGCGCCGGTCAGGGCGCGCCAGCCGAGCCACGTTCCGGCGGCGGCGAGCCCGGCGCTCTGCGCCAGCGCGACGCCGAGACCGCCCATCCGGTCCGGCAGGACGAGGAGGCCGGCGCCGTTCACCGCGAGGCCGACCAGGGCGGCGGCGACCACCGGCAGGGTCCGGCGGCGGATCTGGAAGACCGGGTTGAGGGCGTAGAACATCATCGCGAGGCAGAACAGGCCCGGCATCAGCACGGTGCTGTAGGTCTCGAACGGCCCGCGATAGGCGTCCGGCACCACCAGCCCCTGGAGGGCCGGCAGCACCGCCCAGAAGCCGACCGCGCAGGGCGCCAGCAGGGCGAACACGGTGCCGGCATTGGCGGCGACCTGCGCCTCGGCGGCGGCGCGGCCGCTCTGCTCCTCGGCCTGCACGGCGAGCTGGAACAGCAGCAGGTCGAGGGCGGTGCCCAGCGTCATCAGCGCGCGCGAGGTGACGTCGGCCGCCAGGGCGAAGTAGCCGGCCTCGGCGAAGCCGGCCTGGCCCGCGATGGCGCCACGATTGACGAAGGTGAGGCACTGGTAGGCGGTGTTGGCGGCGATGAGCGGCAGGCCGTAGCGCGCGAAGACCCGCCAGGTCGCCGACAGGCGCGGCCGCTCGAGGGGCGTGCGCGGGTCCCGCAGGGGGTGGCGCAGCACCACCACCGCGAGGAGCTGGCTCAGTCCCGCCGCCGCCAGCACCCAGGCCGGCTGGGGCAGCCACCACGCCGCCGCCGCCATCAGGGCGAAGGACAGGACGTTCTTCACCGCGACGAGGCCGAGATAGAGCTTGCCGTCGAAGCGCGCCCGGGCGAGGGCCGCGTGATAGTCGAACACGCCGATGCCCAGGGCCGCGAGGCCGGTGCCGCACAGGACCGCCTCGCGCCCGTCGGCGCCGCCGGCGAAGCCGAAGGCCCCGCACAGGGCCGCGGCGGCCAGGAGCAGGGCGCCGATGCGCAGGTAGGCCCGGTCGAGCCCGTGGCGGATCCACGGCTCGTCGACGCGCACGCGCCCCGAGTAGAACCGCGTCGCCGACAGGCGCAGCCACT
The DNA here is from genome assembly GCF_000974725.1 of Methylobacterium sp. ME121. Classification (NCBI taxonomy): domain Bacteria; kingdom Pseudomonadati; phylum Pseudomonadota; class Alphaproteobacteria; order Hyphomicrobiales; family Methylobacteriaceae; genus Methylobacterium; species Methylobacterium sp. ME121. Next base: position 48,017 of record NZ_BBUX01000007.1, read on the forward strand.
CGAACAGCACCGTGTTCAGCACGATGGCGCCGGTGGTCGCGAGGGCGAACCGGCCGAAATCCGCCGGGCCCAGCAGCTTGGCGATCAGCAGGCCGAGGACGAAGTTGAGCCCCGCATTGATGACGAAGGCGACGATCACGGCCATGGACGGCGACTCATGCGCGGCGGGATTGCGCCCGCCCGTTGCGTACGCTGTAGCGCGCGAGCCGTAAGACTCCCCTAAACGGGCGAGATCGGGGCGGAGGCCCGCGCCCCCCCCGGCACCGTTCGGTCAGGCGGCCCGGACGGTGTCGAGGAAGCGCGCGACCTCGGCGGTGAGCGTCTCGGATTGCCGCGACAGCGCGGACGCCGCCGCGAGTACCGCGGCGGCCGCCCGGCCGGTCTCCTCGGCGGCCCCGGCGACCCCCAGAATGGTGCTGGTCACCGCGCCGGTGCCGACGGCCGCCTGCCCGACGTTGCGGACGATCTCCCGGGTGGCCGATCCCTGCTCCTCCACCGCCGCCGCGATCGCGCTCGCCACGCCGCTGATCTCCTGGATCCGCCCCGTGATCGCGCCGATCGCCGCGACGGCCCCGCCGGTCGCGCCCTGGATGCCGGCGATCTGGCCGGCGATCTCCTCGGTCGCCCGGGCGGTCTGCGCCGCCAGCGCCTTCACCTCGCCGGCGACGACCGCGAAGCCCCGGCCCGCCTCGCCGGCGCGGGCGGCCTCGATGGTGGCGTTGAGCGCCAGCAGATTGGTCTGCCCGGCGATCGCCGCGATCAGCCCGACCACGTCGCCGATCCGCGCGACCGCGCCGCTCAGGTCGCGGACCAGCGCGCCCGTCTGCCCGGCCTCCGAGACTGCCCCCTGGGCGAGCCTGGTCGATCCCTCGACCTGCCGGCCGATCTCCTCCACGGAGGCGCCGAGTTCCTCGGCCGCCGCCGCCACGGTGCTGACGTTGGCGGCGGCCTCCTCGGCGGCGGCCGCCACCGTGCTGGACTGGCTGGCGGTCCGGGTCGCGGTGGCCGTCATGGTCTGGGCCGTACCCTGCAGCGCGGTGGCCGAGTCCGAGACCTGGGCGATGATGCCGCCGACCGTCCGCTCGAACCGCTCGGCCATCGCCCGCAGGTCGGACCGGCGCCGCGCCTCCGCCGCCAGCCGCGCCTCCGCGGCCTCGGACTCGAGCTGCCGGCTGCGGATGAGGTTGTCCTTGAACACCTGGACGGCCCGCGCCATCGCGCCGATCTCGTTGCGGTAGGTGCGCGCCGAAACTGTGACGGAGGCGTCCCCGTCGGCCAGCGCCCGCATCGTCGCGGTCAGCGCCCGGAGCGGGCGCAGCACGCCGCCGAACAGGGTCCACAGGCCGAGGGCCACCAGCAGGATCACCGCCAGCAGCGCCGCCCCGCTGCGCGCGACGTCGCTCCGGGCCGCGTCGGCGAGGGCCTCGGCGCGCGCCACCATCGCGTCCAGGGCCGCGTCGCAGAGGGCCACGAGGGAGCGCTGGTTCTCGGTGTTGCGGTCGCGCAGCTCCGCGAACGAGTGGCGCGGGGGCGTGTGCGTGCTGAGCGCGTCGAAGACCGCCTGCGCGATGGCCCTGGTCTCGCCCTCGAAATTGCTGGCCTTCGCCCGCTCGAACGCGGCCCGCACCGCCTCCGAGACGCCGGTCGCGGCCTCGGTCGTGCGCCGCCACGCCGCCAGAAGTTCGGTCCGCTCCTCGGCCGCCGCGATCGTCTCGGGCAGGGACCACGACGCGCCGGCGACCAGCGAGCTCTGCACCCGCACCGCGACGTTGCCGCTGGCCACGCGCGTGTCCCAGGCCGCCTGCTTGAGGGCGAGATAGCGCTGCAGGGCGGGATCGGAGCGGGGAATGGACGCGTCGACCGCCTTCAGCGTGGCCGTCAGCGCCTCGAGCAGGTCCTGGAAGGCGGCCATCGCGGCCTCCCGCAGCGCCGGGTCGCGCTGCGCCTTCGGCAGCCGGAGGGCCTCGTCGATGCGGGGGCGCAGGGCCGCCATCGCCTCCTGCGCCGTGGTCAGGCGGTCGAGCGTCGCGCTGACCGCCGGCTCGGCCAGATCGCTCAGGCTGCGCTGAGCCCGGCGGTAATTCTCGGTCAGCGCCTGCCGGCTGCCCGCGACGGTCGACAGGGTCTTCGCGTCCGCGGGCGCCTCACCCCCGAGGGCGAGGGACGATCCGCGCTCGAGCCGCAGCGGCAGGATCGCCCTGAGGAGGCCCTGACTCGCCTCCGTCAGGGTCACGGCGCGGGCCGCGCGCGCCGCCTGCGCCCGCGCGTCGACGAGCGACCTGACCGCGTTGCCCAGCGCCATGCAGGCCATGATGACGATCACCAGGCACAGCAAGGTCCGGATCGAGAAGCGTCCCAGCCAGCGACTCATGGGAGAAAATCTCAGGATCTGCGATGCTCGGTCCTATAACGTCAGGTTTCGTCGGGCAATCGAGCGATCGCGCTGTCCGTAATAAAGATTAGGATATTTTATGATCCGCCGTTTATATGGATAAATACAGAGATTATCAGCGCGAAGACTTGTCTGACGAAATCGCGCCGAATTTCGACGGGCCGAAATCGGCCCGCTCTTCGGCGGCGCGGCGGTGCGGCTCCCGCCCCTGGAGCGGCGGGGAGCGGATCTGGCGCCCCGCGCCGCATCCGCGAGGAGCCCCGGGCCGGGCCCGGGGCCGCGCGGGGCCGGCCTGCCGGCGTCCTGCCAGCGTCCTGACCGTCCGGCCGTCGCGCGCCCTCGTCATGGCGGATCGGGTCGCGAGAACGGACCGTTCGATCGGGGCCGGATTTCGGCGGGGTCCTGCCGGCTTGCGGGCCGCCCGCGGACCGGCGGCACCCCGCGCGTCGCCTACAGCGCGCGCTCGTAGCGCCAGGCCTCCATCCCGTCCTCGTAATAGTCCGGCCGCACGGCGAAGCGGGTGTAGCCCCGGCGCTCGTAGAGCCGGATGCCGGCGCCGTTGTCCGCGCGCACCTCCAGCCGCAGCCGGTCGCAGCCCTGGGCGCGGGCGCGGGCCTCCGCGGCGTCGAGGAGCCGGCCGCCGAGGCCGAGGCCGCCGCGATTCGGTGCCACCGCGATCGAGGCCAGCCGGGCGATCCGGCTGCCGCGCCGCCGCTCCAGCACCGCGGCGCCCACGAGCACCGGAATCGGATCCCGGTCCGGCGGGTCGATCAGGGCCGCCAGCACGTCCATGGTGGGCGAGCGGATCGCGTGGCGGATCGCCCGGCGCTCGGCCCGGTCCGTGGCGAAGGCGGCGTGCTCCAGGGCGACCAGGGCGTCGAGATCGGCGAGGGTGGCGGTGCGGATCGTCGGCTCGGGGAGCCCGTCGCCGACCGGGCTGCGCAAGGGAGCGCTCACAGGGGGGCGCTCACGCCCGCGCCGTCGCGGTGGATCTGATCGGCCCGGCCATCGCTCGCTCGCCTGAGTCCTCTGCCCCCTCCGGTCAGATGCCCGCTTCCGCCGCGCTTGGGAAGCCCGCGCGGCCCGCCGCGCGCCGGCGGGATGCGTCGTTTTTGCAACGGAGCGCGCGGGGTGTGGATTGCGGGCGGAAAAGCGGGCGTTTCGGGGCGGTTTCCCCTTGTCGCGCGGGACCCGTCTCCGTATATGCGCCGTGCCCAATTTCGCACGTGCCTGTGGCCGCGTGTCGGTTGGTGGGCATCCGGTCAACTGCCGGACAGCCGCCAGGGGTCTTAAAGGATCGATGGTCGCAAGGGTGGATCCCTACGGCCGGCATCCAGGTGGCAACACCGGACCCCGACAACAACCGGCAGCCGGAGGCGAAACCGGCGAACCCCGCTCTCCACGGGGGACGCAGCTTAAAGCAACGACGAACGGGCTTTTTTGGTCTCGTCGGCCCTCCAAAGGCCGGCACCGAAGAGGCTTGTTTCTCTTTGCCCGGCGTGCGGTGGGGGTCCTCCCTTCCAATCCACGGCAGCTTCCGGGTGCTCTGCGCCCGCACTGACGCACGCGTCTCCAAAGCGCGTGGGTCCGCGCGACGCATCGCCCCCTGACGCCGGCGGCCTGTCAGGCCGTCATCTTCGACAGCGCGCCCCGCGTAGGGCGCCCGCGAACCCGTGCCGGGAGACGACCATGACCGACCGCATCCGTGACTACCTGCGCGTGCGCCGCGACCTCGGTCAGGACGAGGGCCCCGTGATGGTCCTCGACCTCGACGTCGTGCGCGACAACTACACCGCCTTCGCGCGCTCCCTGCCGGACACCCGGGTGTTCTACGCCGTGAAGGCGAACCCGGCTCCCGAGGTGCTGCGCCTTCTCGCCGAGATGGGCTCGTGCTTCGACACGGCCTCCGTCGCCGAGATGGAGATGGTGCTGGCCGCCGGCGCCACCGCCGACCGGATCTCCTTCGGCAACACCATCAAGAAGGAGCGCTGCATCGGCCGCGCCCTGAAGCTCGGCATCCGCCTGTTCGCGGTCGACTGCCAGGCCGAGGTCGAGAAGATCGCCCGGGCCGCCGAGGCCGTGGACGTGCCGGCCGGCGAGATCCGGGTGTTCTGCCGCATCCTCTGCGACGGCGCGGGCGCCGATTGGCCGCTCTCCCGCAAGTTCGGCTGCGTGCCCGAGATGGCCGCGGACGTGCTGGAGCACGCCCACCGCCAGGGGCTGGAGGCCTACGGGATCTCGTTCCATGTCGGCTCGCAGCAGGGCAACACCGAGGCCTGGGACGGGGCCCTCGGCTCCGCGGCGGCGGTCTTCCGCGAGTGCGCGGAGCGCGGCATCGGCCTGTCGATGGTCAATCTCGGCGGCGGCTTCCCGACCAAGTACCTCAAGGCGGTGCCGGGCGTGGAGAGCTACGGCGAGGCGATCTTCCGGGGCCTGACCAAGCATTTCGGCAACCAGATCCCCGAGACGATCATCGAGCCGGGCCGCGGCATGGTCGGCAATGCCGGCCTGATCGAGGCGGAAGTTGTTCTCGTGTCGCGCAAGTCCGCGGATGCCGACGAGGTCCGATGGGTCTACCTCGACATCGGCAAGTTCGGCGGGCTGGCCGAGACCATGGACGAGGCGATCCGCTACCCGATCCGCACCGCGCGGGACGGGGACGCGACCGAGCCCTGCGTCATCGCCGGCCCGACCTGCGACTCGGTGGACGTGCTCTACGAGCGGCAGCTCTACCCGCTGCCGGTCTCGCTCTCGATCGGCGACAAGGTGCTGATCGAGGGCGCGGGCGCCTACACCACGACCTACGCGGCGGTGGCCTTCAACGGCTTCCCGCCCCTTCAGCAGATCGTGATCTGATCGCGCGCGCCGCCCGGGACACTCCGGGCGGCATCCTTCCGAGACTTCTCCCGGCGGGTGACAGGCGGCAGGAGGCGGACGCACGGATCCCGTGCGTCTGGAACCACCCTGCGGTCACGCTGCGTTAAGGGCCGCTGCCGTTTCTCCGGAAGCGGCGGCCAGCCCTGATCGCTCGCCGAGACGATCCATCGCTTCTCCCGCTTGCCGGCCCGGGGAGGGCATAGCCATGATCGAGATCCGCGCGGAGCACCTTCACGACGTCCCGGCGCGCGAGCGCCTGCTCGACGCGTGCTTTCCCGGCAATCGACGCGCCAAGACCTCGGAGCGCCTGCGCGAGGGCCGGCTGCCGGCCCGCGGCCTCGCCTTCGCGGCGACCCGGGCGGGGCGCCTCGTCGGCACCCTGCGGCTGTGGCACGTCGAGGCCGGGCTCGCCCGCCCGGCGCTGCTGCTCGGCCCGCTCGCCGTCGATCCGGCGATCCAGGGGCAGGGGCTCGGCTCGGTGATGATGCAGGCGGCGCTCGGCCGTGCCGAATCCCTCGGCCACGGCGCCGTGCTGCTGGTCGGCGACGCGCCCTACTACGCCCGCTTCGGCTTCGACCGGGCGCTCGCGGACGGCCTGACCCTGCCGGGACCGTTCGAGCGCGCGCGCTTCCTCGGTCTGGAGCTGCGCGCGGGGGCGCTGGCGGGCGCCGCGGGGATGGTCCGGGCGACCGGCGTGCTGTCGCCGGCGGGCGCGGTGGCCAACGAGGCGGGGGTGGCGCGACGACGCGCCGCCTGAGCGGGATCGACAGGCGCCGAAAGCCTGAGGCGACGACCGCGCCGTCCCTGCGAGCGCCGCGAAGCTATCCGGGGCAGCGCGGTCCCCGAGCGCCGCGAATGCCCGGGTCGCCTCGCTGCGCCCGCGACGACGGTGTGCAGGCCAGGCATGTTGGGGATGCGGCCGCATCTGCGCGCCTGGCCGGCCTCGTGCATTGCGCCGGGCGCCCGCGATCCCGCATAGACGGTCCGCCGGCCTCCCGGAGAAGGTTGCTCGACCGATGCAGATCGCCACGCCCTACCTGATGTTCCTGGGCGACGTGCCCGACACGCTGGCGGCGAAGACCGCCTACGGGATCAAGGACTGGCGCCCCGAGTGGTGCGTCGGCCAGATGCGCCTGCCCGGCTGCGCCGCCGATCTCGGCATCCCCGACATGACCCTGGCCGAGGCCCTGGCGAAGGGCTGCCGGACCCTGGTGATCGGCGTCGTCAACGCCGGCGGCGTGCTGCCGGACCACTGGGTGAAGGAGATCGTCGCGGCGATCGAGGCCGGGCTCGACGTGGCGAGCGGCCTGCACGTCAAGCTCGGCACGGTCCCGGCCATCGCCGAGGCCGCGGCACGGCGCGGCCGCCAGCTCCACGACGTCCGCCACACCGACGAGCGCTTCCCCACCGGCAAGGGCACCAAGCGGGCCGGGCGGCGCCTGCTCACCGTCGGCACCGACTGCTCCGTCGGCAAGAAGTACACCGTGCTGGCCCTGGAGCGCGGCATGCGCGCGCGCGGCCTGGACGCCGATTTCCGCGCCACCGGCCAGACCGGCGTGTTCATCTCCGGCCGGGGCGTCGCCATCGACGCCGTCGTGGCCGACTTCATCTCCGGCGCCGTCGAGACGATCGCGCCCGAAGCCGCCCCGAACCACTGGGACCTGATCGAGGGCCAGGGCTCGCTCTACCACCCGTCCTTCGCGGGCGTGAGCCTCGGCCTGCTCCACGGCGCGCAGGCTGACGCCTTCGTGGTCTGCCACGAGCCGACCCGCACCAACATGCGCGGCGTGAAGCACCCGCTGCCGACCATCCGGCAGGTGATCGACCTCACCGTGCAGCTCGGCAGCCTGACCAACCCGGCGATCCGGCCGGTCGGCATCGCGGTGAACACGCAGGCGCTCGCCGAGGGCGAGGCGCGGGCCCTCCTCGACAAGCTCGCGTCCGAGCACGGCCTGCCCGCCACCGACCCGGTGCGCTTCGGCGTCGACGGGCTGGTCGACCGGATCGTCGCCGACTTCCCGGAGGCCTGACATGGCGCGCCGCCTGACCCTCGCCGTCGAGCGCTTTCCCATCGCCGGCGCCTTCACGATCTCGCGCGGCAGCCGCACCGAGATCGCCGTCGTGGTGGCGACGATCGCGGACGGCGACGCGGTCGGGCGCGGCGAGTGCGTGCCCTATCCGCGCTACGGCGAGAGCGTCGAGAGCGTCAGCGCCCTGATCGAGGGCCAGGCAGAGGCGATCGCCGCCGGGATCGAGCGGGACGCGCTCATGGCCCGCATGAAGGCGGGCGCCGCGCGCAACGCCCTGGACTGCGCGCTGTTCGACCTCGAGGCGAAGCGCCAGGGCCGCCCCGCCTGGGAGATCGCGGGTCTCGCCGAGCCCCGGCCGGCGATCACCGCCTACACGCTGAGCCTCGGCACGCCGGAGAGCATGGCGGAGGCCGCCCGCAAGGCCGCCCACCGGCCGCTGCTCAAGGTCAAGCTCGGCGGGGACGGCGATCCGGAGCGCATCGCCGCGGTGCGGGCCGGCGCGCCGGAATCCCGGCTGATCGTCGACGCCAACGAGGCGTGGCGGCCCGCGAACGTCGAGGCCAACCTCGCGGCCTGCCTGAAGGCGGGCGTCGCGCTGATCGAGCAGCCGCTGCCGGCCGACGCCGATGCCCTGCTGGCCGAGATCCCCCACCCGGTGCCGGTCTGCGCCGACGAGAGCCTGCACGACCGTGCCGGACTCGACGCGCTGGCCGGGCGCTACGACGCGATCAACATCAAGCTCGACAAGACCGGCGGCCTGACCGAGGCGGTGCTCCTCGCCCGCGAGGCGCGGGCCCGGGGGCTCTCGATCATGGTCGGCTGCATGCTCGGCACCTCGCTGGGCATGGCGCCGGCGGCCCTGCTCGCCAACGACGCGGAGTTCGTCGACCTCGACGGGCCGCTGCTGCTGGCCCGCGACCGCGACCCGCCGCTGCGCTACGAGGGCAGCCTGATGCACCCGCCGACGTCGGAGCTCTGGGGCTAGGGCACGCGGGCGGAGCGGTCGCCGTCCGCGGTCCGAGACCGCCCAGCGCGAGATCCCGGAGGCTCCGCCCTGTGGAGATCCCAGGTGCGGACGATAGGGATCGCCCCGCCTGTCACCGGCGGGGCCTCACAAAGGGTTTGGGATTAGGTATACCAGAAGGCTTGCCTTCCTCTCGCCCGGCTGCCATCCATCGCGTGTGCGCTCGGGGCGTGGCGTGGACGCGCTGTTCCCAGCAGCCAGACAACACACAGCAAGTCTTCAATGCTGGGGAGGAAAGACGTGGCCAGAAACATCCTGATCCTGGGGGCCTCCTACGGCTCGCTCCTGGGGACCAAGCTCCTGATGGCCGGTCACAACGTGACCCTGGTGTGCCGGCGGAAGACCGCGGACCTGATCAACCGCGAGGGGACCGAGGTCCGCATCAAGCTGCGCGACGAGAAGGAGCACCGCGCGATCCACTCGCGCGATCTGCCCGGCAAGGTCGACGCGATGCCGCCGGAAGAGGTTGACGTGTCGCGCTACGACCTCGTCGGCCTCGCCATGCAGGAGCCGCAGTACAACAACCACACGATCCGCGTCCTGATGATCAAGATCGCGGCGGCGAGGCTGCCGTGCCTGTCGATCATGAACATGCCGCCGCTGCCCTACCTCAAGCGGATCCCGGCGCTCGCCGCCATGGACCTCGAGGATGCCTACACCAATGCCGGCGTGTGGGACCGGTTCGAGCCGGGGCTGGTGTCGCTCTGCTCCCCCGATCCGCAGGCCTTCCGGCCGCCGGAGGAGGAGGCGAACGTCCTCCACGTCGGCCTGCCGACGAATTTCAAGGCCGCGACCTTCGCGGACGAGGCCCACAACCGGCTGCTCCGGGAGCTGGAGGCGGATATCGACGCCGTGCGCCTCGACGGGCACGACGTGCCGGTGAAGCTCAAGGTGTTCGACTCGCTGTTCGTGCCGCTCGCCAAGTGGTCGATGCTGCTCACCGGCAATTACCGCTGCATCACCCCGGGCGAGCCGCAATCGATCCACGACGCCGTCCACGGCGACCTGGCGCGCTCGCGGGCGATCTACGACCACGTCGACGGCATCGCCCGGAAGCTCGGCGCCGACCCGGCCGACCAAGTGCCGTTCGAGAAGTACGCCAAGGCCGCCGAGAGCCTGCTGAAGCCGTCCTCGGCGGCGCGGGCGGTGGCGAACGGCGCGCCCTACATCGAGCGGGTCGACCTGCTGGTAAAGCTGATCTCGCACCAGCTCGGCGAGCCGAACGCCGAGATCGACCGCACCGTCGAGACCGTCGATCGCAAGCTCGACGAGCGCATCATCGAGGGCTGATCGGCCCCGTCACTGTCACGCGGTGCGGAGCGCCGCGCGGCGTTTGCTGTGCTCTCGTCTTCACGAGCGGAGCGAAGTGACCCCAGGGCGGCGCGCCGTCGGTCGGCGTGGCGCCTCCGGGTCGCTTCGCTCTCGCTCGCAGAGACGGTCGCCGCGCCTTCGCCTTACTCCGCCAGATCCAGGAAATGCCGCCCCTGGCGGTCGTCGATCTCGATGATCCAGAGGTCGGAATCGAACCGGATCTCCTTGGTCAGGCGCTCCTCCACGTCGAGCGGGCTGCCGCCGGTGACGATCGCGGTGAAACGGCGGTCACCGCTCTCCTCGGCCTCGAACAGGGCCTGCGGCGCCGGCCCGTAGAGATCGGCGCTGCCGTCGAGGCGGTCGACCTTCACGAAGATCGCGCCCGCCTCCGCGGACCCGCGCCGGCGCAGCACGGCCGGGATGCCCGCGACGTCCAGGCGCCGCAGATGGGCCGAGACCCAGAAATCGGAGCGCAGGCGCATGCGTCTGTAGCCCTGTGAACCTCGGCTCGCCGCGGGAGGCGGTCCGACGCGGCGGTCGTCCCTCGAACCCCGCGGGCTCGGAGCGGTGCGGCCTCCGCCATGCGCGAAAGCGCCGGCGCGGGCAAGCGCGGGCCAGCGCGGACGCGCCGCGTCGGCCATCTGGCATGAACGCTTCAGCGCGCAAAATATTCCGTCAGAAAAAACAGTATTCTTCGGGATTAAAAAAGGATTGATCCGTGTGCGTCAGCGCACATCTACAGTATTTTTTGCTGATTAACTGAGCAAAGGGCGCCCGAATTCGCAGCTCACGATGATTCAAGGAGCACTCCGATGCGGAGAATGACCTCGCGCGCGACGCTGATCGTCGCCTGCCTGTGCGGTGTTGTGCCGTCGGCCCACGCCCGTCCGGAGACGCTCATGGATTTACTGGGCAACCGCGACTCCACGTCCTGCCCGCGCTACCAGCGGACCCCGAGCGATGCCTGCAACATCGTCGTGCATCGGCCCGGCGGTAATCCCACGCAGGACATGACCGGATCGATCGGCCACGCGAAGTCCTGGCAGGCCAATGGCGGCCCGCGCTGCAAGACGATCTGCCGGTTCACCGGCACGCAGTACTGAGGGGCGGCGCACCGACTTGTCGCGACGATCGGCACCCGCGCCGCCCCTCCGGCGCGGGTGCCGCCGGGTCTCGCTAGCCGTGGCCCGCCCGCGCCACCAGTTCGCGCAGGGTCCGGCCGGTCGCCTCTCCGGTCACCGGCAGCTTGGCGCCGCGCTCGAACTTCTCGATCGCCGCGCGGGTGCCGGGGCCCATCGCGCCGTCGGGCTTCACCGCGTAGCCGAGCTTCGACAGCGCCTTCTGGGCGCGCAGCACCGGATCGCCGTCCTTCTCGGGCTTGGCCGCCTTCGCGTCCTTCGTGTCCTTCGGGGTCGGCTTGGCGGCCGGCCGGACCGGCGACCCCTTCGGGGTGACCGAGGCGGTGGTCTCCTCGGACCGGATCAGCTCGCCGATCGCGTCCCGGGCCGCCGGCTTGGCTTGGAGCGGTGCGGCGGCACGGTCGGCCTCGACGACGCGCACCGGCTCCCGGGCCGGTTCCCGGGCGGGTTCCCGGGTGGCCTCCTTGGCGGCCGGCGCCGCCTCGCGGGGGGCGGGCGCTTTCTGGGCGAGCTTCGGCAGGATCGGCGCCGGGTGGCGCCCGGTCTGGTAGCCGAGGGCGTTGACGCAGACGAAACCCGCCGCGCCGAGGGCGACGAGGCTGCCGAGAACGGTGCCCGGACTGGTGCGGCAGGTGGCGCCCGTCGCCTTCAGCGCGCCGACGAGCACGGCGCGCCAGTCGCCCTGGACCGCGGCGCGGCGCGGCGCGGACCGGCGGGCGCGGCCGGGTTCGCCCGGTACGGTGATCTCGCGGTAGCCTGACATCATGTCTCCTTCCGGGGATCTTCGGGTCAGCCGGTGCGGCGCAGGACCGGCTCGGCCGGGGCCGCGGCGGGGCCCGGCTCCGCGTCGAACAGGCCGAGCGGCAGGCGCACCACGCGGCGCGGCGCCGGGGCGCCCCGCACGGCCGTGCGGATCGGGGCCGGGCCGTGCGCGGTCGCGGGGGCCTGGCAGACGAGGGGCAGGGTGACGGTCACCACGGTCCCGGCCTGCGGGGCGCTCTCGATCAGCAGGGAGCCGCCGTGGAGGCCGACGAGGCCCTGGACCACCGACAGGCCGAGGCCGGTGCCCTCGTGCTGCCGCTTGTAGCCGCCGCTCCCGGCCTGGAAGAACGGGGTGCCGAGCTTGGGCAGGTCGTCCGCGCCGATGCCGACGCCGGTATCGGCCACGACGATGTCCAGGCTGCCCGCGCCGCGCCGCAGGGAGAGGTCGATGCGGCCGCCCGACGGGGTGAACTTCACGGCGTTCGAGATGAGGTTGATCAGGACCTGCCGGCAGGCGGCGGGATCGGCCGTGATCTCCACCGGTCCCGACGGGGCGGCGGTGAGGGCGACGCCGGCGGCGTCGGCCTTCAGCCGCATCAGGTCGCAGCAGCCCCGGAGCAGGTCCGCGACGTCGAAGGTCTCGGGCGCGCAGTCGAAGTTGCCGCTCTGGATCCGGCTCATGTCGAGCAGCGTGTTGACAACGCCGAGCAGGTGGTGGCCGGAGGCGCCGATGATGCCGGCATATTCCCGCGCCTGGACCGGCCCGAGGCTGACGGCGCCTTCGCCCGCCAGGACCTCGGAGAAGCCGATGATCGCGTTGAGCGGCGTGCGCAACTCGTGGGTGACGTTGGCCAGGAACCGGCCCTTGATCGCGTCGGCCCGCTCGGCCTCGGCGCGGGCGCGCTCCAGTTCCGCGGCGTGCCGGTGGTGCTCGGTCATGTCGCGGGTGACCGCCACGACCGCCATGGCGGCGTCGTGCGGGCCGTGCTCGATCCGGTGGGCGCGCATCTCGGCGTAGATCAGGCTCGCGCCGTCGGCGCGGCCGGTCTCGGGCTCGACGTGCAGGCGCAGGGGCAGCGTCGCGGGGCGCCCGGTCGCGGCGACGTCGCTCACCGCCTTGAGGAAGGCCGGACGGTCGGCGACGTGGACGCGCTCCAGCAGGCCGTGGCCGCGCAGCCGGGCCGGGTCGCTGCCGAGGAGCCGCACGGCCGAGACCGAGGCCTCCAGGACGCGGCCGTTGCGGTCGTGCCAGGTCACGAGGTCGTCGATCGCCGAGAGCAGCAGCCGGTCGCGGGCCTCGTTGTCGCGCAGCCGCTCGCGCCAGACGCCCTCGTTGCGCATGTGCTCCAGGGCCTGGGCGGCGACGTGGCCGATCGCCGTGATCGCGAAGGCCGGCAGGGCGATCGCGGCCGAGATGTCCATGACCGGCAGGGAGCCGGCCCAGGCCCCGAGGGCCACCACGGCCAGCACGCCGAGGACCGCCATCGCGGCGGCCGCGATCGTCGCGCGGAGCGAGCCGGAGACCAGCGCCTCCAGGGGGATCGCCACGAGCCAGACCGCGGCGGGCGAGGTGACGCCGCCGGTGACGCCCGCCAGGGCGACGACGAGGCCGGTCAGGCCCGCCGACGAGACCGCGTGGGCGACCCAGAGGGAGCCGGTGCGGGTGAGGAGGACGGCGGCGAGGACCGGCAGCAGCAGGCTCGCGATCGCCAGGACCTCGAAGCCCGACGGCACCCCCCGCCAGAGCAGGTAGGGCGGCAGCCCGGCCATCATCACGGCGCCGGTCGCCAGCCGCGACACCAGGAAGCGCTGGTGGCGCGCGCGGGCGGCCGGATTGTCGGCCACGGATTCGTGGACGAGACCCGCGAGCCGGTCGTCGATCAGAGACGTCAGGACAGTCTTGATGGTCAAGGTTGGCACGCGTCGCGCTGGCTGCGTTCCCGCATCCGTCGCGCCTCCGGTTCGACTTCGAACGACTACCGGACGGTCGCAGAGCCGGCTTAAACGAGTGTTGCGGGACTTGTCCGAATGGTCGGGATGCTTTCCGCGAGGTAACCAGCCGATCGCGAACAAGCTTCGTTCACCATCGTGCGGGAAAGCTCGGGTTGGTAGAGGCCCGGTTCACGAAATCCGTCGAATGCTTCGCGCGATCTCGAGCGGAGGAACCGTCTCATGACCGTCCTGCTGCGCGCCGCGCTGGTGATCGGCGTGCTCTCCTACTTCGCCATGCTTCGCACCGGCGCGGATCCGGCCGCGGAGGCCCGTAAGCTCGCCGGGGCGGTCCCGAGCGCCCAGGCGGTCGTGCCGGCCGCCCTGGAGGCGGTCCCGCCCGAGACCCGGGACCGGGCGGTGCGCGCCGTGCTGGCCCGCGGCCTGATGGCGGAGCTGAGCCGCCGCGCCGCGGAGGCGCCGCCCTCGAACGACACCCTGCAGGAGACCGACCGGCAGCCCGCTTGGCGGGGCGCCGAGCCGCAGAGCGATCCGAAGAGTGGTCCGAAGGGCGATCTCCGGACCGAGCCGCGCTGACGGCCGGCCGGTCAGGCCGGCTCCCCGCCGCTCGCCGTCCGGGCCCGCGCCGGCACGGGTGGCCGCTGCGCGGCGACGCGCTCGGCGCCCTGGCGCAGCTTGGCCTCCGGGCCGTGCGCCGGCTGGTGGGCCTCGCTCCGCCCGCGCTCGGCCAGCGGCCGGTCGAGGATCGCGGCGATCAGGTCCCGGGAGGCGGGGCGGCTCACGGTGCGGAACAGCCGGACGAGGTCGGCCACGCGCTCGGCCGAGCGAGCCACCCCCTGGTTGAGGGTCAGGAAGATGTAGACCGCTTCCTCCTCGTGCAGGCCGGCGGCCCGCAGGCCGAGGGTCAGCAGATCGTAGCGGGCGCTCGCGTCGGCGACCACCGTCAGGAAATCGCGGGGCAGGCCGAGTCCGTCGGCCAGCGCCGCCATGAAGGCCGGCACGTCGCGGGCCGCGGACAGGCCGGTCAGGGTCTCGCCGAGGCCGCGGGGAGGCGGCGGGCAGGGGCGCAGGGCGGCGGTCGCCTCCACGGCCCGGCCGATCACCGTGCGGCGCATCGGGTCGGCGTGCAGGTACAGGGGCACGAGGTCGGCGGCCGACACGTCGGGCCGGACCAGCAGCAGCCGGGCGAGGTCGGGGGCGCCGCGGCCGCGGTCCACGAGCCGCGACAGGGCCGCGCCCCGCAGGGTGTGGCCGAGATTGGCCGCCAGCGCGCGGTCGATCTCGGGGCGGCCCTCGCGGGACAGTTCGTCCACCGCCTCCCGGCTCAGCCCGGCCCGGGCGGCGATGCGGGCGGCGATGTCCGACCCCTCGGCCAGGGCCGCCTCGATCAGGCGGTGGCTCAGGGTCGGGGCCAGCTCCACCACCGCGTCGCGGGCGCCGCCGCCGCGCAGGGCGAGCGCCTCCAGCACCGCGGGTGGCGTCTCGGGGCAGGGGGCCAGCTTGCGGGCCACGACCCGGGCGGTCTCCTCGTCCACCGTCGGGATCAGGCCGCAGGCCAGGGACTCGAAGATCTCGATCTCGGTCCGGTCCCGGGCCGCGGCCCGGACGAACAGGTCCGTCTGAACCCGGAGGATCACCGGCTTGAGATCGAGATTCTCGATGCGCGACAGTTCGAGGAGCCCGGACAGGTCCGGCGGAGCATCGACGGATGGGGGCATGGAGGATCGGTTACGCAAGACTGCAGTAAGGTCACGCTAACCGCATCGACGTGAATCGACCTTTAAGCCGCCTCCGCCGCGACCGTGCCGTCCTGCGCCAGGATGGCACCGGCCCGGTTCCGCCCCGGCCCCGCCGTCAGCGCGTCAGCCAGAGCACGAGGCCGAGCCCCACGGCGGCCGCGACGATGAGGCCGGCGTAGAGCGGCAGGACCCAGGGCTGCCGCTGGTGCGGGTAGCCCTGGGCCACCCGCTCCGAGGGCGCCCGCTCGTTCTGTCTGGCGATCCGGACCTCCCGGGGCGTCGGCGGCGTCCCGCCGGCCTCCTCGCAGGTCCCGAGCGGGGCCGCGCCGATATCCATGTGCGGGGTCTTGTCGGCGGTGCGGCCGCTGTCGATGTCGCCCTTGAGCTGCGCGGCGGTCGGCGCCTCGGAATCCGGCGGCGGATCGACGGGCAGGTTCGCGGGGGGCGGCGGGGTCTCGGATCGCAGCGTCATCGGGGGGCTCCACTCTCCGAGATCAACGCCCAGTGAGCCGTGTCGGCTTCGGCCAGGATGTCGCGGATCTCACCCGTCCCCGGCGCCCCGCTTCAGCAGCGGCCGCGCGAGCATCGTCCCTTCTGCGGCGAAGCCGGCGGCGGCGCAGAAGGCGCGCAGGGCCTCCTGGTCCGGCCCCGCGGCCAGGAGCAGCCGGTCGCAGCCCGCCTGCCGCGCCGCCCGGCCGGCCGCCTTCAGCAGGACCCGTCCGATGCCGCGGCGGCGGGACTCGGCGGCGACCGCAAGGCCGGTGATCAGGCCGAAGGGCCGCGGCGCGTCGAGGGTCCGCACGGGGGCGACGGCGATGACGCCGCTCGGCGGTCCCCATTCCACGGCGACGAGGGCGCTGCCGCCGTCCCGCTGCAGGGCTTCGAGCCGGGCCGCGAGGTCGGCGGCACCGACCGAGACCCCCGCCTCGCCCAGCAGGGCCGCGAGGCCCGCGGCATCGGCCCCCGCGGCGGCGCGGATCTCCAGCCCGTAGCGATTGCCCAAATCCCGCTCCCGATCGGCCTGTCCGGCCGTTCAACGCATCGCGACGCCTCTCGGCGCCTCGCGGTGCCTCTCAGCATGGCGCGGCGTGTCTCCGCCCGGGTGTGTCGATCATCGGGCATTCCGTCGCCGATGCCGGAGGCCCGTCGGGCGCGTCCGCTCCGACAGCGCCGACCTCCCGGATCTCCCCTCCGGCCAGCCCGATCAAGCCGGCGCGATCGCCCTGGGCGGAACGCGGAGGGCCGTCCGCGCTTTGCCCTCCGGTCGTCGGGTCGGGGAGCGCGCAGCATGGCGGGGCGGGTGACGGATCGATTCCCCGAGGCGGAGGCCGATCAGGCGCGGCCGGAGCCCGCGCCGGTGCCCGAGCGGCCGGTGCCGCGGCCCGGGAGGACCGAGGCGGAGGCCGAGCCGGACGAGCGGCACAGGGCCGAGACGGAGATCGCCGCGGGCGACGTGGCCGACGACCTCGCCGACTTCGCGTAACGGACCGACGCGCGGGGCGCGCGCCGGCCGGTATCCACGAGCCCCGGGCGGGTGCCGGGCTCGGGCCTGCGTCGGGCGGTCTCAGGCCGTCTCTTTGGCCTTGCGGGAGCGGCTGGCGCGCTTCGGCTTCTCGGTCGCCTCCGCGACGGGCTCGGGAGCCGGCGCCGGAGCGGCGGACTTGCGGCGCTGCTGGCCGAGGCCGAGGCTGCGGGCGAGTTCCGAGCGCTGGGCCGAGTAGCTCGCGGCCGTCGACGGATAGTCGCGCGGCAGCCCGAAGCGCTCGCGATACTGCTCGATCGTCAGGCCGTTGCGCGACAGGTGCCGCTTCAGTGTCTTGTACGGCTTGCCGTCGATGAACGAGATCAGGGCGTCCGGTGTCACAGACTTGCGGATCTGGGCCGGCGTCGGCTTGTCGGCCGTCTCGGTGACGGCCGCCGCGGGGGCGGACAGCTTCGTCAGCGCGGCGTGAACGCCGGCGAGCAGACCGGGCAATTCGCTGATCGGCACGGAGTTGTTCGAGACGTACGCCGAGACGATGTCGGACGCCTGCTCGATAAAGGTCTGCTGCTGCTCAGTGGCGTTGTCGTCCATCGATGATTCCCTCTATCCGACCGTGGTGAGACGGTTCTAACGTCTGTGCAGCAAAATCAAGTCGTCGTCGAGCATTTCCCTACACAATGCCCCCGCCATGAACACGCATATTATTCAAACCGAGGGTCGAGCTGAAATCGACGGTGGAGCAAACCGACACCCCGGAGCCGAGGTTGGATGAGACCGGGCTACGCGGACGGGCATCGATTATGCCTTCTGCCGCGATCTCGCCGCCGGCTTCCTCTGCGAAGATCCGTCTCCGGTCAGATGAGAGGCGCAGAACTTCACGCGGGGGCCCGCCGGGACGGCCCGTGAGCCGGTCGGGGCGGGACGAACGTTTCGGCCCGACTGTCACGTGATCTGCGGCGGTCCGGTCATGGCCTCGGGGGCGGCCGGGCGATAAGGATCCGGGCGGGGCAGGAGCCGGGGCGATCGACGTGGACCAGCAATCGGAACCGGGCACCGTCTTCGGCGCCACCATCCCGTTCGTGGATTACTGCGGGATCGAGGCGCTCGACGTCCGCGCGGGCCGGACGCGGCTGCGCCTCCCCCTGCGACCGGAGCACGCCAACAACCTCGGCATCGCCCATGGCGGCGCGCTCTGCACCCTGCTCGACGTCGCCCTCGGGACGGCGGCGCGGCTGCGGGCGGGGCGCCCCGTGGTGACCCTCGACATGCAGACCCGCTTCCTCGCGCCCGGCCGCGGCGTCCTGACGGCCGAGGGACGGGTCACCCGGGCCGGGCGGTCGGTGATCTTCTGCGAGGCCGAGATCCGCGACGAGGCCGGGGAACTGGTGGCGACCGCGACGGGGCTGCTCAAGCCCGTCGGCGAGCGGTCGGCGCCCGCGTAGGGCGGCGCTCCGCGGCCGGGAGGCCGGCGCGGGAGCCCCGCGCGGTCACGCGGGGTCGCGACCGCATTGACGTGCGCCCGGCAGGGTGGAAAAGCCTGTGCCATGACGATGCCGGACGACGCGCGCGCAGCCCTGGCTGCGCCTCCCTCCGAGGCCGACGTGACGGCCATGAAGTCCGAGGCCGCGGCGTGGTTCGAGACGCTGCGCGACCGGATCGTCGCCGCCTTGGAGACCCTCGAGGCGGAGGCGGCGGGTCCGTTCCACCCCGACGCGCCCGAGGCCCCGGGGACGTTCGAGAAGACGCCGTGGAACCGGACCGACCATACCGGGCGGCCGGGCGGCGGCGGCGTCATGGCGATGCTGCGGGGCCGCGTCTTCGAGAAGGCCGGCGTGCACATCTCGACGGTGCACGGCGAGTTCGCGCCGGAATTCCGCGCCCAGATGCCCGGCGCCGCCGAGGATCCGCGCTTCTTCGCCACCGGCATCTCGCTGATCGCCCATCCGTGGAACCCGCACGTGCCGACGGTGCACATGAACACCCGGTTCGTCGCCACGACGCGGGCGTGGTTCGGGGGCGGGGCCGATCTGACGCCGGTGCTCGACCGGCGCCGCACGCAGGAGGATCCCGACAGCCGCCACTTCCACGCCTGCCTGGAGCGGGCCTGCGCGGCGCACGGCATCGATCACGCCCGCTACAAGGCGTGGTGCGACGAGTACTTCCACCTCAAGCACCGGAACGAGCCGCGCGGCATCGGCGGGATCTTCTACGATTACCTCTGGAGCGGGACGCCGCAGGCCGACCTCGCCTACACCCGCGACGTGGGCCGGGCCTTCCTGGAGGCCTACCCGAAGATCGTGCGCGACAATCTCGGCACGCCCTGGACCGAGGCGGACCGCCACGAGCAGCAGGTGCGGCGGGGCCGCTACGTGGAGTTCAACCTGCTCTACGACCGGGGCACGATCTTCGGCCTGAAGACGGGCGGCAACGTCGCCTCCATCCTCTCCTCGATGCCGCCGACTGTGCGCTGGCCGTGAGTGCGGGTCTGCCGGCCGCCTACGCGCCGCAGCAGGACGCGGCGCTGAAGGCGATCGCCGCGTGGCGGCGGGACGGGGGATCGCAGGTGTTCCGGCTGTTCGGCTATGCCGGCACCGGCAAGACGACGCTCGCCCGCCGCATCGCCGAGGACGTCGACGGCACGGTGGTCTACGGGGCCTTCACCGGCAAGGCGGCCTCGGTGATGCGCCAGAAGGGCTGCTACGACGCCGCCACGATCCACTCGCTGATCTACCGCACCAAGGAGGCGGAGGAGGGCGGGCCCACCTTCACGCTGAACCGGTCGGGCCCGGCCGCCAAGGCGGACCTGATCATCATCGACGAGTGCTCGATGGTCGATTCCGACCTCGGCAACGATCTCCTGTCCTTCGAGCGGCCGGTCCTCGTTCTGGGCGACCCGGCGCAGCTGCCGCCGGTGCGCGGCGGCGGCTTCTTCACCGAGGCGGAGCCCGACGTGATGCTCACCGAGGTCCACCGGCAGGCCAAGGACGACCCGATCGTCCGCATGGCGATGACGGTGCGCGAGGGCGGCCGGCTGGAGCTCGGCAGCTACGGGCAGAGCCGGATCGTGTCACGCCGCGCCCTGGATCCGGCCGAGGTGCTCGAGTGCGACCAGGTTCTGGTCGGTCTGAACAAGACCCGCCGCCTCTACAATGCCCGGCTCCGGGAACTCGCGGGCCACACGGACCCGATGCCGGCGATCGGCGAGAAGCTGGTCTGCCTGCGCAACGACCGGGTGAAGGGCTTGCTCAACGGCTCGACCTGGACCGTGCAGGCCCTGCGCGCGCCGCCGCGTCCGGACCTGATCCGCCTCGACGTGGTGCCGGAGGACGACCCGGCGCTCCGCCGGAAGCCCACCGACATCAAGGTGCTGCGCGCGATGATCTCCGGCACGGACGAGGAGATCCCGCTGTTCCTGCGACGCGAGACGGACGAGTTCACCTACGGCTACGCGCTGACGGTGCACAAGGCACAGGGGTCGCAGTGGGATCGGGTGACGCTGTTCGACGAATCCTACGCGTTCCGCGAGCACCGGGCGCGCTGGCTGTACACCGGCCTGACCCGCGCCGCGCAGGCGATCACCGTGGTGGTCTGAGCTGGCGCCGGCGCGCGACGTCTCGCTTGTGAAGCCGGACCGCGCGTGCTACGCACCGCCCGTCTCATCGAGGCACCTTGCGGAGAGGTGGCAGAGCGGTTGAATGCACCGCACTCGAAATGCGGCATGCCTGCAAGGGCATCGGGGGTTCGAATCCCCCCCTCTCCGCCACACCAGTTTGAAACGCGCACCATAGATTGGCACTTCTGGGCGCTTTTCGTACACCGATCTCAGCATAATTTGGTACGGCCGCACGAGCGCCGTTGATAGATCAGCGCTTTTTCAGCAGCTGACGAAGTGCGAGCACAAGCTCGCTGCAGCACTTCCTGTTACGCGATTCGTTCCTTCGTACCGCCGGTTTGGCTTGCCAGAAACGGAAGCTCTGGTTGCCCTGTGGGCCACACTTGCCCACCAACCACCGTGTAATCCGTCGTTCACGGCCGTCAGCCGAGCTTTCCGCTACCTGAATGCAAGCACCTGGGGTAGCGTCGCAGGCAGGGGTGGAATGGTCGGACTTATCGGCCGTCATGCAGGGGACATGACACTGTGGATGCGTTCGGTCTCGACCAGACCCTGATCCGGGACTACGACGCGTTCGCGCGGTCCTTCAACAAGATCGCTGCCGACGACATCCGGACCGAGGTCGATCGCCTCTACGACGACAAGGCGTTCTGGCCGGATCCGCTGATCACCATCAACCCGCATTTCGCGCGCGGGGAGACACTGCAGGATCTCGTCAAGGACGGTGTCCTTCACCCGCTCACGACGCAGATCTTCCGTGAACGCGGCCGGATCCTTGAGCCGCATCTCCATCAGGTCGAAGCGCTGACGAAGGCGAAAGCCAACAAGAGCTTCGTCGTCACGACCGGCACCGGATCGGGAAAGTCACTCTGCTACTTCCTGCCGATCATCGACGAGGCGATCCGGGAGCGCCAAAAGCCCGACTTCAAGCCGCGTACTCGCGCCATCGTCGTCTATCCCATGAACGCGCTGGCGAACTCGCAGTACGAGGGTCTGACCGAGTTCCTGAACCAGTGCGGCATCCCGGAGGCGCAACGCCCGCGCGTGCGCATTTACACGGGCCAGGAGAGCCGCGAGAAGCGCGAGGAGGTCCGGGACAATCCGCCCGATATCCTGCTCACGAACTTCATGATGCTCGAATTGCTGCTGACGCGGCAGAGCGAGCTCGACGCGCAGGTGATCGGGAACGCCCGTGGCCTGCGCTGGATCGTGCTCGACGAATTGCACACCTACCGCGGGCGTCAGGGTGCCGATGTCGCCGTCCTGGTGCGCCGCCTGCGCGATCAGCTGTGCCGCGGTACCGGTGAGCCCGTCTGCATCGGCACGTCGGCGACCATGGCGACGCCGGACCAGGGCGATCCGGTCAAGGCGGTGGCGAAGGTCGCCAGCGACCTGTTCGGCGTGGCGGTCACGGACGACTGTGTGATCGAGGAGACCCTCCAGCGCGCCACCGATGAGGATCTGACGGTCGCCAGCGTGCAGGGGCAGCTCGCCGCCTGCATCCAGAACCCGGTGCCGACGAAAGCCACCGACGCCGAGCTAAAGACCCATCCGCTCGCCGTCTGGATCGAACTTCGGATCGGGCTGGAATACACCAGCCGCCTGAAGCGGCGTCCGCCGATGACCCTGGTTCAGGCAGCGCGGGATCTCGCGGGCGAGACTGGGTGCGACGTGGCGCTGTGCGAGCTGCGTCTGCGCGAGATGCTCAGCCTGCTGGCCCGTCCCGGAGCCGAGCGCGGCGGCACAGGATCCCGCGCGTTCCTGGCGTTCAAACTGCACCGGTTCATCTCCGGTGCCGGCCTCGTCTACACGACCCTTCGTACGGCCGGACCCTCCGGCATCCGCCGCGTTACGCTGAAGGGTCAGACCCACCATCCGGAGGACAAGACCGCGCTGCTGTTCTCGACCCACTTCTGTCGGGATTGCGGGCACGAGTACCACCCCGTCATGCGCCTCGACGACGAGGACGGCGACCACTTCGTGGCGCGCTCGATCGACGATCCGATCAACGAGAAGGAGACGGATAGCGGCATCGCCGGCTATCTCGTGCCCGAGCCCAAGACGATCAACGAGTTCTTCCACGGCGCGTTGGACGACTATCCAGACGAGTGGGTCGAGCAGACGCCGCGGGGATCGCGCCTCAAATCCACGCGCCGGAAACAGCAGGTCACGGCGGCCTTCGTGCTCCCGAACGGGCGCGTCGATGCCGCCGGCCGCCAAGCCTGGTTCATCCCCGGCCGTTGGCGGTTCTGCCTGAACTGCAAGCTGGAGGCGCAGCCCGGAACCCGCGAGCAGAACAAGCTCGCCGGCCTGACCGCCGAGGGCCGTTCCTCGGCCACGACGCTCATCGTCAGTAGCCTCCTGCGCTTCATGCATCGGCCCGACGCGAACATCGCCGTCGACAAGCGCAAGGTGCTGGGCTTCTCCGACAACCGCCAGGACGCGGCGCTCCAAGCCGGCCACTTCAACGACTTCATCTTCACGACGCTGTTGCGCGCGGCCGTCCTGTCAGCCGTGCAGGCCGCAGGTCCCGACGGCCTCGCGGAGGCCGAGTACGGCACGGCGGTCCAGAAGGCGCTCGGTTTCGAGGACAACAACGACGATCGCCGTCGCCATTGGATGCGCTCGCCCGATGCCGTCGGCCCGTCCCGGGCGCGCGCCATCACCGATCTCACGCGCGTGCTCAGCCACCGCGTGTGGAGCGATCAGCGTCGCGGTTGGCGGTACACCAACCTCAACCTCGAGAACCTTCAACTCATCCGCGCGCACTACCCGGGCCTCGAGAGCTGCGCCGACGAGGACCTGTTCAAGGATGCCCCTCTGCTACGCGGCATCAAGCCGGATGCGCGCCGACGGGTCTTTCACGCCCTGTTCGAAGTCATGCGCGGGGAACTCGCCGTCGAGAGCGATTTCCTGAAGAAGGCGACGACCGAGAGCCTGGGGCGCTCCTCGCGCGACAACCTGCGCACGCCCTGGGCGATTTCGGAACAGGAGGCGGTCTCGAATGCCGGGCTGCTGATCGTCCCGGAGGGAGCCGGCGGCAAGGCTCAGCCGAGCGGTCGCGGGCCAGACAGCCGCCTGATCACGGCCGGGCCCAACAGCCGCGTCGGCAAAAAGCTACGGCACGGCCACCTCTGGGGCGGTCGACGCCTCACGGTCCACGAGTACAACGAACTTTTGGAGAGCGTCGTCCGGATCGCCAAGGCCCAGAACTGGGTCCGGGAGGTTTCAGAATACGGGATCACCGGACTGCGGCTGCTGCCCTCCGCCATTCGGCTCGTCGCCGACGCTCCCAAGGCGGACGTGAACACCTACTTCACGCGCCTCTACCGCGAGACCGCGAACATCCTCGCAAGCGACGACGACAGCTTGCTCGGCTTCGAAAGCCGTGAGCATACGGCGCAGGTCGACAAGGATCTGCGGCTCTGGCGCGAGGCGCGATTTCGCTGGGGCGATGCCGGCAAGCGCAACCTCGACGTGATGCGCGCGGATCAGACCAATCCGCTGGAGGCTGACACCTTCCTGCCGGTGCTGTTCTGCTCGCCGACGATGGAGCTCGGCGTCGACATCTCGGTGCTGAACGCCGTCTACCTGCGCAACGCACCGCCGACGCCGGCGAACTACGCGCAGCGCTCGGGCCGGGCTGGGCGCTCGGGTCAAGCCGCGCTCATCGTCACCTACTGCGCGGCCCAGAGCCCGCACGATCAGTACTACTTCGCCCGGCGCGAGCAGTTGGTCGCCGGTTCCGTGCGACCGCCCGGCATCGATCTCGCCAACCGCGACCTCATTGAGGCGCATCTCAACGCCATTTGGCTCGCGAAGGCCGGCGTGGACGGGCGGCTACGGCAGGAACTGCCCGACGCCATCCCGGACATCTTGGACCTCGATGCGCCCAAGCGCACGGTGCGGGCCGAGATCACCGACCGGCTGACCAATCCGGACCGCGTCGTCGGCGTCGAGGACGACTTCGAGCGGATCCTGGGCAACGTCCGCACGTCCATTCCGCCGGCGGTCCTCAACGACCCGGGCAGCGACTGGCTGAAGAACTCCAAGCCGTTCGTGGCGGATGTCGCCAGGACGGCGGCGCAGCGCTTCAACGACGCCTTCGGGCGTTGGCGCGATCTCTACAACGCCGCCTTCGCGCAGATGGAGGAGGCGAGCCGACAGATCATGAAGCATGGCCTGACGAAGCAGGCCCGCGACGCTGCCGAGCGCGCCTTGCGCATCGCCAACAGCCAGATCCGATTGCTGGAGCACGGCGGCAAATCGGACAATTCCGACTTCGCCTCACACCGCTATCTCGCGACCGAAGGGTATCTGCCCGGGTACAACTTCCCGCGGCTGCCGCTCTACGCGTACGTGCCCGAGCAGGGCTCCACCGGACCGCGAGCGGCCTACCTGCAGCGGGCCCGCTTCCTGGCGATCGCCGAGTTCGGACCGGGCTCGCTGATCTACCACGAGGGCCGCGCCTTCAAGGTCGTTCGGGCCAAGATCCCACCAGACGTGCGCGACCCGCAGGGGATGCTGGCCGAGGGTAACCTCGCGATCTGGCGGGTGTGCCGCTCTTGCGGTGCGGGTCACGAGGGTGAGGGACAGAATCTGTGCCACGCCTGCGGCACACAGCTCGGCGGCGCGAAGCGTATCCAGAAGGTTCTGCGCATCGAGAACGTTGAGACAGTCCCGTCCGAGCGCATTACCGCGAATGAGGAGGCGCGCCGGGGTCGCGGGTTCGAGATCCAGACCACTTTCACCTGGGCCAAGCGCAACGGGCAAAGCGACGTCCTGACCGCCATCGCGGAGGATGACGACGGCACAGTCCTAGATCTGACCTATGCCCCTCGCGCCCAGATCAGCCGGCTCAACCTCGGTCTGCGCAAGCGCAAGGACAAGGACCTCTACGGCTACCCAATCGATCCGCAGAATGGTCAATGGGTCGGGGCCGACCGCGAGCAAGACGATGATGATGCCGATCCGACCGAGCCCGATCGTCCCGGAGCCGTGCGCGTCGTACCCATCGTCCAGGACCACAAGAATGCGGCCCTGCTGAAGCTCTTCGGCCCGGAAGCCGAGGAGACCACGCTCGCCACGCTCCAGTACGCGATCGCCCGGGGTCTGAGCCTCGTGTTCCAGGTCGAGGAAGGCGAAATTGCCACCGAGGCCGTTCCAGATCGCCGGAAGCGCAAGGCGATCCTCGCATACGAGTCCAGCGAGGGCGGTGCCGGCGTGCTTCGCCGCCTCGTCAGCGAACCGGAGCGCTTGGCAGAGGTCGCCCATCGTGCCCTGGAGGTTATGCACTTTACGCCGGAGAGCATCGAGGACGCGCTGATCACCCGCGACGCCTCAAAGCTGCAGGATCTCGACGACGCCTTCTGCGTGCGCGGCTGCTATCGCTGCCTGCTGTCGTACTACAACCAGATGGACCACGCCCTCATCGACCGCACGGACGACGGCGCTCGCACGACCCTCGTCCGCCTCGCGGCCGGCGCGATCCGGTCGACCTCCGTAGTGTGCACGGCATCGCCGGCGGCGGCGAGCACGGAGACCTGGCCGCAGGCTCTCGGTCGTTGGGGGTTGCCACCGTTCGATGCCAAGCGGTTGAAGTTCGACGCCGACGGCATCCTGGACGTTTGGCGCAGCCACCACGTCGCGATCGCCTACGCGCCGCCGCCGCAAGACATCGTCGATGAACTCGAAGACGGCGGTTGGACGCTCGTGGTGCTCACAGGAGCCCCCGAGCAAGACCCGCCTTCTACCCTCTCGTCGCTGTTCAAGGTCGCGGCATGACCGTCCAGTTCTCCCCCGGCGACCTCGTGCGTGCGCGCGGCCGGGAATGGGTCACGCTGCCCCACGACGATCCGGCTGCGCTCCGCTTGCGCCCGCTCTCCGGCACTGAGGCCGACGCGCTGACGATCCTGCCGGCTCTGGAACGGATGCCGGTCGAGGCCGCGCACTTCGCGCCGCCGGAGGTCGACGTGCGCGGCACGCAGGAGAGCGCCCGCCTTTTGGCAGAGGCGCTCCGCCTGTCCCTGCGCCGTGGCGCTGGCCCGTTCCGCTCATCGGCGCGCGTCAGCTTCGAGCCGCGCGCGTATCAGCTTGTGCCGCTGCTGATGGCGATGCGCTTAGACGTTGTACGTCTGCTCATCGCCGACGACGTCGGCATCGGCAAGACCGTCGAGGCCGGCCTCATCCTCCGCGAACTCCTCGACCGCGGCGAGATCGAACGCTTCTGTGTCCTGTGCCCGCCGCATCTCGTCGATCAATGGGTTGGCGAGCTGCGCGCCAAGTTCGACATCGAGGCCGTTGCCGTCACCTCCGCGTCCGCGCCGCGCCTGGAGCGGAAGGTCGTCGGGACCCAGAGCCTGTTCGAGGTCCATCCCTTCACGGTCGTCAGCCTGGACTACATCAAGGCCGAGAAGCGCCGGGAGAGCTTCGCGGCCTCGTGTCCGCCCTGCGTCGTCATCGATGAAGCTCACGCCTGCGTCGGTACCCACGGCAGTCGGCAGCGTCGCTATCGCCTGTTGCAACGTCTCGCCAAGGATGCGGCGCGGCATATGCTGCTTCTCACCGCGACCCCACACAGCGGCGACGAGGAAGCCTTCGATCGGTTGCTGAAGCTGCTTGATGAGAGCTTCGCGATGTCCGGCCTCGAAATCAATGCCGGCCGAATTGCGCTAGCGCGCCACTTCGTGCAGCGCCGCCGGAAGGACATCCTCGAGCAGAAGTGGGAAGCCGATCAGATCTTCCCCCGGCACGAGAAGCTCGATCGCCCGTACTCCCTCGGCACGGAGCACGGCGCGTTCCACGACGCCGTCCTCGACTACTGCCTCGACCGCATCGAGGACGCGGGCGACGGTACGCACCGGCAGCGGCTTACGCTCTGGTCGACGTTGGCGCTGCTTCGCTGCGTTGGGTCATCGCCGGCGGCCGCCCTCAACGCGCTTCGCAACCGCCAAGACGGTGATCCCGAGCGCCTGTCGATGCAGGTCCTCGACGAGGAGGATGAGGATACTGAAGCCGTCGACGCCGAGCCGAGCGCCTACCTCGGAACCGATCCGGCGCTCGCCAAGCTGGTCCGGCAGTCGGAGGCTCTGGTCGGAAAGCCAGATCCCAAGCTCGCGATGATGATCAAGGAGCTCAAGCCCCTGATCGCCGCCGGCGCAAACCCGGTCGTGTTCTGCCGGTACATCGCCACGGCCGAGTATGTCGCCGCTGCGCTCCGCAAGGCCTTCCCGGGCCTCGCCGTGGAGAGCGTCACGGGTCTGCTCGTACCGGACGATCGCCGCGACCGGGTCGAAGGCATGGCCGAGGAGCCCCAACGCCTCTTGGTCGCGACGGACTGTCTGTCCGAAGGCATCAACCTGCAGATGCTGTTCGACGCCGTCGTTCACTACGACCTTTCGTGGAACCCGACACGGCATCAGCAGCGCGAAGGGCGTGTCGATCGCTTCGGTCAGCCAGCCCCCCTGGTGAAGTCGATGCTGCTGTTCGGATCGGACAGCCTCATCGACAGCGCGGTCCTCAGCGTGATCCTGAGGAAGGCCGAGCGGATCCGCAAAGATCTCGGCGTCATCATCGCCCTGCCCGAGGATCGTCAGGTGATCTCCGGGGCGCTTCTGAACGCGATGTTGGAACACCGCGGGCGACCTGGTGCGCAGAGACAGTTCGATCTGTTCGCCAAGGAAGCCGATGCCCTCTCGGCATCCTGGCGCGACGCAGAAGAGGGCGAAAAGCGCTCCCGCGCGCGCTACGCGCAGAACGCCCTCAAGCCTGCCGAAGTGATGCCTGAATGGGAAAGCTGGCGCGCGATCATCGGCGGACCCGATCGGGTCGAACGGTTCGTCGCCCATGCCATGAACCACTTCAACACAGCGCTGGAGCCCGCGCGCGGTGCGACGTTCCGCGCCGATCTCGCCAAGCTGCCACCGGCGATCACCGAGCGTCTGGACGCCAGTGGCGTCAGGGGCGAGGTGCGGATCGGATTTGAGGCCAAAGCGCCAGCTGGTGCCGTCACAGTCGGCCGGGCTCATCCGATCACCGCGACCCTGGCCGAGAGCTTGTTAGAGACAGCGCTCGATCCGAAGAGCGAGACCGGCTTTGAACTTGCCCGGACAGGGGTTTGGAGCACCACCGGGGTCAACGCGATGACCACGGTCGTGCTGATTCGCTTGCGCCACAAGCTTACCGTGCACGGGCGTTCCGAGCGCATGCTGCTCGCGGAGGAGGCCGTTACCCTGGCCTTTGTGGGAGCGAGCACGACGCCCATCGCCGACGGCGAGGGCGCGCAGCAGTTGATCGAGGCACCCGCCAGTGGCGATCTCGCCGAGACCGCACGCCACCGCCTGATCGAGCGGGCCCGCGAGCGCGTCTTAAGCGTGTACATGCCGGCGATCGACGCCTACGGCACGCAGCGCGGCGAAGCGCTCGAGGCCGACCACCGCCGCGTTCGTGCGGCAGCCCAGGGTACGCCTAGGGTCACAGTCGAGCCGATCCTGCCCGCCGACATCGTCGGCCTCTACGTCCTCACGCCGGGAGATCTGTGATGGCCCGCCAGCCGAGGACTGCTACGCGGGCTCGCCGCGCAAAGCGCACGCCCGCCATCGCATTCGATGCGATCACCCTAGAAGGTGGCCTGATCGCGCCGGCGATGCTGACGCAGATCGCCCGCATCGAAGCCGATGAGCAGACCGCGAACGACTATGGCATCGCGCGCGGCCTCATTCTGCGCGACGAGATCGCGCGCGCCTACCGGATCGCCCAAGCGCACTACGCCGATCTCACGGCCCATCCGGAGCCGTCGCTCGCCGCCACGCAGCGCTTCACCGAAGCCCTGCTGCGCGACGTCCTGGAATTTCGAGACCTCGTCCCGGTCGGGCGGCATGACCGCGATGGCGACATCTACCCCGTGACCTTCGAGGGTCTCGGTGGTCGCGTGCCGGTGGTCGTGGTCCCGCCGGCCGACGGCATTGATCGCGTGAGCGCGAGCATGACGGCAGCTGGACGGCGCGGGTCCGCGGCCAGCGTCGTCCAGGATTGGCTCAACGCCGACGACGCCGCCCTTTGGGGCCTCGCCTGCTGCGGCACGCGGCTGCGCCTGCTGCGAGACAACCCAAGCCTGACCCGACCCGCCTACATCGAGGCCGACCTTGACGCGATCTTCACAAACGAGGGCCGGGTCGACTTCGCCGTGCTCTGGCTGCTCCTGCACGCGACGCGCTTCGGCAAGCCCACTGACGCGGTCACGGATTGCACGCTGGAACGGTGGCGGCTCGCCGGACTGAAAGAGGGCGAAGTTGCACGCGATCGGCTCCGCGACGGCGTCGAGGAAGCCCTCCTCGCCCTCGGTACCGGCTTCCTGAGCCATCCCGCCAATGGAGCGTTGCGCAAGTTCGTCGGCAGCGGCGTCATCCCCGCTCAGGCCTACTTCGAGCAATGCCTGCACCTCGTCTACCGCCTGATCTTCCTGTTCGTAGCAGAGGATCGCGACCTCCTGCATCCGAGGCAGACGGCAGCGATCAAGCGCCAGCGCTACGCACAAGGCTACAGCGTCGGTGCTCTGCGCCAAGCGTCGATCCGGCGCAGTGGGTACGACGCCTACAGCGATCGTTGGGAGGCGCTGAAGATCGTTTTCGAGGCGCTCGCTGACGGGCAGGACGAACTCGGTCTCCCACCGCTCGCCGGTCTGTTCGTGTCGCAGCACATGGACGATCTCGAAGGGAACGCCTTGAGCAACCGCGACCTGCTCAAAGCAATCTACCGCCTCGCTTGGCTGAAGACCGACGACGGCGTCATGCCGGTCAACTGGCGCGACATGCAGACCGAGGAACTCGGCTCGGTCTACGAGAGCCTGCTGGAGCTGACCCCGCGCATCACGGCCGACGGACGGGAGATGCTTTTCGCCGAGGGCTTGGAGACACGTGGAAACGCGCGAAAGACCACGGGTAGCTACTACACGCCCGACAGCTTGGTTCAGGTTCTGCTGGACACCACAATCGACCCGGTCATGGATCAGGTTGTTGCCGGTGCCGCCGATCCGGTTCGCGCTCTGCTCGGACTGCGCGTGATCGATCCGGCTTGCGGGTCTGGGCACTTCCTGCTCGCCGCAGCGCGCCGCTTGGCCGCCCGGGTTGCTCGCGCGCGCAATGATGGCATCGCCTCAGCGGAGCAGTACCGGGACGCCGTGCGCGATGTCGTGCGCCAGTGCATCCATGGGGTCGACCGCAACCCGATGGCGGTCGACCTCACGAAGGTCGCGCTCTGGATTGAGTCCATCGAGCCCGGCAAGCCGTTGGGCTTTCTTGACGGCAACATCGTTTGCGGTGACGCCTTGCTCGGCACCTTTGGCTATGGCGAGAAACTCGACGCCGTACTCGATGCTGGCATTCCGGAGGAGGCCTATAAGCCCCTGACCGGCGATGACCGGGATGCCTGCCGCAGGTTCGTGCTCGCCGAACGCGACAATCGCGCCGGCGCGCTGAACCTGTTCGATCAGAAGGGCTGGAAGCCGCTCGAAGAGCACACGGCCGAGCTAATCAGCGCCTTCAAGGCGATGTCCGAGGACACGCCGGGGCAGATCAAGGAGCGCCAGGACCTCTGGATCAGGGCAATGAGCGATCCCGGCCTTGTCGCGAAGAAGCAAGCCGCAGATCTTTACCTTGGTGCCTTCCTGATGCGGAAGGGCGTAGACGATGATCCCTACGGAAAAACGCTGGTGCCGCGCACGGTCGACACTATTCATGCCCTCCACCAGGGCCGTGTCGATACTGACATGCTTCTTGCCTGCCAAGAATGCACTGCGAAGGCTCGGGTGCTTCATTGGGGACTTACTTTTGGTGACGTTTTCAATCGTGGCGGCTTTGACGCCGTAATTGGAAATCCGCCTTGGGAGCGCATCAAGCTTCAGGAGCGCGAATACTTCGCAAAGTATGACACAGACATCGCGGAAGCTCCGACAGCTGCTGCACGTGAAGCTTTGATCGAAAAACTGAAGGGTTCGGACGTAGATATTTCTAAACGCGCTATATATAATTCTTATATAGATGCAAAAAGAACGTCAGAGGCATCTTCAACGTTCATGCGCTTGGATGGTAGCAAGGGAGGCCGCTTTCCTCGCGCAGGAAGGGGTGATGTCAATACGTATGCTTTATTTTCAGAGCTATTTACGCAGCTTCTTTCTAAGCGTGGGCGAGCAGGTATCATAGTACCAACAGGCATAGCAACAGAAGCAACGACTGCACCGTTCTTTGCAGCTCTTGTGACTGAAAAGAAATTAGCAAGACTTTTGGATTTCGAGAACAAAGAAGGTATATTTCCGGCAGTTCATCGAAGCTACCGGTTTAGTGTCTTATCTATCGCACACAGAGTAGACCTACCTCGATACGCATTCTCTTTAACAAGCGTAACGCAGATCAACGATTCTGAGCGGCTGTTTATGCTGACAGCCGAGGATATCGAACGCATTAATCCAAACACTAAGACGGCACCGGTTTTTCGCACCAAGGCGGATGCGGATATAGTTGCCGGTATCTACAAAAGAAACGCCGTTTTGATAGACGAAACTGGTGCATCCAGCGATGCGGCGTGGCGGGTTAGGTCGCATACTCGCCTATGGCACATCGCTGAGGATTCCAATTGGTTTCGTACGGCTGAGCAGCTAGCTAAAACCGAATACGAACCTGCAGGAAATAAATGGATTGCAAAACAGGAAAACGGTTCAGGAAATACAATATATGTTCCCGTCTACGAAGCGAAAATGATGCACCAGTTCGATCATCGTTGGTTCTCGTATGGAAAGGAAATCGCATCAAGCGACCCAGTGAGTGCCAAGCAGAACGTCAAAGCGGAACCGATGCCGCGTTTCTGGGTGCCTCAGCTCGAGGTTGATGCTCGACTTAATGCGCAAAAGTGGAGACGCGGGTGGCTAATGGGTTGGCGCAATATCACTCGTTCCACCGACGAAAGGACGGCGATATTTAGCATTCTACCGAGAGTAGCCGTGGTTGACACCTGTCCTCTACTTTTTGTTGAAGACGATGCACGAATGTGCGCTGCTTTGTACGCGAACATGAATTCGCTGGTTTTTGATTTCGTAACGAGGACAAAGGTCGGAGGTACGCATCTCACATTTAGTCACCTAAAGCAGCTTCCAGTTCTTGGTCGCAATTCATATAATAATAGGGAAATTGATTTCATTGCGCAAAGGGTTCTTGAACTGACTTATACAAGCAGTTCAATGGAGCCGTTTGCGTCTGAGATCGGTTACTCTGGAAATCCGTTCTCTTGGGACGAACTTCGGCGCGCAGAACTGCGCGCCGAACTCGATGCATGGTATGCACGAGCGTATGGATTAAGCAGAGATGAACTTGTCTATGTTCTCGATCCCGCTGAGGCGAAAGGATCCGGGTATCCGTCTGAGACATTTCGTGTGCTAAAAAACAACGATATTTCGCGTTACAAGTCTTATCGGACTAGGGATTTAGCACTCCAGGCGTTTGACAAACTTGCCAGTGGAGCAGTTAATCTGGTCGCTGCTGAATGATGTTAATCAATTATCAACATCACACCTCGGCTGCTATATGGATTGATATCCGTCAGGCTGCTTACAGAAACGGATTTCATAAAGGTCTCGATCAGCCTGTCATCCAAGACGGCTGGTACCTGCTGCGCTCTGCTACGACGCCGTTCCAGGTCTACGCCGCTGCTTGCGGTGAAGGCGGACCATGGATCCTATCGTTCAGCGAACCGCGGATCGACACAGCGATCCTCCCGGGCACCCATTACATCGGTCCGATGCCTGGTCAGAGTGCCCGCGTAGTCAGCAGCCTTTCTGAACTCGGCGACGCGCTTTCTCGGATCTACCACCTGGTCACCGAGGAGCTACAGCCTTCAGCATATCAGGAGTTTCTCGAAGTCACCCAGTCAATGCCCGCAGCAACGGAGGCCGAGAAGATGGTCATCGTGCGCATCGCGCAGGGCATCTTCCGACGTCACCTAGACAGATACTGGAAGCAGGCTTGTGCGGTCACGGGGTTGCGGGACCGGGAGCTACTCCGGGCCTCGCATATCAAGCCTTGGGCGGCGTCCAGCGACTACGAGCGGGTCGACGTCCACAACGGTATCCTGCTCTCGGCGTTGTGGGATGCCGCCTTCGACCAGGGCCTCATCAGCTTCAGCGACGAGGGCAAGCTCCTCGTGAGTTCGAGGCTCTCAGAGAGAGCGATCGCCGTCCTGACCGATGGGCGGCCGGTCACGGTGCCTGTCAGGGCGGGGCATGCCCCATATCTGAAGGACCACAGGCTACGGCACGGTTTCAGCGCGCGGGATTCCTAGACCCACTTGCTTGAGTGCGGATGACGCGTACCCAACATGTACACGCCGCTGTGAACATCGATGAGGCTCCAGGCAGAGAGGCCGGCGCAGAGATCCGCCAGATGCTTGTTGTTCTCATATAGGGACCCGGGCTCAAATGCCTGGTCATCCAATTCGCTGCCGGACGGGGGTTCCTTGAGAAGCCCGGCTTTGTGCAGCATCTGCAAGCCTTTGAAGATCGGGCCACCAGGCGGCAGCATCGGCCTCGGTTCGGTCTGTATGGCAGCCAGCGACGGTTGAGCGAACAGCGCGGCCATGAACATCGCTGTCGCGTTCCAGCTGCCGATGTAGCGCGGCCGATCTGACCCGGTGAGGATCGGGGAG
The DNA here is from genome assembly GCF_000974725.1 of Methylobacterium sp. ME121. Taxonomy (NCBI): domain Bacteria; kingdom Pseudomonadati; phylum Pseudomonadota; class Alphaproteobacteria; order Hyphomicrobiales; family Methylobacteriaceae; genus Methylobacterium; species Methylobacterium sp. ME121. Next base: position 82,026 of record NZ_BBUX01000007.1, read on the forward strand.
ATCCAGCGCTGCTGCGCAGTGTCCAGGCGATCCAGGGTGCTCGGTAATGTCTTCGGAAGGATAACGCGGCCAAAGAGATTGTGAGCCCCACGTAGCGATTGTTCGATGGGCTCGGGACCACGCTCCATGTGGAACGACTTCGCGGCGGCGAGATCACCGCTGTTCCAGTTCGCGAGCACGCCGGCCACTGCACCTGTGAAGTCCACATCCAAGCGCGCCAAGTGTCCCCACGAGAGACCGATCGCGAAGCAGAGGTGCCAAGGGTTCGCATCCGGGTAGGCTGCAAGGTGAGCCTGCGCTTCCGCATGCGCGAGCATATTGAGACTCTTGCCGCTTGCCCGCAGCACCTCGAGGACCTTGCCACGCGGGGGACCACCACGAGCGCCCCCGCCTAGCTCACACAGACGCAGGAACTCGCGTTGCGTGTCGTTGATCGGCTTCGGGAACCCTTTCGTATCCATCACGTCTGCCCGGCACCTGAGGTTGTCCTTTCCAGGACTCCTACCGCTAAGCTAGGGCAAGCGGTAGGTCCGCAACTCGCGTGGTATAACAGGGCGTGCGCATCTCGAACTTCGTATTCCACTCGCGCTTCGTCGCGAGGCCAGCGCGCGCGGGCACCACGGACCCTCGGCCCCAGCGGGCGTTGCACGCATCGAGCGCGGCCATCAGCGGTCCCGACCGCTCCCGGTTGAGCCGGCCGATCAGCGCGCGGGGGCTGTCGGCCAGCGCGACGAGATCGGTGGTGATCACCCCGGCCTTGGAATAGCGCCACGGAATCTGACCTCGCTCGCGCCAGGTCTTGGCGACACCGTGGGTCGCGGCCTTGATGAGAGCAAGGCTGTCGTTCGTCGCCTCGGGCAGGGTCACTACTGTTGAGACGGACCGCATCGGATCCCCGCGGTCGTGCTCGCTGGTGTGATAGAACACCGTCACCTGATCGGTGCCGAGCCCGTCGCGGCGGAGTTTCTCGCCGAGCCGCGACGCGTGCGCGGCCACCGCCTCGTCGAGCGTCGCACGGTCCGTCACACGGCCCGAGAACGACCGGGTGACCGCGCAGCCCTTCCGGCGCGCCGGCACCAGTTCCAGCGGCAGGCAGGCGGTCCCACGCAGCTCGTGGATGATGCGCTCGCCGACGACCGTCAGCGCCTTGCGTGCGGGCCGGGGATCGAGGTCGCGGAGATCCGCGACGCTGTCGACGCCCATCGCCTCGAGCTTGGCGAGCGAGGCCCGCCCGACACCCCAGAGCTCGCCGACGTGGATGCGGCAGAGCCAGTGGTCGTACTGAACCGGATCGGTGAGATCGCAGACGCCGTTCAACGCCGGCACCGTCTTGGCGATGTGGTTGGCGAGCTTCGCCAGCGTCTTCGTCGTACCCAAGCCGACACAGGTCGGGATCCCGGTCCAGGCGCGCACGGTCGCCCGGAGATCCTGCGCCAGCGTCAAGCGATCGCGCTCACGCACGTCCGAGAGGTCCAAGAAGCTCTCATCGATGGAATAGATCTCCACGTCGCGCGCGAAGTCGCGGTAGACCGCGTTCGTCCGGGCCGACATGTCGCCGTAGAGCGTGTAGTTCGACGAGAACACGCGCACGCCCTGGGCGCGACACATCTCCCGGATCTTGAAGTACGGATCGCCCATCTTGATGCCGAGCGCCTTGGCCTCGGCGGTGCGGGCGATGGCGCAGCCGTCGTTGTTCGACAGCACGATCACCGGCACCCGCGCGAGCTTGGGGTCGAAGACGCGCTCGCACGAGCAGTAGAAGCTATTGCCGTCGATGAGCGCGATCGCGCGAGGCATTGAGGAATATCCTCGCATCATGCGCCGCTATCGAAAGTTGAAGTTTACAACGGACCGACTGTGGTTCGGGCTATCTATACTCTCGTTGGCTTTGGCTTCCGATTGAAGTGCATCGTATGCATCCGAAAAATTGCATCGAAACAGCTCATAGCACTGCTGCAATTTGCCTTCTTTGGTGTAGCTCCCAACGACGGAAAACTCGACAAGCTGGCTCTGGACATCAGCCTCAAGGCGACCAGATCTGTCGCTCAGAACTTTGACAAGCATTTCCCAGTCAGAGCATGAACCGTACCGCTGATCGTTCAACGATTTGGCGCGGTAATCGACGTTCTCGGTCGATCCAATCTTGATCAGCCGTCCTTTCTGAGAAGCGGCAATGTACACATAGGCTCGCTTCTGTGCTCGGATCATAAATCCGATGCGGGAATGATCGCACTGGATGCAATGCCCTGGACGGGTCCGAAGCGTGTGATTGCCCGCTTTGCACGGCGTAACGCCATAGGCGAAGAGCTTTTCCTCGCTTTTCATTTGCGCTTGGTAGGCTTCCTTGCGCAGCCCAGACGCATCGAAAAGACTTCCCATCGGAATTTTCTGCTGCCGCAAGAAAGTGAGTTGCTCGTCCGTGAGAATCGCCATCTATTTTGCCTTCATCACCGCTGATGAACTTGATCGCACGCGTTGATCGAGATCAAGAGCATCAGCTATCGGGACGTAGCAACAGCCCTATGGAACGTCCCCATCATCGCTTCAGGGCCGCCTTCGCCGTGTGCCAGCGGATCGTGAACCGGACGACGCCCCAGATGACCCCGTCGGCGAGGTCCTCGACCGCGAAGACCGGCAGGTCGCGGTTCTCGAAAGCGAGCCAGGCGCGGTTGCCCTCCCTGCGGTAGCGCTTGATCGACATCTCCCCGTCGATCGCCGCGACGACGACGCTGCCGTCGCTCGGCTCGAGGCTGCGATCGACGCAGGCGAGGTCGCCGTCAAAGATGCCGGCTCCGCGCATGCTGTCGCCCGAGATGCGCCAGAGGAAGGTCGCCGGCGGGTTCGGGGCGAGCCACCGCGGCAGTTCGAGTGCGCCTTCCAGGAAATCGTCGGCCGGCGACGGGAAGCCTGCACACAGGCTCTGGCCCATGATCGGAATCCGAGCAACCGGGCCGCCCGGGGGCAGCTCCTCGATCCGCGCAATGGCCACGCTGCACCCCGTTCGCCACAAGAACAAAGAAGGAACAGAAAGGCCGTCGGTTCCGACGCGGCAAGCGGAAAGCGATGCGACCGCGCCAGCCTTTGGAAACCTGTGGAAAGCGGGGACAAGCGCAATCGAAGGTTGCGACCGACCTCTTGTGTCTCGCGCCGTCTTCGACCGCGAATCTGCGAGTCGGTGACTCGGGATAGCGGAAATCGACAGCAAAATATGGTTAACGCGGCACACCCCGGCTGCGTGGTTTCTACCGATTTGTTCCGCTTTCGTTCTCGTTCCAGTTCTAGGACATCAGCCCGACGCGCTTGGCATTTGTTCCTAGGCGCACTCGGACCGTTCGGATTCGAGGAGCGGGCTCATGGATCGGTTTCAGGCCGAGCTGCACGCGATCGCCCTGCAGAGCTCGTCGCACTACCGCGTCCTGCGCAAGCTCGAGCGGCGCGGTCTCTATGAGTGGCCGCTGCCGGATCGCGTGAAGATCGCGATCCTCCTCGATTGCGAGACCACTGGCCTCAACCCGCACACCGACGAGATCATCGAACTCGGGATGCTGCGGGTCGCCTACAACCCGACCGGCACCATCCTCGGGCCGATCGCCGAGTTCCAGAGTTTCCGGGAGCCGTCGCGGCCGATCCCGTCCCAGATCACCCCTCTGACGGGGATCACCGACGCCATGGTCGCCGGCCATCGCATCGACGAGACCGCGCTCCGCGCGTTCGTCGCGGACGCCGACCTCATCATCGCCCACAACGCGAACTTCGATCGGCGGTTCTGCGAGCGCCTCTGCCCCGTCTTCATCGACAAGGCTTGGGCGTGTTCACAGACCCAAATCCCATGGTTGGCCGAGGGCGTCGAGGGCACGAAGCTCTTCTACATCGGCTTCCAGCAGGGCTTCTGGTTCGAAGGTCATCGCGCCAGCGACGACTGCTACGCACTCTTGGAGATCCTCGAGATGCCGCTGCCGCGATCCCACGCGATCGCCATGGGCAAGCTCCTGGAGAACGCCCGCCGGCCGACCGTCCGGGTCTGGGCGCTCGGCGCGCCGTTCGAGGTCAAGGACCTCCTGCGCGAGCGCGGATACCGCTGGAACGTCGGCGAGGACGGACGGCCGCGCGCCTGGCACCGGGAGGTCGAGCGCGATCAGGTCGAGGCCGAGCTCCGCTACCTCGACGATCTCGGCTTCCCGGACGCCCTGGAGCCAATGGTCACCGAGGTGGACGCGTATATCCGCTTCTCGGACCGGCTGTTCTGAGATCCGGCCATGCGAACGATTCAGCCTCATCTCGACCACTACTTGCGAGCCATCGCCCGCGACTCATTGCCGCGAATCGTGCGCAGATCAGGGCGAGATCAGCCGAATCCGACCCGAATCCGGGCGATGCCCGTCTTCTTAGATCATCTTGGTTCGATCTCGCGGCAGATCAGCAAAGTCGAGATGCGCCGAGATGCGGTCGAGATCGCGCGGAATGGCGATGACAGTCATTCCGTTGCTTGGAAATCCAAGCACAGCGCCCGGCGCGAGCAGTCGTTCGAGGGTTATTCGCAGAATCGACGCGTTGACTCTAACCGTTCTGCGAGCCGATCCTCGTGCGTGCAACCGAGGGGAGGCCCGCCGATGCCGTGAACCGAATGCCGAGCCCGAAAATGACGAAAGCGCCCAATCGCGAGACTGGACGCTCTCGAAGCTAAGCCGCGTCGACCCCCCGATTTCTTGGAGGAACTCAGGGTCGGCGTGACAGGAGCGCACCTGCGAACTGGCGACCAGCGCCAGGGCGTCGGGAGCCCTTTGCAGAGGTTAGATTCTCACAGGCGGACTCCGCCTGCAAGCCCCTCTGCCCACGGCCCACGCGCACCCGCTCTCCGCTGCCGGAGCCCGACGCCTGCCCCTCGCAGGCGAACGCCCCCGGCTGCCTCCGTCCGACCGCTCGCCTCGAGCGAAGCCCGACGCACCAGGAGATGACGATGCCCCGTACAATCGATCCGTCCGCCCCCGACTGGGAGCACCCCCGCGACAGCGTGGCCGACCGCCCGCTGACGAAGTTCCGCTCCCGCGCCTCGACCCAAGGGGTGCTCGTCACGAACGAGGATGCGCCGCGCCAGGTCTTCTTCGAGAGCCTCGGTGAGTTCGGCCTGCTCACCACCCTGCTCGCCCGCCAGGACGTCGTCGACATCCGGGAGCAGCAGGAGGCGGTCTACCGCGACCACGCCGGCGTGACGCGGCGGCACTACTTCGACTTCATCGTGCGGATGCGCGACGGCCTGCGCAAGGCTCTGGCCTACAAGCCGAGCGAGCGGGTCGAGGCGCGCGACTTCGAGGCGTTCCTGCACGACCTCGCCAGCCGGATCTCGCCCGAGGTCGCCGACGAGATCGTGCTCATCACCGAGGCCGACATCCCGCGCGCGACCATCCGCAACGCGGCGCTCCTCCATGACTGCCGCCGGGATCCGCCCGGCGAGGCCGACGCCGCGGTCCTGGCCGCGCTCTCGACCGTGGTCGGCCAGATCAGCATCGGCGATCTGCGCGACGCGACCGGCTACGGCGGCGAGGCGTTCCGCGCCATCGTTCGCCTCATCGGCTCTCGAAGGATCGCCACGAAGGGTTTTGCCGCGATCACGGCCGACACCCTCGTCTGGGCGGCGGGTGAGGAGGGCGCGCGATGACCGCCGGCACCCCGATCACACCGCGCTACCGGGTCGACCCGACCGATCGCCTCGTCTTCGGCGGCGGCCAGATCCTTACCTGCAAAGGACTGACGGCGGCCGGCTACCTGCTGCAGCCCTTCGGCTCGGATAGCACCGACCACGTCTCGTTCGAGCAGTTCGAGCGGGAACGGCAGCACCCCGACTTCCGCCAGGACACGATGTTCTACACCGAGCCGCGGGCGCGGGCCCGGGGGCGCACACTCATCGAGAGCGACGACGAGATCCCGGCCGAGGAGCTCCCGGAGGTGCGCTGGCGGGAAGCCTGCGTGCGCGCCTACTACGACGAAAAGACCAAGGATCAGCGCAACCCGCCGCCGGCCGGTGAGCAACGGATCAATCGGACCCTGCCCGGTCTTGCCGAGGCGATGCGGCGCGCCGGGTCGCATCTGATGCAGCTCGACTACGCCAAGAAGGCGAAGGCTCAAGGGGCGGTGCAGGAGCGTCCGAGCCTGAACAAGTCCGGCCAGCCTCGGAAGCTTCGCGTGGGCCGAACGGTCGTCCTCCGTTCACCGCCCGGCCCAAGGACGTTGCAGCGCTGGATCCTGGCGTACGAGGAAGCGGGCTGCCAAGCGTGGGGTCTGCGGCAGTGTCACTGCAACAGCGGCAACCACAGATCGCGCTTCGAGCCCAACGAATACGCGGTGATGATGGAGGCCGTGTACGCCTTCATGAGTCGAAAGCGCCCGTCTCGCCGGCAGTGCTACAGCGATTACAAGGACGCGCTCGATCAAGAGAATAGGAAGCGCGCCGAGACAGGTTTGCCGCCGCTGCGCCAAATCGGTGCCTCGACCTTCCAAGCCCAGATCGCCCGGTTCTCACGCTTCCAACAGGACAGCGCCCGTCACGGCATCGAATACGCCATCCGCCGGAACTGCGGTGTCCGGCGAAAATTCGAGGTCACCCGCATCGGCGAGCTCGTCCAGGTGGACGGCTGCAAGGTGTCGCTCATCAACATGGCCGTCGAGAGCGGCCTCTGGGCGACGCTGACCCCCGAACAGCAGAAGGCCGTGCCAAAGGAGCGATGGATCCTGCTCCGGGCGATCGATGTCGCCTCTCGCTGCATCCTCGCGGAGGTCCTCGCGCCGACCGAGACCACTGCGGCGGCCGCGGTCCTCTTGCGGATGATGATCAACGACAAGACTCCGCTCGCTGTCGCGATGGGGGCGAGGACGCCGTGGGACTATGCCTGCGTCCCCCACGCAATCGCGACCGATGCCGGGGCCGCGTTCCGGTCAGACCGGTTTCGGCAGATACTCGCGGACCTCGGGATTACGTTCGTCGCACCCCAGGTCGGACAGCCGAATAAGCGGGCGCATGTCGAACGCAGCTTCGGCACGACCCGGACGCAGTTCCTGACGCACTTCGCCGGTCAGACCTTTGCGAATATCGGCGACAAAGGGGACTACGACCCTGGCAAGAATGCCAACCTCTTCGTCGACGAGCTCGCCCGCGCCCTCGTCCTGTACGATGTCGACATCTACCACCACACGCCCCACGAGGGCTTGTACGGCGAGACCCCGCGAAACTGCTGGCAGCGCCTCATGGTCGAGAGCGGGTGCTCCCGGGTCACGCCCGGCGCGCACCAGCTGAGGGCGATCTTCGGGATCCCTCTCACCCGGACCGTCGGCAAGCGAGGGATCCGGTTCCTCGGTCTGCACTACCAATCCAGCGACCTCGCGGCGCTGCTCGCCGACAAGGGCGAGATCGAGATCCCCGTCCGCGTCGACCCGGACAATCTCGGCTGGATCTCCGTCCAGATCGGCAGGACCTGGAAATCCGTCGCCTGTGCGACCAGCGGCCTTGAGGGAGCTTCGATCCAGGAATGGCTCGCTGTCGTCCAGGACCAGCGACGACGCCACGCCATCGCCGCAGCCGCCAGCCGACCGATCGTCACCGAGGCGCTCCGGCAGATCCGCGCGATCGCGGCCAAGGCCGAGCGCCGCTTCAAGATCGCGCCGCATACCTACGACGCCGACGCGATCGGCCGCGCCGAGCACGAGATTCTGAAGGGGTTCGACATCCCCGAAGACACGAGCCGTCAGGTTCGTGCGCCCGGCGCTGATCCCCTCGCCGCCGGCATCCCGGTCACAGGCCAGACCCATCCAGACGCCGAGACGAAGCGGTCCACACAGCGGCCGCGGGGTGAGGCAACGCCGCCACCCGTCGCGCCACCACCGCCCGACGACGAAGACGACAACGACTGGACGATGGAGACGCCCGATGCCTGAGAATCATTTCGATCCGCTGGATCAGTTCCGCAGCGTCGCCTCCGCGCAGCAGCTACAGCGCGTCGGGGTCATGCAAGGTGTGCGGGGAGCCTACTTCCGGCACCCGCGGCACGACGAGGTCACCGATCACATCGACGACCTGCTCGCGCTCCTCCTCGAGCATCGCGATCCCCGCCTGCCGGCGGGCCAGCACGAAGGCCGGGGCATCGCGGTCATCGGCGAGCCGCGCGCCGGCAAGACCACGATGCTGCGCCGGATCTTCCAGGAGCATCCGGCCTTCCCGGGTTACGGCCAGGAGGGATCACGCTGCCCGCTTGTGTCGGTGATCCCGCAGGGGGCCTGCACTCTCAGCCGCTTCACCATCGACACCCTGCGCAAGCTCGGGATGCCGGTGTCGGACGTGCCCCGGCAGGAGCAACGGATCGCTCACATGGTGCGCGATCACATGCGGCTGATGGGCGTGAAGGTGCTGCACGTCGACGAAGCCCACCACATCACCCAGCCGGCGAACGCCATTCAGATCAAGAAGATCATCAACGTCTTCAAATGCCTGATGATCGATGACGAGTGGCCCATCGGCCTGGTCTTTTCCGGCATCCCCGAGATCATCGGCGCGATCCGGCAGGACCGCCAGCTCCAGGCGCGCTTCAAGTTCATCTTCATGGCCGGGCTGACCGTGGCAGGCGACGCCCGCAAGATCGGAGGCATCGTTCGGCAACTCGCCGGCCTCGCGAAGCTGGAGATCGCCGCCGAGCACGTCGATGCCCTCGCACCACGCCTGATCCACGCCGGCGGGTATCAACTCGGCCGGACGATCGAGTACGTGCAGGACGCCATCGAGGTCCGGCTCAAGCGGAATGGCCGCCTCGCCGCAGAGGGCCGGGCGTCCGATCAGCCGCTCTGCCCGGAGGATTTCGCTCAGGCCTACGCACGCAGCACCGGCGTCCAGGCCGACGACAATCCGTTCGTGGCGGACGACTGGGAAGCGACCGATCCCTTCCAGACGCTCGACAGCCTGGCCGATCGCGACGGGCCTCCGGCTCCGGCGAAGCGCGCCGCCAGACGGAAGGGTGGTTGAGCCATGAGCAAGCTTCGCCCGTTCGTCCCACTGATGCCGGGGGAGAGCGTGACGAGCTTCTGCGCTCGCCTCGCCGCCCTTCACGGCCTCTCCTCGGTGCGAACCTTCTGCCGCTATCTCGGACTGCGGTTCTCCAGGATCGTCGCCGGCGATCCGTCCGCCCTCGACCAGCTCGCGGATCTGACGGCGGTACCGGTCGACGAGTTCGCGCGGCGGAGCCTCCGGCGCGAGGGCGGGATCTACTCGTATCAGGGTGAGATCGCGCCCCAGCCGATGATGCGGCGCAGCCGCATGTACGTCTGCCCGCGGTGCCTCCTCGAGGACATCGCCGGGTCACGCTTCCCGCCGATCGCCGCCTGCTATGGGCGCGCGGCTTGGCAGTTCGGGCCGATCCGCGCATGCGACCGGCACGGGGTTCTCCTGCAGCAATTCGGCCGGCCTCTCCACCGCTCGATCGCCCACGACTTCGCGCGGACGATCTGGCCCTTGCTGCACACCCTGCAGAGGTGCGCTGACGAGGCCGTCGCCGTCCCGCCTTCAGCCGCCGAGGCGTACCTGAGGGCCCGGCTCGACGGATCCCCCAGGTCGTCGCCCCTGCTCGATCAGATGCCGTGGTACGCCGCGGCGCGGACGTGCGAGGCGGTCGGAGCCGTTGCCCTGTTCAGGGCGTCGGTCACGCTCGCCGGCCTCGACGAGACCGACCGGCGGCGCGCTGCCGACGCCGGCTTCGAGATCATCGATGCCGGCCGGCGCTCGGTCGAGAATCTCCTCGACGATCTGCGCGATGGCCTCAGGTCGACGGGGACCGGCCGGGAAGGCGCGCCGACCGTGTACGGTCTCCTGAACGAGCTTCTCACGCGCCCCACACCCGATCCCGCTTACGCGCCCCTGCGGGAGATCGTGTTCCGGCATGCCCTGCGCACGATCCCGTACGGACCTGGGGCAGTCGTCGTCGGGCTGCCGGTCAAGCGACGTCAGACGCACTCCCTCGTCACGGCCGCTGCCGCGGCTCAACAGCATCAGAGGCGGCTGCGGAAGCTCCTCGTCGCCGAGGGGATCATCGCGGCGGACGCGCCACGGAGGGATGCCGACGTCTTGTTCGACGCCAGGCTCGCGACCCCGATCCTGCGCCGCATCGCCAAGGGCATGAACCTTCATAGCGTAAGGGAGCATCTCAAGACCCGATACGCCCATACGCTGACGCTCGCGCGGAACGGCTTCATCAAGCCCATCGTCGCGAGCGTCGGCGAGACGGACATCCGGCCCAGGTACGCGGCCTTCGACCTCGACGATTTCATCGCCAGCCTGATCGAAGAGGCCGTCGTCCACCCCCAGCCCGAGCGGCCGATCATGGACATCCCACGAGCCGCCAAGCGAGCCTACTGTACGACCCCCGACATCCTGCGGATGATCCTGGCGCGGCAGCTCCGCTGGGTCGGGCTCGACCCGGACGTCTCCGGATTTCATGCCATCCTCGTCAACGCCGACGAGGTGCTCGATCGCGTCCGCGGGCCAGCCCACGACGGCTTCACCATGCAGAAGCTCCGAGTACGGCTCGGCGTCCACCAACGCGTCGTCGAGGCGCTCATCGCGCAGAGCCACCTGCCTCAGGTCGAGCGCATCAACCCGGTCAACCACTGCCCCAACCGCATCGTGTTGCCCGAGACGGTGGAGGCCTTCGAGCGCAGCTACGTGTCGCTGTCCGAACTCGCCCAGCACTGGAGGACGAACGCCTTCCGGTTGAAGAAGGATCTCGATCGGCGAGGAATCGAACCGGCGCTGCGGAATGACCAAGTCGGCGCGACGTTCTATTCAAGACGTCAGCTTCTGTAGCCCAACGAAAAGACGATCCCCTCGAAAGCCTTGGCGAAAGCTGGGGCTTTTTCTTTGCGCGAACCACATTATGGGTTGCGCAGGTGCCAGATTACGCCGTATTCGGACGCAAATTATGCTCTCGCAATCGAATGCGAAGGACCAAACCCCAAAAAGGAAACGTGTGAAAACAATGGGTTAGATGGAGAAATCGGACAAACTTTGGTGTTCGCTACACCAGTCCCTAGAGGGATCACCCTCGGGCGCGTGCCGAATTCGCGGACCGTCGCAGCAGCTCACCCGACTGGAGACGGAGTTGCTGGCCTGGCATCGTCTCGGCGACCGCGCTGGCCGCCTCGGTGAGCGAGCCCGAGCGCTGCCGCTCCGGTCGGCAGTTCGCGGCCTCGTGCGGCACCTGCCGCGGACCTGCGGCCGCGGCCGCCTGGCAGCAGGACGAGGAGGTTCTTCCCGGTCGCGAGGACGATGAGCGTCGATGGCGCATCGGTCAGACCGGGAGCCGGGATACTCCGCGTAAGGTCTCGGACGTCGTAGCCCGCGAAGCAGAGCGGGGCCCAGCTCGCGAAGACCGTGAGGGCCAGCGGTCAACACGAGCGACTGCATGGACAGGCCGGACACAGGACTGCACCCGACCCACGCGCCAGAAGCTCTGTTCGCCAGCGGCGATGCGGGAGCCATCCACACAGGGCTCCGCGAGGAGAGGAGCCGATCCTGAAGCGCTGGCGCCATCCTTGCCTTGGGTGACCCGTCCCCGAGCAGGAGCCGGATGTCATGGCTATCACAGATCATGCCCTCGCTTGGACGCAGCTGTTTGGCGAGCTTGACCGGAGCGGCTTGGCGCTACACCTGCAGATCCGCCGGGCGATCGTGACGGCCATCGAACGGGGGCTGTTCACCGCGGAGGCCCGGCTGCCTTCGACGCGCCAGCTGGCGTCCCTGCTCGGTGTCGCCCGCAACACAGTGGTGAACGCGTATCAGCAGCTCATCGACGAGGGTTTCCTGGTCGCTCACGAGCGCAGCGGGATCTTCCTGGCGCCGGATCTGACCGTCTCCGAAACACGCGGCCCGTCCCACGGACGGACGATCGCGTGGTCGCGGCGCTTCGCGGTCCGGCCCGCGCAGCTGCGGCAGATCACCAAGCCCCGGGACTGGCTCGACTATCCCTATCCCTTCCTGTTCGGCCAGTTCGATCCGTCCCTGTTCCCGGCCAACGACTGGCGCGAGAGTGTGCGGGCAGCCTCCGGGGTGTCCGAGATCAACGCCTGGGCGGGCGACCTGATCGACGAGGACGATGCCGATCTCGTGGAGCAGCTTCGCCTGCAGGTGCTGCCGCGGCGGGGCATCTTCGCGAGCGCCGACGAGGTGATGGTCACCATCGGCTCGCAGCAGGCGCTCTCGCTGCTGATCCAGCTGCTGGTCGGCCGCGACACGCCGGTGGGCGTCGAGGACCCGAGCTATCCCGATACCCGCAACATGCTGACCCTCGCCACCGACGACCTCGCGGCGCTCGCCATCGACCGGCACGGGGTCGTGCCCGATGCCGCCTTCGCCAGCCGGAACGTGGCGTTCGTCACCGTGGGGCATCAGTGCCCGACCACCGCGGTGATGCCGCTGGAGCGGCGCCGTGCCCTCCTCGAGGCCGCGCGGCGCCACGACGTCGTCCTGGTCGAGGACGATTACGAGGCCGACCTCGCCCTGGCGGACGAGATCCCGTCCCTCAAGAGCCTCGATGCGGACGGCCGCGTGATCTATGTCGGCAGCTTCTCGAAGGTGCTCGCCCCGGGCCTGCGGGTCGGCTACGTGGTGGCGCCCCGGGCCGTGATCGCGGAGCTGCGCGTGCTGCGGCGGCTGATGCTGCGCCACCCGCCGTCGAACAATCAGCGCGCCACCGCGATGTTCGTGGCGCTCGGGCATTACCGCACGCATCTGCGCCGGACCGCCGGCGTGCTGGAGGAGCGCGCCGTCCGGATCGCCGGTCTGCTGCCCCGCCTCCTGCCCGCGTTCCGCTGGCGGCGCGACCCGGGGGCCACGAGCTTCTGGGTGGAGGGGCCTGCCGACCTCGATGCCCGGGATCTCAGCGTGCGCGCCCGCGCCCGCGGCGTCCTGATCGAGCCGGGCGATATCTTCTACGCCGATCCGGAGGCCGGCCGGGCCTGCTTCCGCCTGGGCTTCGCCTCGATCCGCACCGACCGGATCGAGGCGGGCCTCACCCGCCTCGCGGAGCTGGTCACGCCGGCCGGAATCCCCGCGTCACAGGGGATGGCCGAGCAGGTCTGAGACCGCCTGCACCGCGCTCGTGACGGCGACGGTGCAGAGCAGCAGGATCGACAGGGCTCGATGACCCCGTCCGGCACCGAGCCTGAGAACCGCTTCGCCGAGCCGGCTGCCGGCGACGATGAGCGGGATGCCGACCATCACCGGGAGCACCAGGGAGGCCCCGAAGAGCCCGGCGGTCGCGAGGCTGACGGCGCTGGCGATCGACGTCGCCAGGAAGAACACCAGCAGCGAGGCGCGCCCCTGCTGCGGCGAGAGCGGCGTCGCGAGATAGTAGGCGACCACGGGCGGACCCGGCATCGCCGCGAGCCCGTTGCACAGGCCGGCGGCCAGCCCGACCGCCAGGGTCGCGCCGCCGCGCGGGAGCCCGGCGAAGCGAAAGCCGCGCAGGAGAGCGACGGTCCCGCAGCCGCAGACCAGCGCGATGCCGAGCCGGGCGACGTCCGGGCTCGCCGCAGCCAGCGCGGCGACGCCGAGCGGCGATCCGACCACCGTGCCGGCGACGAGCCAGCCGAGCGACGGCCAATGGCAGGTTCGGCGCGCCCGCGGCAGGTCGGACAGGCTCGCGCAGAACTGGAGGGCGACGGCGAGCGGGACGCACTGGCTCGGCGGGAGCGTGAAGCCGAGCAGCGGCACGGCAGCCAGGGCGAACCCGAAGCCCGTGAAGCCGCGGATGAGCGCCGCGGCGAAGATTGCGGCGGCGATCGCGATCAGGGTTGCCGGTTCAGCCATCGGTAGAGCGGGCGCCACCGCCCTAGCGCATGTCGACCACGATGGTCTTCTTGCGGGTGAAGTGCTCCAGCATCGACTCCAGGGAGGCCTCCTTGCCGAGGCCGGACTTCTTGAATCCGCCGTAGCTGAGGTTCGGCTGGATCGTCAGGTTCTGGTTGACTTGCACATAGCCGGCATCCAGCGCGTGCGACACCCGCAGCGCCCGGCGCAGGTCCCGGGTCCACACCGTCGCGGCGAGGCCGAATTCCCCCGCATTCGCGGCCTCCAGGACGTCGTCCTCGTCGGAGAACGGGACGATGCAGGCGACCGGTCCGAAGATCTCGTCGCGCATGAGCGGGCTGTCCTCGGTCAGACCGGTGAACAGGACCGGCTCGACGAACAGGCCCGCGGCGAGATCCGGCGCGGCCGGCAGGTGCCCGCAGCGCACGGCCCGCGCGCCCGGCGTCGCCTCGCCCCGGGCGATGTAGTCCATGATCTTGGCGCGCTGCCGGGCGTTGATCACGGTGCCGATGTCGGTGGCCTCGTCCAGGGGATCGCCCATCCGGAGATTCGAGACGGCGGCGGCCAGCCGCTCGACGAACCGGTCGTGCAGCTCAGCGTCGACATAGATCCGGCTCGAGGCGGTGCAGCTCTGGCCCTGTCGGGTGAAGCGCATCCCGGCCACCGCGCCCGCGACGGCCCGGTCGAGCTCCGCATCCGCGAAGACCAGCATCGGGCTCTTGCCGCCGAGTTCCAGGCTCACCGGGATCAGCTTGTCGGCGGCCTCGCGGTAGATCGCCTCGCCCACCGCCTGCGAGCCCGTGAAGGTGACCTTGGCGACGTCGGGGTGCCGGACCAGCGGCGCCCCGCAGGCGGGACCGGTGCCGCAGATCACGTTGAGGACTCCGGGCGGCAGGAGATCGGCCAGGAGGCGCGCCGCCTCGATCGTCGCGAAGGGAGCCTCCTCGGAGGCCTTCACCACCACGGTATTCCCGGCGACCAGGGCCGGACCGATCTTGAGCGCCATCAGCACGAGGGGCACGTTCCAAGGCAGGATCGCCGCCACCACGCCCAGGGGCTCGCGCGTGGTCAGCGCGAGCATGTCAGGGCTGAAGGGCAGCGTCTCGCCCTTCAGCTCCGTGGCGAGACCGCCGAACATCGCGAGGATATCGGCCGCGGTGGCGATCTCGGGGCGACACTCGGTGCGGATCGCCTTGCCGGTCTCGGCGGCGAGCAGGGGGGCGAGATCCGGAGACGCCGCCGCGATCCGGCGCCCGCCCTCGGCCACCAACCGCCCGCGCTCGCGGGCCGGAACCCGCGCCCAGGCCTGTCCAGCAGCACGGGCGGCCGCGACCGCCGTCTGGACGTCCGCCGGGCCGGCCGCGGGCGCCTGGGCCAGGGCGCGCCCGGTGGCCGGATCGAGGACGGTGAGGCAGGCTCCGTCCACCGGGCCGACCAGCGCGTTCCCGACGAGGTGGCGCCCGGCGAGGGCGGCCAGGAGGTCACGCACGCCCTGGGGGAGGCGCGCGCGGCCACCCGCCAGGCTCTCGGATTCATTCGACATGGGCGGCTCGCTCGCGGTCGGACTGGGGCGTCCGGGCGTCGATACGAGCGCCCCGGGCGTCGCGACAGGTCCAGGCGGTGGCGAGTGAGCGGGCCAGGCGCAGCCCGGTGTCCTCGGGCTCCGGCCGACCGGACCCGCTCCGCCGCTCCTGTCGGGCGCCTCGGCTGACCCGCCAACTGGATGCGTCGTTGGCCTCCGTCTGGACCTCGTCGGGCGGACGGCGGCGGCGCTAGGTCGTGGCGGACGATGGCCGCCTGCGGGCGCGCAAGGGGAGCGCAGTGCGATGACTGAAGCGACGACCGAGGCGGAGCGCCACGCCCTCCTGGAGCGCCTGTTCGCGGCCTTCAACCGCCACGACGCCGACGGCGTCATGGCCTGCTTCACGCCGGGGGTCGTGTTCGACACGGCAGCCGGACCGGAGGCGCACGGCCGCCGGCTGACCGGCCAGGACGCGGTTCGGGCGGCCTTCGTGGCGGTGTGGACCGACATGCCGGACGTGGCCTGGACGGTGTCGCGCCACACGCTGGCCGGGGAGCGGGCCACGTCGGAATGGCTGTTCACCGGCACCCGGGCCGACGGTGGCCGGGTGGCCGTGGAGGGCGTCGACCTGTTCGTGTTCGAGGGCCGGCTGATCGCCCGCAAGAGCGCCTTCCGCAAGGACCGCCCGGTCCAGGCGGTCTGAGGGAGGCGGATCGTGAGCCTGACCCCCGATCCCGTTCCGAGCCCGACCGGCGCGCCCTACGATCCGACCTACGACCCGCTGACCAGCGTCACCCCGGGGACGGACCGCGCCTACGCGCCGACCTACTGGGTGGCCACCGCCGGCCCGCCGCCGGCGGATGACGGCCCGATCACGGGGGACGTCGACGCGGACGTGGTGATCGTCGGCTCGGGCTTCACCGGCTTGTCCTGCGCCCTCAGCCTCGCCCGGGACCACGGCATCAAGGCCACCGTGCTGGAGGCCAACCGGGTCGCCTGGGGCTGCAGCACCCGCAATGGCGGCCAGGGCCAGAACGCCTCGGGCCGGCTCAGCCGCTCGCAGTGGATCGCCCGCTACGGCCGCGAGACCGCGCTCCGGCTCCACGCCGAGATCCTGGAGGGCTTCGCGTATTTCACCGGCCTCGTGCGCGAATTCGACCCCGATCCCCAGCCCGGCGGCCACATCTACGTCGCCCATCGGCCCCGCACCTTCGCCAAGCTCTCGGCCGAGTCCGAGGTGGCCAACACGGTCTTCGGCTACCGCACCCGGATGCTCGGCGCGGACGAGCTGCGCCGCGACTGGATGGACGAGGCCGGGGCCGTCGGCGCGCTCCACGAGCCGCTGGGGATCGGCATCCATCCGGCCAAGTTCGCCTTCGGTTACCTCCGGGCCGCGCGGGCGGCCGGGGCCAAGGTCCATCCGGCCAGTCCGGTGCTCGGGATCGACCGCGACGGCGGCGGTTTCCGGGTGCGGACGCCCCACGGGACCGTGCGGGCCCGCGCGGTGGCGATCGCCACCGGCGGCTATACCAGCCAGGGGCTGCACCCGCGCCTGCGCAGCCGGATCATGCCGATCCTGTCGAATTCCCTGGTCACGCGGCCCCTGACCGCCGACGAGATCGCGGCGACGCTGCGCACCACCACCTTCGTCACCGACACGCGCACCCTGCGGTTCTACTATCGCCGGCTCCCCGACGGCCGGGTGCAGATCGGCAGCCGCAGCGCGATCACGGGGGCGGACGCGACCCATCCGCGCCATCTGCGCCTGCTGGTCGATGGCCTGCACCAGAAGTTCCCGGCCCTCGCGGGGATCGAGATCGACTATTCGTGGTGGGGCTGGGTCGATGTCAGCCACGACATGATGCCCCGCATCGTCCAGCCCGAACCGGGCGAGCCCCTGTTCTACGCCCTGGGCTACGGCGGCAACGGCGTCTCGTTCTCGGCCCAGGCCGGCCGCCGGCTCGCCGGGCTGGTGGCCGGGCGCAGGCCCGCGGGCCTGCCGATCTTCGAGGGCGCGCTGCCGGGCCACCCGTTCGCCCCGTTCCGGCGGATCGGGCAGCGGATGCTGTATCGCTGGTACCACCACCGCGACGAGGCGGCCTGAGCCGGCTACAGAACGGATTGAACGGGCCGCCCCGCGCATTCGGGGCGGCCTTTCTCGTACGGGGAACCCGGCGGGATCAGGCGGCCTGGGCCCGGTCGAAGTCCGGCGCCTCGATCTCGCCGACCCGGTGACAGGCGACGTAGTGGCCCGGGCCGGTCGCCAGCAGGGCGGGATCCTCGGCGCGGCAGCGCTCGACCGCGAACGGGCAGCGCGCAGCGAACCGGCAGCCGGCGGGCGGATCGATCGGGCTCGGCGGCTCGCCGCGCACGAGGTAGCGCGCCTTCAGGGCATCCCGCGCCGGACCGGCCGGCACCGCCGCCGAGATCAGCGACCAGCTGTAGGGATGGCGCGGGGCGGAGAAGAACGTCCGGGTCGGCGCCTGCTCGACGATGCGGCCGAGATACATCACCGCGACCTCGTCGCAGAGATGCTGCACGACGCCGAGGTCGTGCGAGATGAAGATGTAGGCGAGGCCGCGCTCCGCCTGGAGCTTGGCCAGGAGGTTGAGGATCTGCGCCTGGATCGCGACGTCGAGGGCCGAGACCGCCTCGTCGCAGACGATGATGTCGGGCTCGGTCGCCAGCGCCCGGGCGATGCACAGGCGCTGGCGCTGCCCGCCCGAGAACTGGTGCGGGAACAGGCTCCGGGCCTCGGCCGGCAGGCCCACCGCGGCGAACAGCGCGTCGAGCCGCGCCGCCGCCTGCCTGCGCGACAGGCCCTCCAGCAGCCGCAGCGGCTCGGCCACGAGGTCGCCGGCGCAGCGGCGGGGATCGAGCGACGCGAACGGGTCCTGGAAGACCATCTGGATGTGGCGCCGCGCCTGCCGGAGCCGGGCGCCCCGGAGGCCGATTATGTCCTCGCCGCGCAGGACCACCTGACCCGCGGCCGCCGGGACGAGGCGCATGATCCCCTGCGCCGTGGTGGACTTGCCCGAGCCGGATTCGCCGACGATGCCGAAGCTCGCGCCCCGCCGCACGACGAAGCTCACGCCGTCGACGGCGTGGACCCGCCCTCCGCCCGGGACCGGGAAATGGACCTTCAGGTCGTTGACCTGCAGGAGGTCGGCCCCGATCGGGGCCGATGCGGCGTCCGTCGTCATGCGGCGCGGTCCTCCGGGTGCCAGCAGGCCACCGCCCGGGCCGGGCCGGCCTCGGCCAGGGGCGGCTGGGGATTGTCCAGGCAGGTGGCGTCGGCCCGGCCGCACCGGTCCGCGAAGGCGCAGATCGCCGGCCGCCGGCCCAGCGGCGGGACGAGACCCGGGATCTCCCGCAGCATCCCCGCACCCGCATCGGCCGCCGCGCCGAGGCGCAGGTGCGGCGTGCAGCCCATCAGCCCCCGCGTGTAGGGATGCTGCGGCGCGCGCATGACCGACCGGGTGTCGCCCTGCTCGATGCAGCGCCCGGCGTAGAGCACCGCCACGGTGTCGGCGATGTCGGCCACCGCCCCGAGGTCGTGGGTGATCAGCACGATGGCGGTGCCCATCTCGTCCTGCAGGGCCTTCAGCAGGTCGAAGACCTGCGCCTGGACGGTGACGTCGAGGGCCGTGGTCGGCTCGTCGGCGATCAGGAGCTTGGGCCGGCAGGCCAGTGCCATGGCGATCATCACCCGCTGGCGCATGCCGCCGGAGAGTTCGTGCGGGTAGGCGTGCAGGCGCCGCTCGGCCGCCGGGATCTGCACGGCCCTGAGCATCGCCAGCGCCCGCTCCAGGGCGGCGCGGTGCCCGAGCCGCTGGTGCAGCCGCAGCGCCTCGGCGATCTGGTCGCCGACCGTGTAGACCGGGTTCAGGGCCGTCATCGGCTCCTGGAAGATCATCGACAGGGCGCTGCCGCGCAGGGCCCGCAGCCGGGCCGGCTTGGCGGCCGCGATGTCCTCCCCGGCGAGCCGGATGCGGCCGCCGGTGCGGGCGAAGCCCTCCGGCAGCAGGCCCATGATCGCCAGCGCGGTCATGCTCTTGCCGCAGCCGGATTCGCCGACCAGCGCGACGGTGCGGCCGGCCTCGACGGAGAAGCTGAGCCGCTCCAGGACCGGCACGCGGCCGCCCGGCCGCGTCAGGGTCACGGTCAGATCCTCGACGGCGAGTACGGGGGCCATCGCTCAGCTCCGCTTGCGCAGGCGCGGATTGACCGCGTCGTTGACCGCGTCGCCCACGAGGCTGACCCCGAGGACCGCGAGGAAGATCGCCGCGCCGGGCAGCAGCACGGTCCACCACGCCTCCAGGGCGTAGGCGCGGTTCTGCCCGATCATCAGCCCCCAGCTCATCACGTTGGGGTCGCCCAGGCCGAGGAAACTCAAGGCCCCCTCGAACAGCACGGCGGTGCCGATCGCCAGCGTCGCGGAGACCACGATCGGCGGCGCGGCGTTCGGCAGGATCACCCGTCCGATCAGGTAGAGCGGTCCGGCACCGGCCGCCCGGGCTGCCTTGACGAAGTCGAGGCCGCGCAGGCGCAGGAACTCGGCCCGGGTCAACCGGGCGGTCGGCGGCCACGACACGATGCCGATCGCGATCGTGGTGATGGCGATCTTCTGGCCGAACAGGGTGACCAGAACCATCGCGAACAGCAGGGTCGGCAGCACCTGGAAGAACTCGGTGACCTTCATCAGCGCCGCGTCGACCCGGCCGCCGAAGAAGCCCGCGAGCGCCCCGAAGGTCACGCCGATCACCACGGTGATGAGCGCCGCCGAGAACCCGACCAGCAGGGTCGCGCGGCCGCCCTGGAGCAGGGCCGCCAGGATATCCTGACCCAGGTAATCGGTGCCCAGCACCGGGTCGCCGCCGGGCGGCTGGAACGGGGCGCCGACGATCTCGAACGGGTCGACCCCGTAGAGGTGCGGGCCCGCCAGCGCGGCGAACAGCAGGCCGATCAGGATGGCCAGGCCCAGGAGCCCGCTCGGGTTGCGCAGGAACAGGCGCAAGGCGGCGAGGCCGGGATCCGCCGCCGGGCGCGGCATCGGTGGCGCGGTCTCGGATCGCACCGGCTGGGGCCGCACCGCCGGTTCGGCCGCGGCGAGGGCGCTCATGCCGGCCTCCCGGCGCGGATCCGCGGGTCGATCAGGCGGTAGAGGAGGTCGGTGACGAGGTTCGCGGCGATGACCAGCAGCGCCGAGCAGAACAGGATGCCGAGCAGCGTCGGGTAGTCGCGCCGCAGGATCGAGTCGAAAGTCAGCCGGCCGAGACCCGGCCACGCGAACACGGTCTCGACCAGGATCGCCCCCGCGAAGAGCTGCCCGAACTGGAGCCCGACCATGGTGACGAGGGGGATCAGCGCGTTGCGCAGCGCGTGCTTGCCGATCACGGTCCGCTCCGGCAGGCCCTTGGCCCGGGCGGTGCGGACGTAGTCGGCGTTGAGCGCGTCGATCATGCTGGCGCGCATCAGGCGGCTGTACTGCGCGACGTAGACGATGCCGAGGGTCAGCGCCGGCAGGACCAGGTGGCGGGCGACGTCCAGGGCGTAGGCGAGGCCGTGGCGTGGGGTGGCCACGTCCTCCATCCCGGCGACCGGGAGCACCGGCCACAGGGATGCGAACACGACCAGCAGCATCAGGCCGGTCCAGAACACCGGAGCGGCGTTGCCGGCGATCGCCACCAGGGAGACGGCGTGACTGACGAGGCCGTTCGGCCTGCGGGCACCCAGGATCCCGAGGCCGGCCCCGGCCAGCACCGCGAGGGCGAGGGAACTCAGAACCAGCAGCGCGGTGGCCGGCAGACGACCCAGGATCAGGCGCGAGACCGGCTCGTTGAAGTAGAACGAGTAGCCGAGATCCCCCCGCACCACCTTGCCGACATAGGTCGCGAGCTGCTCGGGGAGGCCGCGGTCGAGGCCGTAGCGGGTGCGGATCTCGGCCATGATCTCCGGCGAGGCGCCGCCCATCTCCCCGGCGATGACCTGCGCCGGATCGCCCGGCGCCGCCTGGATCAGCAGGAAGTTCAGCACCACCACGGCGAGCAGCAGGCCGGCGGCGTTCGCCGCCGTCGCGCCGAGCCTGCGCAGGCCCGTCATCGCTCGGCTCCGGCGGCGCCCTGCGCCCAGGCGACCTCGTCGAGGGGCGAGAGCGGCCCCCAGATCGACAGGGGCAGGTTCGTCAGGCGCTTGTCGTAGACCGCCTTGTAGGGGGTGAGGTTGATATAGGCGATCGGCGCCTCGGACACGACGATCTTCTGGAATTCGCTGTAGAGCGCCTTGCGCTTCTCCAGGTCGGTCTCGACCGCGGCGGCGTTCAGCAGCTCGTCGACCTTCGGATTCTTGTACTGCTGCGTGTTCGACCAGATGACGCCCTTGCGGATGTTGGTCGACAGGTAGGTCCGCGCCACGCCGATCACCGGGTCGCCCCAGTTGAAGACGTTGTCCATGGTCAGGTCGAAGTCGAAGTTGGAGACGCGCTGCGCCCAGGTCGGGAAGTCCGGCGCGGCCCGGACCTGAAGGGCGATGCCGATCCGCTTGAGGCCGGCCCGCAGGTACTCGGCGACGTTGCGCTGCTGGTCGTTGTCGTTGGGGATGTAGTCGATGGTGAGCGGGAACCGCGTGCCGTCCGGCCCCTTCTTCAGCCCGGCCTCGTCGAGCAGGGCGTCCGCCTTGGCGATGTCGAGCGTGTAGAGGTCGACGGCCGGCTCGTAGAACGGCGAGCCCGGCACGATCGGGCCGGTGGCGGGTTTCGCCACGCCGCCGAGCAGCTTGCCGGTGATGAAAGCGCGGTTGGCCGCCAGCGCGATGGCCCGACGGACGCGCACGTCGTCGAGGGGCTTCTTCCCGCAGTTGAAGGCCAGCCAGTTGATCGGGCCGATCCCCTCGAAGCCGCGATCCGTCACCGTCAGGGTCGGCGCCTTGGCGAGGCGCTCGATGTCCCGCACCGAGGAGAGGAACGGCAGCATGCCGATCTCGCGCCGCTCGGTGGCGATGACGAGGCTGTTCTGGTCCGGCAGGATCCGGTAGACGAGCCGCGCCAGCTTGGGCCGCCCGGGGATGAAGAACCGGTCGAACCGCTCGAGCTGGATCGACTCGCCCTGCTTGTACTCGACGAACTTGAACGGGCCCGATCCGACGGGCTTCAGGTTGGCCGGATGGGTCTTGATGTCCTGGCCGTCGCCGTAGACGTGCTTGGGCAGGATCGGCATCAGGCCGGGCGACATGGCCAGCAGCAGCGCCGGGTGCGGGCGCGCGAGCCGGATGATGACCGTGTGGGCGTCGGGGGTCTCGACCGTCGAGACCGGCTCCAGCATGGTCTGGAACGGATGGTTGGCTTTGATCACCCCGATCGAGAAGGCGACATCCTCTGCGGTGAGCGGGTGCCCGTCGTGGAAGACGGCGTCCTCTACGAGGTGGAGCGTCACGCTCAAGTTGTCGGGGGCGATAGTCCAGGATTTCGCCAGATAGGGTTGCGGGTTCCACTGATCGTCGTAGCGCAGCGGGCTCGCGAAGATCTGCGTCGAGACCATCCCGGTGGCGATGCCGGACTGCACGGCGCCGTTGAAGTGGCGCGGCACTTGGTTGGTGCCGATCACCAGCGGCGCGATCGCGTCGTCGGCCAGCGCCTTCGGCAGGTCGAGGATCGGGGCCGTCAGGGGCGCGGCGAGGACCGAGAGGCCGGCGCCGAGGAGCGTGCGTTTGGTCAGGCGCATCGGGTTCGGTCTCCGTGTGGGGTTTGCGGGGGTCGCAGCGCGGCGTCGAGGAGGCCGGCCAGCGCCGGGCCGGCTTCGGGATCGGTCGCCGCGATGCCGACGAGCTCGGCCCCGTCCGGCGCGGGCTCCGGCAGCGGCGACAGGCTCCAGCGGCGCCCGACCATCTGAAGCAGATGCGTCTCGGATCGGCCGGCCAGACCGAGGCGCCCCTTCAGCCGCAGGAGCGAGGCCGGCATGCCGGCGAGCGCGCGCTCGAGCCCGACGCGGTCGAACGCGCCCGCGCGCCGGTAGAGCAGGCGCTGGAAGGTCTCCTCGTGCGGGACCGCCTCGGCCCGCAGCCCGCTCGATCCCGGCCGGACCCGCTCCGGACCCGCGCCGCTGAGATCGAAGACCGCCGCGGGCAGCGCGGCCGCCACGGTCTCGACCACCGGGACGCCCGGCGCGAGGGCGGCGAGCGTGTCCCGGGCGGCCGCGCGGCCAGACGCGTCCACGAGGTCGCGCTTGTTGAGCACGAGGAGGTCGGCGGCGCGGATCTGGCGGGCGAGCGTGTCGCCCAGGCGCGGGTCGGCGGCGAGGCCGGGCAGGCGCTCGGCATCCGCCAGCACGACGACGCCGCGCAGGACGAGGCCTGGCTCCACCAGGGCGATCTCCGCGATGGCGCCCGGATCGCCGACGCCGCTCGCCTCGATGACGATGTGGTCGAAGGGCTCGGGCTCCGCGAGGACGCGCATCAGCGTGTCGAGGAAGCCGTCGGCGAGGCTGCAGCAGACGCAGCCATTGGTCAGCCGCAGGGTCTGGCCGTCATGGTCCCGGATCAGGCCCGCATCGACGTTGATCGCCCCGAAATCGTTGACCAGCACCGCGTAGCGGCCCTGCGAGCCGGCGAGCAGCCGGTTCAGCAGCGTCGTCTTGCCGGCTCCGAGGAAGCCGCCGACGACCGTGAGCGGGCAGCGCGTCGCGGGCGCGGGAAGCCCGCGCCTCATGCCGGCGGCACCGCGAAGACGCGGCCGCCGAGCACCGTGGCGTGGACCGGGACGTCCTTGAGCGCCTCCGGGGGCACTTCGTACGGGTCCGCGTCGAGCACGGCGAAGTCGGCGAACTTCCCGGCCTCGATGGAGCCGACGCAATGGTCCATCCGCAGGGTGTAGGCGGCCCCCAGCGTCACGGCGTGCAGGGCCTCGGCGACGCTCAGCCGCTCCTCGGGGCCGAGCAGGCGCCCCGACGACGTGGTCCGGTTGACGGCGCACCAGGCGGTGAACAGCGGCCCGAGCGGCGTCACCGGGGCGTCCGAATGGATCGCCAGCGGGATGCCGAGCCGCGCCGCGCTCCCGGCGGCGTCGATCCGGGCCGCCCGTTCCGGTCCCATCGTCAGGTCGTGATGGGCGTCGCCCCAGTAATAGAGGTGGTTCGAGAACAGGTTGAGGCACAGGCCCAGGGCCTTGACCCGCCGCAGCTGCGCCTCGGTCGCCATCTGGCAGTGCTGAAGGGTGTGCCGATGGTCGGGACGGGGATGGGCGATCTGCGCCTTCTCGACCGCGTCGAGGGCCGCCTCGGTGGCCTCGTTGCCGTTGGTGTGGATGTGAAGCTGGATGCCGGCGGCGTGGTAGACGCCGACGATCCGGTCGAGATCCTCGGGGGCGACGTACCAGAGGCCGTTCGGAGCGCCGTTGTGATAGCCCGGCGGCAGGAGCCGGGCGGTGAAGCCCTGGATCGACCCGTCGACGACGATCTTGACGATGCCGAAGCGGAGGCGATCGGTGTTGGCGGCGACGAGGCGGCCGATCTTGGCGACGCCGTCTTCCGGGGGACACGAGACCGAGGCCAGAGCCGGCACGATCCGCACCGGCAGGCCCTCGACGCAGGCGGCGCCGTAGACCGCCACGGTCGCGTCGGTGAGGTCGTTGTGCAGGTCGGCGATGGTGGTGATGCCCTGCAGCTGCGCGGCCGCACCGAACCGGGCCACGTCGGCGGCGTCGAGGGTCCCGCTCATCGGGTTGTAGCCGAGCCCCCGGAACAGGCGCAGCCGGGCGGCGATCCCCTGCAGTTCGCCGGACGGGGTGCCGTCCGGCAGCTTCGGCACGCCGTCGATGGCGGTGGTTTCATCGAAGCCCGCCATCTCCAGGAGCAGGCTGTTGACGTTGGTGATGTGCAGGCTGGCGTGGTGGACCATCACCGGCCGGGTGGTCGAGACCCGGTCGAGGTCGTGCCGGGTCAGGCGCGCGCCGCCGAGATGCAGCGGATCGAAGCCCCAGCCGTAGAGCAGCTGGTCCGGATCGGCGATGGACCGGTCCGCCTCCGAGAGCCGGTCCACGACGGAGCCGATGTCGTGCAGGCCCGGCACGCGGCGCCCGTCCGGGCTGCGGCGGTCGCCGGCGCCGACATAGGTCTGGCGCCAGAGGGTGCCCTCCATCACGTGGGCGTGCCCCTCGACGAAGCCGGGGAGGATGACCTTGTCGGCGAAGCGGCGGTCCGGAACCGCGTCGAGCCCGTCGAACTCGGCCTGCGTCCCGACCATCAGCACGCGCCCGTCTTGCACGGCGATATGCGTCGCGTCCGGCCGCGACGGGTTCATCGTGATGACCCGCCGGGCCTCGAAGAGGGTGATCTCGCTCGGCATGGCTGTCCTCGGCACGGCGCCCAGGATGTCGGCCGTTCGCCCGGGCCGCTAGCGCCAGACGTCGGGGATGAAGGGAGCCAGGGCGCGGCGGTGCCACTTCAGAGCTTCGGCCTGAGCGGCGATGCGGGGCTGCCGGAGACGACGTGGCCGGTGCGGGCGTCTTCGGCAACAGGTGGCAGTAGGCGTCAGCGTGGCTTAGCTGTCCTCTGCTCGCGTCAGGACCCGCTCCGGCGTTCCACCGGCGACACCGCGCGCGTCGCGATCAGACGCCTCGGCTCAAGCCCTCCGGCAGCCTTGATCGCTCTCCCGGCGACCCATCATACGGTCGCGTTCCCGAGATGGTCCGATACGGTCGAGACGAACGCACGAAGACGCCGAAGACGCCGTAGATCCCGGTGGTATCCCACCCAGATATCTCGCGCTGGCGGTTGCGTCGGCAGGTCCAGCCTGCGGATACCCGGGATCTGCGTGCCGACGACGCGGGGCAGGACCGCGATGCCGACGCCTTGCCTGCACATGCGCCCTTGGACGTTGCGGTTGTTCGAGCGCAGGACCGGTCTTGCGTTGGGGAAAGTCTCGATGAGCCACGCGATGTCCGGGAAGTGACCCGTCGATGTCTCGTGGGTGATCAGCCGGAAACCCGTGCCATCGCCGTATCTGGGGTCATGTGATTCCTCGGCGATGTAGACGCCGTACTCGAGCCTGAAGAGTCGCCGCTGGACCACATCGGCGGTGTTGAACGGCACGATACGGAAAGCGAGGTCGGCCTCCCGCTGGGCGAGGTTGAACAGGCGCGTGCCGGTCAGGATCTCGACGTCGACATGGGGGTAGGCCCTCGAGAAGTCCGCCAGGATGGGAGGCAGAACATAGGCCCCGAACCAGTCCGCCGATGAGATGCGGAGACTGCCCTTGAGGTTCTGCTCCTGCCCTGCGAGCCGGCGCTCCATGGCCAGCGCGCCTTCTTCCATCTGCTCCGCCAGCGCGATGATCCCGTGACCCTCTTCGGTCAGAACGAGACCGTCCGCAGTCCGCTGGAAGAGCGTGTGACCGATCGCCTGCTCAAGCGCGCGCAGACGCCGGCCGACGGTGGGATGGCTTGTCTGAAGAGACCGCGCGGCGCCGCCGAGCGTGCCGGATCGCGCGATAGCGAGAAAGATTCTGACGTCACTCCATTCCATCGCGGCACCCACACAAAACTGAACGCTAGGAATACAGTTCTGTCACTTCAAGAACGATTCTGACCATCTAGGTTGCTGCCGATATCTGAGGGCGCGGGTCTCAGCCCGATGATCGCTCAACAGCCTGCGTCCGATCCCGCGCACGGCCCTCGTCCGAACGGCAGGAGATAGATCATGCAGATCGGGTTCATCGGTCTCGGCAGTATGGGTTCAGCCATGGCCCTGAACTTGGTGAAGGCAGGCCATGAGGTGCGGGCCTGGAACCGTAGCAGGATCGTCCAGGATCGCGTTCCCGGAATAACGCTGGTCCCGGTCGCGGCTGATGCATTCCAGGCTGACGCAGTCTTCACGATGCTGTCCGACGATCCTGCCATTCGAGAAGTCATCCTCGATGCCGGTCTGCTCGCAAAGGCGCGTCCAGGGCTGACCCATGTCATCACATCGACGATCTCGGTCGCTCTCGCGCGAGAGCTGGAGGTGCTGCACGAGAAGGTTGCCCTCGGCTATGTGTCCGCGCCCGTGCTCGGGCGGCCGAACGTAGCGGCGAGCGGCCAGCTCAACATCCTGGCAGCCGGGAAGGCCGATGCGGTTGCCGCGATCGAGCCGTTGCTCGCTTCGATCGGCAAGAGAGTCTGGAAGTTGGGGGAGGATCCGGCGCGCGCGAACGCCGCCAAGATCGCCTGCAACATGATGATCGCCATGGCGATCGAGGCGATGGCTGAGGGTGTCGTGCTGACCGAGAGCGTGGGCTTGGACCGCGCGGACTTCTTCGAGCTCATCCTGGGCACCCTTTTCTCGGGCCGTGCCTACGAGAGCTACAGCGCGCAGATCACGGACCGATCGTTCGAGCCCGGCTTCAAAGCCAAGCTCGCGCTCAAGGACATGCGCCTGGCGGTCGAGGCCGGCAACCAGATCGGACGCACGCTCCCGATGCTTGAGGCTGTCCGAGAAGGACTCGCCAACGCTGTCTCAGCGGGCCTCGGCGAGAAGGACTGGTCGATCATGGCCGACATGACGGTTCGTAACATCGCGACCGCCACCGATTCCGGCGAGCGCTGAGCGCCGGCCGCGAGCTCTGTCCGAACTTCAACATCGTGTGGAATGCGATCATGATCGCGACTTTGAAGGGATTTACCCAGCAGTCGATGCCGGTGAATGGCATCAAGATCAACGCCGTCACAGGGGGCTCAGGCCCGCCGATCCTTCTGCTTCACGGCTGGCCGGAAACATGGTGGGAATGGCACCATGTGATGCCGCTGCTGGCCGAGCGTTTCAGCGTGGTGGCCATGGACCTGCGCGGCGCGGGCTTTTCCGACTGCCCGCTCGGCGGCTACGACAAGGCGACGATGGCGCGCGACGCGCACGAAGTCATGGTCGCCCTCGGACACGAACGCTATGCCGTGTGCGGACACGACATCGGCGGCATGGTGGCGTTGCCGCAGGCGGCCCTTCATCGAAGGGCTGTCACGCATCTCGCCGTCCTCGACGTGCCGCTTCCCGGCTGGACCGAGTGGGAGGCGACGACCGCGAGGCTCTGGCATTTCAGCTTCCATGTGAACCGGGATCTGCCCGAGCGTCTGATCCATGGCCGCGAATATGACTATGTATCGGCCTTCATGGCTGAGCGGTTCTACGACCACAGCACCTTCAATCCGGCGGACATCGAGATCTACGCGAAAGCGATGGCGCTTCCTGGCCGCACCCGCGGCGGCATGGAATGGTATCGCACCCTCGCCGCCGACCATGCGGCCGCGCTCGAGTACAAGAAGCAGCCGCTCGAAATACCGGTGCTGGGTCTCGGCGGCGATCAGCGTTTCGGTGCGGAGATGGTGCCGATGCTCAAGGAATTCGCGATCAACGTGACCGGCGGCTCGATTGCGCGGTGCAGCCATTATGTCGCGGATGAGCGGCCGAACGAAGTCGCGGCCGCTCTGATCGATTTCCTCGAGGCCGATTGAGGTTCTGCTCCCGCGCCCGTGTCGCCAGGGCGAATCGCGGTTGATCAATCAAGAAGGGAACACTGTCATGACGGCACCTGTCACGCGCGGGGTCAATCATATCGGCATCACGGTGCCCGACATCGAAGCGGCAAAGTCGTTTCTGGTGGAAGCTCTCGGCGCCCGAGTGATCTACCAGTCCTTCGGACCGCAGGATCCACCGCGGCAGGGGCCCGAGTTCGAGCGGGCCGTCGGCGCATACCCAGGAACGGTCGTGCGCGGGCAGGCGATGGTCAAGATCGGAACCGGACCCGATATCGAGCTCTTCGAAATGCACGGCCCCGAGCAAGCCCAGCCGGTCCGAGCGAGCGACTTCGGCATCACGCACTTCGGTCTCTACACCGACGACATCGACGCCTCGGTCGAGCGCTTCGAGAGAGCCGGTGGGACCCCTCTCACCGCGCCACGCGTCATTCCCTATGCAACCGAGAAAGGTCCGGGAAACAAGGTCTGCTACTGCCGTATGCCCTGGGGCACGACGGTAGAATTCATCACCACGCCGGACCGCATGGCCTATCATGACCAAACTGATCTGCGCCGATGGCAAGACGAGGAGTGAGTAGGAGAGAAGGCGGCTCGCATCAGCAGCGGCTTCCACGATCGTCGGTGTCGTTGAAGCGACGCGCGCATCGATCCTGGGGGGCGCCCGGGCGCGACGGCCTGTGCGTAGAGCCACGGCCTGCGGATCTGCGCTGTGAACGCCGTGGGCGCCGGCCGGCCATTCTCACCCTGCGGCAGCCCGCTACCGGTGAGCACCGCCGCTGTGATCTGGTGGGCGGCTCGTGTGACGGTCACGGCAGACAACGGCTCAGCGCGAGAGCCGTTAGCCCGGCTCCAAGCTCGAAGCCTCCATCCTGCTCGCCCCCTCCCGGCCCTCTGCGCTCAGTCGGCACGGCGAGGCTGAGACTGCATCAGGCCTCAATGTCGGCCATCGAGGCCGCGATGATCCGCCTGTTGCCGAGCCTGCCCGCCGCTTGCTCGAAAGGACCGGTTCATGTGCAAGTGGTGCAGGCGGATACGGGCCGAACTGCAATTTATGCGGATCATGTAAGTTGATGCTCTCACTCCGTTGCGAAGATATGGTCGCGTGATAGATCGACGCTCGCATCATTCGAAGAAACGATCTCAGAAAATTGGCCTATAGCTTCGTGATCGCTGCGACTCCGGCGCCAAGGTGCCGGCTGTCGAAGAAGCATGACGCGATGACAGGAGACGACTGCGAAGCCATGATGCCTGATCTCTGCAATGGTCCGCGCTCGGCCCGTGCCCGAGCGCTGCGCGGCGCTTCCGTGCTGTCGCTCACGCTGCTGGCGGCGGGCTGCATGGCGACCGATCGTGATGTTGGGGCGATCGCGCGCGTCGCGCCGGTGCACCCGAGCTTCCTCGCCATGTACGCGGCGAAGCCCGCCGAACGCTTCCCGCTGCCGGCGACCGACATCAGCGCGGTCGATCCGCGCTACTTCCGCCAGGAGGTCGCATACCCGCGCAGCGAGCCGCCGGGTACCGTGGTCGTCGATCCGGGCAACAAGTTTCTCTACCTCGTACGCGAGAACGGCAGGGCCCTGCGTTACGGGGTGGGTGTCGGCAAGGCCGGTCTCGCGTGGAACGGGACCGCCGAGATCAAGCGCAAAGCGGAATGGCCGCGCTGGACGCCGACCGCCGACATGATCCGGCGCGAGCCCGAGCGGAACGGCCCTTGGCGCAACGGCATGGCGCCGGGCCTGACGAACCCGCTCGGCCCGCGCGCGCTCTACCTGTTCGACGGCGATCGGGACACCCTCTACCGCATTCACGGCACGACCGAGCCGCAAACCATCGGCACGAACGTCTCGTCCGGTTGCATCCGGATGTTTAACCAGGACATCATCAACCTCTACGAGCGCGTGCCCGTGAATACGAAGGTCGTGGTGCTGCGGCCCGACGCGCACGTCGAGCCGCTAGAGGCCTTCGCGACAGCGCGCGAAGAAGAGGGGCCTGGACATCTCAGTGCCGTTCCGAAGCCTTGATGATGCAGGGATACATTACGTATCCGAAAGCCGTCATTCTTGAGGAGGAAGGTTCGCTCTTGCACCGATCCTCCTTCGTGAGCGCCCGCCACACCGATCGTCCCGTCGACTGCTCGCTTCCCCGATACACCTCGGCATCTCCGCTCCTGAGCGAAGCGCGTCGGACCACAGCTGGCCGGGTGGGTCGTTCTCTGCCCGTCCGCTCCGGCTCGGCGGTGAGCCGTGAGCGGACACACGATGGTTCCGTCAACCGCTCGTGCCCTCGCGAGGGATCCGGCGATGCTGTTGAGACCATCGCCGGCCTCGGTGACGGCTCGGCGGCGCGATCAGAGGATTTGCATGCTGCTGCGCTCCCGGGTCACGGGATCGTCCGGCTCACAGCGGCCGCCAAGATGCGCAGCCAGGAACGCCTCGGCCTGGGCATAGAAGCTGAGAGTGTTCTCCGGCCGCTCGAACCCGTGTCCCTCGTCGGGGAACAGCAGATAGCTGACAGGGATGCCCTTGCTGCGCAGGGCCGCGACCATCTGGTCGCTCTCTGCCCGCTTCACCCGCGGATCGTTGGCGCCCTGCGCGATCATGAGCGGCCGGCGAATGCGGTCCGCCTGATGAAGCGGCGAGCGATCTCGCAGGCGTGCCAGGCCCTCGGCGGTGTCCGGGTCACCGATCATCCGCTTCAACTGATGGCGGCCCGCCTCCCAGTAAGGAGGAATCGTCTCTAGTAAGGTCTCCAAGTTCGACGGTCCGACGATGTCGACACCGCAGGCGTAGAGATCCGGGTTTCGGGTGAGCCCGACGAGGGTAGCGTAGCCGCCGTAGGACGCGCCGTAGATGGCGATCCGGCTCGGATCGATGGGCAGGTTATCCTTGGCCCAAGTCACGGCCTCGATGAGGTCGTCGTCCATCCGCCGCCCCCACTCACCCTCGGCGGCGTTGACGAACGCCTTCCCGAATCCGGCAGAGCCGCGGAAGTTGACGCTGAGCGCAGCGTAACCGCGATTGGCAAGCCATTGATGCTCCCGGTTGCAACCGAACTCGTCACGGGCCGTGGGGCCGCCGTGGACGACGAGCACGAGCGGAACGCGCTCACTCGGGCCCGCGCGTTCCGGCAGGGTCGCGTACGAGATCAAGTTCAGCCCGTCCCGGGTCGGGATCGTGTGCGGCTCCATCGGACGGAGACCTGCCGCTGCCAGCTCCGGCGAGCTTGGCGGCAGCCGCGTGAGCGTGCGGTTCGGCCGGTCGAACACGAAGACCTCGCCCGGGGAGACGTCGGAATAGGTCCCGACGAGCCAGATGTCGTCGGCCTCGGTGCGACCGACCACGACGGGGTTCTCGAGGCCTTGATCTGCCAGCCACGCGAAATCGCCGGCGCGCGGATCGACCGTATGGAACTCGCGAACGAGGTAGGAGACGCCGTAGCCCAGGATCTCCTGCGTCTCGGCGTCGGTGAAGGTCTCGGTGATGTCGGCCCGCGGGTCGCTCGCAATCAGGGTCCGCTCACCCGTGGCGAGGGTGATCGCGCTGAGCGCGGCGGTGTCGCGACCGCGGCTGTCGGCCATGTAGAGGATCGACCCATCGGCGCTCAGGTGGAGCGGGAACGTGGTGCGTGCATCCTCGCGGGGGATGGTCTGCCACGGCTGCCAGTCCTCGGGCGCGGGTGGCCCCTCGGCGCGTGCATTGCGCAGCAGGTGCATCTCGCCGTTCGGGTGCAGGGCGACCGCGAGGGTCGGCCGGAACGCCGCGTCGACCATGATGTCGGCAAAGCCGGGATTGTCAGCGAGCTTGCGCCGCTCGCCTGTTGCCGGGTTGATCGCGTATAGATCGTGAAACCGCGGATCCCGGTCGTTGAGATAGACCATGATCATGTCGCGGATCTTGCGACTCACACCGCCGAGGTTCGCCTTCACATCGGGTTCGGGCGTCAGGTTGCGCACGCTCCCGTCGGCGATGTTCAGCGCGTAGAGGCGGGTGTTTTCGTCGCCGTCAGTGTCCTGGCCGTAGACAAGATGCGTCGCACCCATCGTCCAGCAGTAGGCGGTGACGCCGCGGCCCTGATCGAAGGTCAGCTGCCGAGCGCGGTCGGGAGTCGCGCGCGGCGCGATGAAAATGTTCATCACCCCATTGGCGGGTGCGACCCAGGTCAACCACTCGCCGTCCGGGCTGATTTGCCGAAAGGCACGCTCGGGATTTCCGAACAGGATGCGCCGTGGGATCAGATCGCCTTGCATTTGAGAGCCTTCGATGGAGGAAGAGGGATTTGTTCTCGACCGGTAAATAGAGATCTACTGTACGCTGAGGTGAGGATAATCGTGTGGCGATTGTGGCGCGGCCTGTCGGTGCGATTTGTTTCATTGGGTGATGGTTTAAATTCTCGCACCGAATTCGGTCGACGCGAGTAGTCAGATAAACTGGGCGCCGTTGCGAGGCCGTAAAATCGTTGATTCACCATGCGATCGCCATCAGGCCGGCGCGGAAGCAACGTCGAGGGATAGGAGACGTCTTCCTGGGCGGAGAAGCGAACGACACGGCCGCGGCTGCTCGCAGGCCCGTTTCAAGCCAGCTGAATGGCGGGATCGGGCCGCATCGAAAACAGCCGATCGAGCTCCATCGGCAGGATCCTGGGAATCGGAGAACCGGACCGCTCATGCGTCGTGAGCAGCGGCCGGCTTGTGCTGCACGTCACCGCAATCCCTGGAAGAGCGCCTACAATCCTACACAGTTCGGCAGGCCAGCGTAAATTCGGATCGGCTAGATGCCAGCTGAAAGGCAGAAGGTGTTGGGCCGTGAAGAACCTGCTCGCAGCCGCCATATTGCTCGGATCGACGGTCGGCGCGACGGCGGTCGAGTCATATGGGGACTATCGTGACTACTTCGATACGAAGTCTGTGACTGTGAAGCGCGCGCCGAGCAGAGGTTTCAAGAAGACGGCTCCTGTCGACATCGCCGCTGACCTGAGCGCCGTGCGACGCCCCACCAAGGGCAACCGCGGCGAGATGTACCGCTACGACCATGGGTCCAGGCTGATCGCCGATATGAGGCCTCGCAACTGGGACGGTGGGTATGTTCCCGTGCAGCCGCGCAGTTGGTCGCCGGACGGCTTCTGGGGGCCGACCGACTACTCACACGAGGGTCGCGAAATGAACCAGCACTCATACCAGGTTCGGGGACGGCGCGACCGCGCCTGGTGATGCCGCACCCTCGAGGGTGCGATAGACGCTGCGGCGTGAGATCTTGGGCGCGCGGGCGATGGCGGTTGGCCGCGCCCGCGCCGCTCGACGGCCGCGGATCTCCTCCTGGAGCGTGGATCACGGCCGGCCCCTGATCGGCAGGGGGCGGTCGGCAGCGGGAGGACCGCTCAGGGTGGATTTCTGTCGGTCCGCTTCTGCGCGACACGGGCGCCGAAGCGGACATCTCCCTGACGATCCAACCCGGTCAGCGGCGGGTAGTCAGGTTTGTCAGCCAGTCTGGTGAGGCGTCGACCGGGATAGTCTCCGCAGACTTGTCGTAGCCCGTGGCGGTCATCGGGCCGATGGCCACGACGACAGCGCGAGGCCGGCGGGGAGGGCGCCGAGCAGGTGGGGTCCGCGGCGACGGGCGGCTCAGTTCGAAGCCTGGGTGACGGCGCGGTCGACGTTCACGCGCTCGGTCCAGTCCTTGGCCTCGGACTGACCCTTGAGGTCGATCAACCGGGCGCCGCTGACGTCGACGTTCTTGAAGTCCGCGCCCGTCACCGTAGCGCCGGTCAGGTTGGCGCCCGACAAATCCGAGCCTATCAGCACCACGTCGGTGAGGTCGGCGTCCTTCAGGTTGGCATACTCGAGGCGCGACCGGCCGAGGTCGGCTCCCTTGAGGTTCGCGCCCGCCAGGTTCACCGATGTGAACACCGCCCGCATCAGGCCCATGGACTGGTTCTTGATGTCGGCTCCGCCCTTGAGGTCGACCAGCGTCGCGCCGCTCATGTTGGCGCCCTTGAAGTCGCCGATGGGCATGGAGCGGCTGAGGTCGGCGCCGCTGAGGTCGGCGTCCCGCGCCGTGATGCCGAACATCTTCGCGTCCGCGAGCTTGGCGCCGGCCAGGTCGGCCTTCAGGAACCACGCCTGTTCGAGGTTTGCCCCGCTGAGGTCGGCGCCGCGCAGGTTGGCCCTGTTCAGGCGCGCCGTCCGCAGGTTGGCGCCCCGCAGGTTCAGCCCGGAAAGGTCGAGGCCGGACAGGGACTTGTCGTGCAGATCGACGGGCTTGCCGTCCGCGCCCTCGATCAGCGCCTCGACGTCGGCGCGACTCATGTCGGCCTTGGTCATGGCGGGCGAGGACATGTCCGCCCCGAGCAGGAGGTCCTGTTCGGCCGCGGCGGGGCCGGCGGCGACGGCAGCGAGCGTGAGGCTGAGGGCGAGGCGGCGCATCGGTTCACTCCCGGCGGGTGCCGCACATGGCGGGCGCCCTTATCGTGTTCGGTGTGGTCGGATGCTATGCCGACCCGCTGCGCCCGGTCGGTGACCCAGGTCACACAAGTCCGGCGCGGCGGGAGAAGAACGCGACGCTAGCCGGACGATCAGCCCGTCGTCATGGCCGGGGGGGACGACGCCAGCCATGACGGATGCTCAGAAGGTCGAGCGTTGGATCGACCGGTTCCCGCTTCTTCGGGCGCTCAGCCCGGCGCACCTCCAGATCGCCCGGGGAACCGTGCACTTCCCGGTGCTGGACGCGGGCGCCATCGCCTACGAACTGGATGGCGCGTGCGCCAACTACCTGATGTGCCTGGAGGGTCGCACGCGCATCTTCCGCATGTCGGAGGGCGGGCGCGAGGTGCTGATCTACAAGGTCGGTCCCGGCGGCACGTGTGCCCTGACCACGCAGTGCCTGCTGTCCGGCGGCACGTTCCCGGCGCAGAGCGTGGCCGAGGAGAGGACCGAGTTGGCGGCGCTGCCGGTGAGCACGTTCCAGCACCTGATGGGCGAGAGCGCCGCTTTCCGCAGCTTCGTCATGGACGATTACACGCGGCTGATGTCCGGCCTGTTCACGCTGATCGATGAGGTCGCTTTCGCACCGCTGAAGCAGCGCCTCGTGCAGCGGCTCCTGGCCGAGTCCGAGCCGCGGGGTATCGCCGCGGTAACCCATCAGAAGCTTGCCGACGATGTCGGCAGCGTGCGGGAGGTGGTGAGCCGGATCCTGGCGCAGTGGGCTGAGGCGGGCCTCATCGAGCTTCGCCGGGGCGCGGTCGAGATCGTCGACCGCGCCAGCCTGGCGGCCGCCGGCCGCCGATGACCTGCGCGGTCACGGAAGGCGGTGTCGGCAGGTATGTCTAGGGCGAGGTCGCGGCTGTCAGCGCGATGGCCAGCACCAGGCGTTGCAACATCGAAAGGTCATGCCGTCTGTCTTCGCGCAGGATCGGCTCCGACCTCCTGGCGCTCGCACGTCCGCTGATCGGATTTCTGCGGTTCCGGGGCGCCGCTTCAGTCCCTCACGCGGGCGATGACCGCGACCGGGCCGCCACCGTCCGGCCCCTGATGCTCGGCGCCGCCGGAGACGAACAGGTCCGTCCGGCCGATTGCGGCGGCGGCCACCCCGCCGACCAGGGCGCGGGCGTGCCGGGTGGCGTTGATGTCGCTGTCGTCGTTCATGATGTGGCGCCGTCCCCGGATCAGGCCGTCATGGGAAGGCTCGGCCTTGACGAGCAGGGCGATCACGCGCTCCGACTCCTGACGCGACAACGGCCCCGCTTCCGGGAAGCCGAGGTCGCTGAGGACCCCCAGTATCGCGGGCAGGTCGATACCGTCGTCCATGACCCGGTGGGCGATGGCGAGCGGGCCGGTCCAGCCTGGGGCGTTTCCGAGCACGATGATCTCGTTGCGCATCAGCTCGATCCCCGCCGAGGCACTGGCGCGGCCGGAAAAGAGATCGCGCCGGGTGCCGATGGCGGGATCCGTGAGCTGTTCGCGATCGACCTCCCCGAGGGCGACGGCGATGCCGAGCGCCGAGGCGCCCCGGGACAGGCCCATCGAGGCGTAGGTGTCGTGCGTGGCGACGCCGTGGCCCCGGGCGGCCGCGTCGGCGATCCGGGCGCTCGTCAGAAGCGGGCACTTCACCTGCACGAGATGCACGTCGGCGGGATCGGTGAGCCCCGCCTCTGCCATGGCCCGGCCGACCGCCGCCGCGGTCGCCTCGACCTGCGACATCCGGCCGATCTCCTCCGGCCGGAACGCGTGGGTGAAGGCCGTGCCGATGGCGAGCGCCTTCCGCTCCGGCGCCGCGGGTCCTTCACGCCGGGCGAGGATGAGGAAATGCGGCGACAGCCCGCCTTCGGTGCCGCCGGACATGACGAGGGCGATCCGGGCTCCGGCCTCCGCCGGCGTGCAGCCGAGTGCGGTGGCGAGCGCGGTCTCCAGAGCCATCACCGCGAGTTGCCGGGTGAAGTCATTCACGCAGCCATTGCCCTCGGTCTTGCCGAAGATCGCGACGATCTCGGGCGCACCCACCGTCCCGGAGGTGACGAGGTCCATCACCCCGGAAACGTCGGCGGGATGCTGCGCGGGCACGCGGAAGACGAGGCATTCGGGCATGAGGAACCAGGCGCAAAGAGGAGTGCGGCCCCGCTAGGCACGAACCGGACCAGCGTCGGAGAATCCGGGGAGCGCCGCTAGGCGTTCCTCTCGGCTGCGGACGATCCGGCACCGCCCCGACGGGACGACATGGCTGGCGGAGCTCCGGTCCCGGCCTCGCCGCGGAGGCACGCCGCCGAGCGCCACGGGGTCGTGAGACGGTGACGGAGTCGTCCGGCACGCGCCTGGTCCCCAGCGTAAGCGCCCGAGCCGGGACCGGCGGGGGTCCGGGGACGCGCCGATCCTGCCGTGACTCTCCGGGGCTGCGGTTCCGGGCCGAGCCGCGGCATCGGCTTCCCCCGGTCCCACCGCTTGACATGGGCGTCACTTAGGTCTGTTATTTCTGTCATGACAGAAATAACAGATGCAACGCGTCCCCTGCCCGCCGCGGTCGAGCGCTTCGTACTGCACTGGGGTGACCTGGGCGGCCAGTGGGGCGTGAACCGCTCCGTCGCGCAGATCCACGCGCTCCTCTACCTCTCCGAGCGTCCTCTCACCGCCGAGGACATCGCCGGCCTGCTCGGCATCGCGCGCTCGAACGTCTCGAACTCGCTGCGCGAGCTGCTCGGCTGGAACCTGATCCGCCGCGTGCCGGTGATGGGCGAGCGCCGCGACCACTTCGTCGCCGAGACCGACCTCTGGGAGATGGTCACGCGCATCGCCGCCGGCCGCAAGGAGCGGGAGATCGATCCCGCCCTCGCGGCCCTGCGCGCCTGCGTCGCCGAGGCGAACGCGGACCCGGCCCTCGGGGCGGTCGCCAAGCGGCGCCTGCAAGCGATGCTCGACTTCACCGAGTCGATGGAGCGCTGGTACGGCCAGATGCTCAACGTGCCCCGCGGGACGCTGGCCAAGCTGATCCGGATGGGCGCCCGGATCGTGAAGTTCCTGCCGGCCAAGACCGAGTGACGGTCCGAGGATCGCGCTCAGAGAGCCCGAACGATCGAGGAATCAGGTGACCGCGATGGGAAGCGTCCGTCGAGCCGATGCTGGGCCGTCCCGCGAGACCCGCACCGCGCCGTCGTTCGACGGGCCGGGCGACCTCCTCGACCTGCGCTTCCGGACGCTGATCCCGGAACGCGCGTGGGCGAGCCTGTCGCCGGCGGTGCGCCGACGCTTCGGCAAGCGCCTGGCGCAGGGGGCGAGCGCGGTCTATGTCGGCCACGTCGTCGCGATGCGCGTCAGCCGCGTCGGCTGGCTCGTCGCGCAGGCGACGCGCCTCGTCGGCGCCCCGCTCCCCCTGGAGCGCGGGACCGGCCGTGCCGGCGTCGTCACCGTCACCGAGGATCCGGACGGGGGCGGTCAGATCTGGACGCGGCTGTACGCGCGCGCCTCCGGCTTCCCGCAGGTGATCCACTCGGCCAAGCGCTTCGCTGGCCCCACCGGCCTGGAGGAGCACGTCGGCGCCGGCGTCGGTATGACCCTGACCGTCGCGGTCGCGGACGGGGCGCTGGTGTTTCGCAGCCACCGCTACTTCATCGACTGCCTCGGGCTCCGCCTGCACCTGCCGGGCTGGCTCACCCCCGGTGCGATCACCGTCACGCATGCCGATGCTGCCCCGGACGCGCCAGCGGACGCCTTCCGCTTCATCCTCGACATCGTCCATCCCTGGTTCGGGCGGTTGATCCGCCAGGAAGCGATCTTCCAGGACGCTGAGCCGGCAGCGCAGGAGGGCGGGGCGTGAGCACGATCCTGATCTTCGGCGGCTATGGCGGCTTCGGTGCGCGCCTGTCGCGCCGGCTCGCGGCCGCCGGGCACGCGGTCGTCGTCGCCGGCCGGCGCCTCGCGCGCGCCGAGGCGTTCTGCGCTGCCCATCCGCCGTGCCGACCCCTCCAGGCCGACCGCGGCGGGGCGGTCGCGCCCGTGCTGGAGCGCGTCCGTCCCGACCTCGTGATCGACGCGGCCGGCCCGTTCCAGGGCAGCGGCTACGAGCTGCCCCGGGCCTGCATCGCCGCGGCGATCCCTTATCTCGATCTCGCGGACGGCCGCGCGTTCGTGGCCGGCATCGGCGAGCTGGACGACGCCGCGCGAGCGGCCGGCGTCGCGATCCTGGCCGGCGCGTCGAGCGTCCCGGCCCTGTCCGGTGCCGCCGCGCGGCGCTTGGCCCAGGGGATGGACGCGGTCAGCGCCGTCGAGATCGCCATCAGCGCCTCAAACCGCGCGACCGCCGGAACGTCGGTCGCCGCGGCCATCCTGAGCTACGTGGGCAGGCCGATCCGGCTCTGGCGCGGGCAGCGCTGGTCGGTGGCCATCGGCTGGCAGGAGTTGCGGCGCGAACGCTTCGCCCTGTCTGACGGCTCCTCCCTCGGCCGCCGCTGGCTGGCGCTGGCAGACGTCCCGGACCTCGAACTCCTGCCCGGTCGGCTTCCTGGCCGGCCGGCGGTCAGCTTCAGGGCCGGGACCGATCGCGCGCTGCAGGTGATCGGCCTCTGGTGTGCGAGCTGGCCGGTGCGCTGGCGCTGGATCCCCTCCTTGCAGACGCTCGCGGGCGGTCTCCTCCTGGCGCAGCAGCTGACCGCCCGCCGGGGCTCGGATCGGTCCGGCATGGTCGTCCGGATGTTCGGCTCGGCCGATGGGCGCCGCGTCGAGCGGTGCTGGACGCTCCTCGCGGCCGACGGTCACGGCCCGGAGATCCCCGTGCTGCCGGCGGCGATCCTCGCCGAGCGGATCCTGGCCGGCTCGATCGCCCCCGGCGCGCGCGACGCCGGGACCCTGCTCGATCTGACGGATTTCGAGCCGAGCTTCGCGGGCCTGTCGATCCGTCACGACGTGCGGGAGTCGGTCCAGGCCGATGCGCTCTACGCGACCGTCATGGGGCCGCGCTTCGCCAAGCTCGCCCCGCGCGTCGCGGCCCTGCACGGCGTCCTGCGCGAGGCAGGGGCGCATGGTCGCGCCGTCGTGACGCGCGGCCGTCACCCGATCGCGCGAGCCCTCGCCGCGCTGCTCGGGTTTCCGGCCACGGGCGAACATGCCGTCCACGTCGGCTTCAGCGAGAGGCACGGAGTGGAACGCTGGACGCGGACGTTCTCCGGTCGCCGGTTCGCGAGCGCGTTCTTCGAAGAGCGCGGCTGCGTGGTCGAACGGTTCGGCCCGTTCCGCTTCCGGTTCCACCTCGCGAGCGACGGCGATGGGCTGCGCATGGTGCTGCGCGGCTGGTCGGTTGCCCGCCTGCCGCTTCCGCTGGCCTTCGCACCCCGCGCCTCCGCCCGCGAGTGGGAAGAGGCCGAGCTGTTCCACTTCGACGTATCGATCGTCCTGCCACTCGTCGGGCTGATGGTCCACTACGCGGGGTGGTTGGCCACCGACAGCCGCGCGGGCGAGCGTTCCGGCTTCGCGGCATGAGCCGACACGCGTTCCATCCCGGAGACTGCGGGCGGCCCGCGGTGCGCGCGGGAGGAGCTCTCGGGAGCTCCGGGTGCCGACGCTCTGCCGCGGGCTCGAGCTGTCCGGGCGCCATCGGGATCACGCCGTCTCGGACGCGGACCTCCGAGGGACGTCGGACCTGATCGCGATCCCGAGATCGCGCGCCCGTATCATCCAAGCATCATCGCGGCGGATCGGCCCCGCGCCTAGATCAAGGGTCGCCGCGATGGTGCGCTCGAGTGTGTCAGATCCGATCGACGTCCCCAGCTGCCAGAATTCCAGGTTACAACCGTAACCGAATGATCTTCCGAATGACACGAAATAGATCGATTGCCGAATCTAATATGCATCTCGGACGGATGAGAGGTCTGAGAATGAACGTCGTAGCATCCTCGCCTGCCCCTGCCGCGAGGGCCGGAGATCCGGACGCGGCGCTGCTCGCGACTGTCGAGACACTTCGGCCTCTGATCGCGGAGCACCGGTCGGCCTTGGCTGTCGGACCGGACCTGCCGGAGCCGGTCGCGGAGGCGCTCATCGACGCCGGTCTCACACAACTCTGGCTCCCCCGGGGCCTGGGCGGTCCTGAGACCCATCCGCTGCGCGTTCTCGCCGCCATCGAGGCCTTGGCGGAACTCGACGGTTCGGTTGCCTGGTGCGCCGCGATCTCGTCCGGGGGCGCGTCACGCTTCGCCGACCTCATCGATCGGGACGCGATGCGCGCGCTCATGCCCGCCGGCAAGAAGTTCGCGGGCAGCGGCAGCGGCCAGCCGACGGGAACGGCGGTTCGCGACGGGGCCGGCTGGCGGATCAACGGACGCTGGTCCTGGGCGAGCTTCTGCCGCTTCAGCTCGGTCTCGGCACTGATGTGTCTCGAGATCGAAGGGGGACAACCGAAACTCGACGCGCACGGGCGGCCGTCTGTGCGGGGCG
Organism: Methylobacterium sp. ME121; assembly: GCF_000974725.1. Lineage (NCBI taxonomy): Bacteria > Pseudomonadati > Pseudomonadota > Alphaproteobacteria > Hyphomicrobiales > Methylobacteriaceae > Methylobacterium > Methylobacterium sp. ME121. The sequence continues at coordinate 123,787 of NZ_BBUX01000007.1, forward strand.
TCTTCATGGCCTCGAGGGACGTCGAGGTCGTCGGCAACTGGAACGCCGGTGGGCTGCGGTCCAGCGGGAGTCACGACGTCGTCTGCACCGACATCTGGGTGCCGGACGCGCGGACAGTCGACGGCGCGCGCATCATGATGCCGCACGATAGGGAGCCGCTCTACATGCTGCCGATGGCATCGGCGGCCGCGATTGCCGCCGCCGGCGTTCCGCTGGGCCTCGCTCGGGCCTCGATCGACGCGTTGATCGATCTCGCGCAGACGAAGACGCCGCATGGCGGCAAGGTGCCCTTGCGACTTCGCGAGGACGTTCAGGTCGCGGTCGCGCGCGCGGAGACGAGTCTCGGCGCCGCCCGCGCCTTCGCCCGCGATACGGTCTCCGGTCTCTGGTCTGAAGCCGAGAACGGCCGCCCGGTCACCCCCGCGTGGCAGGCCAAGATTCGGCAGGCCTGCTGGTACGCAGGCCACGTCGGGAAGCAGGTGGTCACGAGCATGTACGAAGCGGCGGGCAGTTCCGCCGTTCTCGAGGCGCTGCCGTTCGCGCGCCAGTTGCGCGATGTGTACGCGACCTGCCAGCACATGCAGTATCAGGACCGCATGCTCGTGCCGCCTGGCCGTATCCTCCTGAGCCTCGAGGCCGACGCACCTTTCATCTAGATAGAGGCGACAGATCCCTTCTGAATATTGTGGAACACGCGCGGCTTTCGGCGGCGCCGGGAGCGCGCGGTCCCCTTTTCCCGTCGCGGCGACCGCGCCGACCAGACATCGGGGTCGTCGCTCGGTGAAATCGGCGCGCCCGCTTCCGGCTGGCGGATGCCTTCGTGCGGACATAGCCGCGGGAGCCGATCACGACGCTTAGGGAGCTGTGAGGACGTTCGGAGCAGGGTCGGACGCTGCCGAAGTCCTACGCCTTGTCGCTGGCATCCGGCAGGTCGCGGAGACGCTCTGCTTCGGCGGTCAGGACCGCGACGGAGCGCTGACGCTCATGGGGGTCACGTACCGCAGCGAATGCGCTCAGGAGCGCCGCAACAGCCTTCTGCATCGCGTCGCTGTCGGAGGATGGAGATCCTGCCTGATCGTATAAGGAGGCGACAGGCACACCGAGCTCAGCGGCAATCCGCTGGACGAGGCGGGCGGTGGGTGTCTCGCGTTCCATCACAAACCTATGCCATCGCGACGCCACGCTGGCCCTAGTTCATGACCACGCCCGCAGCCTTGGGGCTGACCTGCGTAGCGAGATGGCGGCCGACGAGCATGAGGGCGTTCGCGAACAATGCTCGTCCGTCATCGTCGCCCACGGCGCTCGCAGTTTTGAAGGCCGCGATCAGGTCGTCGGTCATCTCTTCGAGATCGCTCTCGTCGCGCCCGAGTATGGATATCGCTCTGAGCACAGCATCGGATGGCGCTGGTTCGGATCCGTTCTGGTTGGCTGGCTCAGCGCGCAGCGATGCACGGTGGAGACGCACTGCCTTGAGCGTCTTCTGAGTATGGTCAGATACTTCCTTCAGTTCTCGCCGTATCGCTGAAAGACGCTGCCGCAATGCAAGACTGACCGCCTGCAACTCCCGGGCACGGGTTATGGTCGCTTCAACCGAAGCCCGGAGTTGTGAGAAGCGAGTTTCGATTTCAACCATTGCGCGGTTCCTGTGCGCCTTCATGCAACTCCTAGAATGAGTCGTCAAATTCGCTCATCGAGCGGTGGCTGCTTCGAGGCGAACATTCGAGGCCCGCTTGTTACCCCTGTCCGAGTTGCCGGGCAGCCGACGAGTGTCCGCTTCTGGGCAGCGCCAATGCTCGTCCGTATGGCTGGCACGGGTCCGCAGGAGCGATCCGCCTCTTCCAGAGGATCTGCTTCGAAGCGGTCATCCGCTTGCGGCCGAGGCTGTGTCGAGAGTCCCTCCCGAGACAGACTTTCGGCCTTGCCTGCGGAGGCCAGCACGGGGCGGTTCGTCGAAGGACAGGACCGTCGGCAGTCCTGGTTGTCGCCCAGTCCGTTGGATGACGACGTCACCGCCGGCAATCCGGTTCGGGTGATCGAGGTCTTCATCGAGGAACGCGATCTGGGCGTCCCGGCTTCACCCGCTTCGAGCCCGCGGCGACGGGACGGCCTGCCTATGATCCGGCCACGCTTCCGCAGCTCCACCTCTACGGCCATCTCAACCGAGTGCCGTCGACCCCGCGAGCCTCATCTCGTCGTGGCCCATGAGGTCGTCCACGAGGGCCCGACCGGACCCAACTCCTCGCCTACAACGTGAATCGGATGATCCGCCTGTTCGGCACAACCTGGCTCATCCAGGCCGTTCGAGCCTGACCTGGCCGACCGCGCCGCCGTCATCGTCCTGCCGAGCGACGCTGCCGGCCACGAGCAACGCGTTCTGACACGGCCTCGGTCGCTTCCGGAACGGCAGTTCGGGGGGACTCCTGCCCGTCCGCTTCGAGAGTTCGGATGCACCGAGGCGGACGTAGCCGTGGCAGCCGTCCGCGACCCAGGCCGCCGTTTCGGACAGGAGAGGCGTGACGGGAATGTCAGGCTCAAGGCCGGGCCTGTTATGAACGGTATTTTCATCGTCTTCTTTCATACCGACTTCAGGGGGCGGCACGTACAGGCAAGACATGATCTATGGTGCTGCCGGTCTAGCCGCCGACCATTCGCGCGCGTTTGTTTTCACTGCTCTTGCTATCTGCCTCGTGGCCGGGTGGCTGGTCGCCGCACTCATGCGCACGATCAGCGAGGCCGATCTGGCTCAGCGGTACCGCTGGCTGGCGGGAACGGCAGTCGTGGCCGGCTTGGGCGTCTGGACAACCCATTTCGTCGCCATGCTGGGCTACCGGCCCGATATGGTGCTGGGCTTTGATGACACGACCACCATCTTCTCGGCGCTGGTCGCCATCTTGGTCGTGGGGCTGCCGCTGGCCCTGGCGAGGCTCTTTCCGTCTTGGCGTATCCGGACCCTGGCTGGCGCGGCCGCCGGGTTCGGTATCGGCGCGATGCATCACGCCGGCATGGCAGCGCTCGAGGGATGCCAGCAGACCCATTCGCCGGTCATGAACGTTCTGGCCGCAGGTATCGGTGCTTGCAGTCTCGCGCTGGTTTGTGGGCTGCCGCGACGCTTGGCGACGCCTTGGGTGGTCTGCGCTCTTTTCACCCTGGCAGTCACCGGTACTCACTTCGTCGCGATTGCCGGCACGACGCTGGTGCCCATCCAGGGCTATCGCGGCTTGCCGAACGAAAATATCGTGCTCAGCATCTTGACCACGGGAGGCGCTGCTGTCCTCTTCCTCGGGGCATTCCTGACGATCCTCGCGGCACGACGCTTCGACGCCCAAGAGCGTGCCCATTCATCAATTCTGAGAACCGCTCTCGACAATATGTCGAATGGGTTGCTGTATCTGGACCCGGCTGAACGCGTGCGCCTGTACAACCGGCGCTACCTGGAGATCTATCACATCCCTGTCGATGTCGATCTTACGGGCATGACCATCGATCAGATCATCGACCTTGTCGGCTATCGTCACGGCTGGACCGCAGAGCGGCGAGAGGCGGCGCGCCGGCGGGTCGACGACTGGCGGAGCGTCAAGAACTCCAAACAGATCGACTACCCGCTGGAGGACGGCCGCGTTCTACAGGTCGAGATCCGCCCCATCGAGGACGGCGGCAATGTCGTCACCTTCGACGACGTGACCAAAGAGCGCGAGGCGCAGCGCCGGATTGCGGAATTGGCCTTCTGCGATCCCCTGACCAAGCTCGCCAATCGACGCGCTTTGAGTGCACGGTTGGAGCACGATTTTGCACCTAAGCGCGTCGTCAAGCTCCTGCTGATCGATCTCGATCGTTTCAAGCAGGTTAACGATACCTACGGTCACGTGGTCGGCGACCAGCTCCTCATCCAGGTCGCCAACAGGCTGAGGACGATCGCGGGACCGGACGGCTTCGTAGCCCGGCTCGGCGGTGACGAGATGGCGGTGCTGGTCTACGGCGATCAGACCCAGGCCATGGCTGTCGCCACCGCGGTGATCGAGGCACTGGCCCTGCCGTATGGGATCGACGACCTGACTGTGTCGATCGGCTGCAGCATCGGTCTGTGCTGCACGGATGACGCGCAGGATGCGATCGAACTCATGCAGTTCTCGGACATCGCGCTCTACGAGTCGAAGCGCCAGGGTCGAGGTCGAACGAGCTGCTACACGCCCGACATGTTGAGGACCGTCGCCGATCGGGTTCAGCTGGAAACGGACATGCGTGCCGCGATCGAACGGGGAGAGATGTATCTGGCCTTTCAGCCGGTGATCGCCCTCGTCGACGACCGGATCATCGGCTACGAGGCGTTGATCCGCTGGGATCACCCGAAGCTCGGAGCCGTGTCGCCGGCCCGGTTCATTCCGTTGGCAGAGGAGACCGGGCAGATCATCCCGATCGGAGCCTGGGTGTTGCAGGAGGCGTGCCGGCAGGCCGCGCGATTGCCGAACGATGTCTACGTCGCGGTCAACGTTTCACCGGTTCAGTTTCGCTCTCCGCAGCTCTTGTCTGATCTCACGCAGGCTCTGGCCAGAAGTGGCCTGCCGGCCGAGCGTTTGGAGATCGAACTCACGGAAACAGCGATCGTCGAGGACGGCCCTCGGATCGCCAAGATCCTGGCCGCTATCCGCCGCCTCGGCGTGACGGTCGCGATGGATGATTTCGGCACGGGTTACTCGTCGCTCGCTCATCTGCGCGACTTTCCGCTCGACCGCATCAAGGTGGACCGTTCCTTCGTAGCCACGGCCGAGACGGACCGTCACTCGTTGGCGGTGCTGAAAGGCATCATGCATATCGCGAAGGCGCTGGATGTCGTGCTGCAAGCCGAGGGCGTAGAGACGCCGTCGCAGCTCGCCCTCATGCGCGAGATTGGTTGCGATGCGATCCAGGGCTACCTCATTGGACGGCCGCAGCGATTGGTGGACAGCACTGTGCCGATGGCTCTCTCGGCCTAGCTTCGCGACCGAGCCATGAGCGTCCGCTTCGCGAGTGCGCATGAGCCGTAGGCGGCGGCCGGATAGGGGCGGAAACGGGAGCCGCTCCGGGGGGCAAGCCTGTCTGCTTCCGGAGAGCGGATGCATCCATGCCGGCATGGCTGTAGGGACCGCCGCTGACCCAACGCGGACCCGGGAAGGTTCTGCCGTCAGGCTTTCAAAGGATCGCTCGGTAAGAAGCGAAAGGTCCATGTACCGGAATTCGCGCTCGGCGGGCGCTTGGGCCGTCAATCAGCGCAACGGCTTTGCTGCAGCGTTCTCCGTTTCTTTGAGCAGCACGCGGCTCCGTTCCACGGCTGTTCGCATCTCTGTGGCGTCCGCTCGCATCTCGGCGATCTGAGCCCGCATCTCAGCCACCATCGCGCGTCCATGCCGCACCTGCGCCGAAGGAGATAGGTCAGGGGCCTGGGGGGCCCGCTCAGACTTGCGCCCGTCGTGAAGGCGCTCGTTGAACGGCACCTCCATCAGCTCAGTCTGCGCGGCATCACAGATCAAGAACGCGCAGGCCAGGGGGGCGGTGCCCTCGTGCAGGAGATCAACGCACAGATCCGGGATCGCCCGGCAGGCTTCCAGGTAGGCGGCCTCCAAACTCGGTCTGTCGAGCCCGTCCGTATCCCGCTCCAGCCTCCTGGGGGTGCGCAGGTGGAAGTAGAACAGCGGCATCGTCTCAGCGCATCACCATCGCCCGCGCGGGGGCGAGATGAAGGTAGTCTGGCTTGAAGTCGCAGAGGGCTGCAAGCCGCTCTGGATCCGGCACGTGCATCCAGCGCTGTTTCAGCACGATCAACCCGTCATCCCGTAGCACGCGGATCGATCGGTTGACGTGCACGGGAGTCAGGCCCGCGGCGTCGGCGAATTCTTCCTGTCGCAACGGCCAGGGAAAACCATCTTCGACTGGCACGCCAACAGCTTGTAGCCGAGCCTGTATCTCGCAGATCAGGTGAGCGAGGCGCGGGGCCGCCAAGCGGCGGCCATTGTTGATGAGCCACTGGCGCAAGATGCTGTCGGTCTGGAGCGAGGACCAGCGGAAGGCCTGGGCAATACCCGGGCGACCTTGCACCGCCTCTGCGATCTCGGCCGGGTTGATTTCCGCGATGAGGCCCGCACTCAGCGTGGTCACGGAATGATCGGCGTAACCGAGCAGGCTCGTCTGCACGTGGCTGATGTCACCGGGCAGGATCAAGTCGGTGATGAGACGCTGACCATCGGCGAGAAGCTTTGACCGACAGGCCCAGCCCTCCAGCATGACGAGAACGCGCTGGACTGCATCGCCTTCCGCGACGAGCTGTTGGCGTGGCTCGACGACCCGCGTTTGTCGAAGAAGGCGATTCAGGCAGGCGCGATCCTCCGCGGTGAGATCTGCACCATATGCCAGCCTGCGGAGGAAACGATCCAGCATGAGGAGGCACCATTCCGCCGTCGGTATCTAGTCAGAATCGTTCGATCTCCCAGCGCAAGTTGTGCTGGCGCGTCGCCGGTCAATGCCGGCGAGGCACAGGGCAGAATCGTACGGACGGCGCTGCGCGAAATGGAAGCTTCTGCGGCGCGGGACGGTGGAGGGCGGAACGTCCGCCGGCGGGCGGTGAGTCGATCTCCGCGTCCCACTGCGGGCGGCACGCGCTGAGCGGCCCGGTCTCCAGACCGGACGTGCGGGCACATCGCGCCGCCCTGATCGAATCGATGAGCCCTAGGCCAACAGACGGCATCGGAGCGAAGCGCGCCCTGGGCCGCCTTCCGCTCGCCTCCACAGGGTCTGCCGGCCCGCGGGGGCCCGTCTCAGCCTCGCGCATTCGAGGGCTCGGCGCCGTAACCGGCTTCACGTGGGGGATTCTCCCCCCTCTCCGCCAGTCTCTCTTTCAAAGCGCTCGAGGACCGGCGTCCTCCCGCTGTATCGGCGCCCGTCCGTGACCTCCGTGAAGCCCGCAGGCCGCGATCAGAAGCTGTATCCGACGCGCAACCGCATCTGATGGCGGTCGAAGCTCGACAGGTCGAGCGGCCCGGGCTCGCCCGTCGCCCGCCCGGCGACCTGGAAGCTCCAGGTGAACGAGGCCCAGGCCTGGGGTGACAGGGTCGTGTAGGCGGTCGGCCCGAGATACACGGCCTCGCCCGCGAACCTATCGAGCGCCAGACCGTCGTAGGTCCGGGCATAGCGTGCCTCGCCGCCGAGGAAGAGGCCGGGCCGGACGCAGTAGGCCAGTGCCCCCGCCACCTCGATCCCCGAACCGCGCACGGGCGCGTCCATCGCGGTCAGCCGCGTCGTCGAGAGCGCGAAGCCGACATTGACGGCGGCGATCAGCTTGCCGGGAATGATCTCGCGGTCGGCCAGCAGGCCGATCTCGGTGCCGAAGCTGCGCGCCGGCACGCCCGACCCGCCGTCGACGGTTCCGTAGCCCGGCACGATGTTGAGGGTCAGACCGAAGGCGGCCGCCCGGCGGTCCAGCAGGCGCAGCCGGGTCTCGAGGAAGCCGCCGTTGAAACCGCCCGTGGTCCGGGTCGGGGTGCCGGGCGCACCGATGTCGTAGGCGTTGAAGGTGACGCCCGGAGCCAAGCGGAAATCGTGGGTCAGCGGCACCTTCAGGGCCAGGGAGCTGTCCACGGTCAGGAAGCGGGCGACGCGCCGGCCGAGGCGCCCGCTCGTCTCCCATTCCAGCTCCGCCTCCCCGGGAACGCCGAGGTCGCTGCCCTCGGTGAAGCCGAACAGATGCTCGCTGTCGAGGTCGCCCGGCGTCAGGTTCTCGGCGGCGGTGGGCAGGCTCTGGGCCAGCGCCGGGGCCGCGGTGAGCGCGAGCGCCGCGGCGAGGCCGCACAGGACCGATCCCGGAGCCGAGCGTCGACGCGGAGTGCCGGTGTGCGTCATAGCCCTGACCCATCATTATAGCTGATGCTATATCTAATAGGGTTGGCGATGCCAGGCCGTCAACGGCCGGGCGTGCCGTATGGGCGGGTCGACGAAGGTCCGGCCGCGGATCCGGCGCGGCGCGCGCCGGAGGAAGCGGCGGCGCGCGGCGGCCGCGGCGCCGGTCGTGGGCCGGTCGGGCGTGAGCCGTATCCGCGCTCCGGCTCACGCGGGACCGGTCTCGGGGGCTGTCCCGGCCGCGGGCGGGGCGGCGACCGGCCCGGGCTGCCGCCCGCGCGCGCGGCGCTCCTCGAGGCGCTGCAGGATCACGTAGAAGGACGGGACGAACAGCACCGCCAGGCAGGTCGAGGCGAGCATGCCGCTGAACACCGTGATGCCGATGGACTTGCGCGCCGCGGCCCCGGCCCCGGAGGCGGTGACGAGGGGCAGGACGCCGAGGATGAAGGCGAACGAGGTCATCAGGATCGGGCGGAAGCGCAGTCGCGCCGCCTCCACGGCGGCGGCCGCGATGTCGAGGCCGGACTGCCGCTTCTCGCGGGCGACCTCGACGATCAGGATGGCGTTCTTGCTCGCCAGCGCGATCAGCAGGATCAGGCCGATCTGCGTGTAGAGGTTGTTGGCGACGCCGAGCAGCAGCAGCGCCCCGACCGTGCCCAGCAGCGCCAGCGGCACGCCGAGCAGGACCGCCAGCGGCAGGATCCAGCTCTCGTACTGGCCGGCCAGGACCAGGTAGACGAGGAGGATGGCGAGCCCGAACACGAGGTAGATCTGCGCGCCGACCGCCTTCTCCTGGTACGACATCGCCGTCCAGTCGTAGCCCGTGCCCGGCGGCAGCACCTTCGCGGCGATCTGCTGCATCAGGTCCAGCGCCTGCCCGGAGCTGAAGCCCGGTGCCGCCCCGCCGACGATCGTCGCCGTCGGGTAGAGATTGTACAGGCTGATCAGGGACGGGCCCTGCACGGTCCTGATCTCCACGACGGTGCCGAGGGGCACCATCACGCCGTTGCCGGCGCGCACCTTCAGGTTCTCGACGTCCTCGGGACGGAGCCGGTAATCGGGCGCGGCCTGCACGTAGACCTGGAAGGTCCGGCCGAACTTGTTGAACTGCGTGACGTAGGACGAGCCCACGTAGCTCGAGAGCGTCGAGAAGACCTGACCGACCGTCACGCCGAGGGCCTCGGCCTTGACCCGGTCCACCGCGATCGCGATCTGCGGCACGCCGGCCCGGAACGAGGTGTTGAGCTTCCGCAGCCCGGATTGCGCGTTCCCGTCGGCGACGATCGTCCGGGCGAGGCTCTCCAGCAGCGGGTAGTCGAAGTCGCCGTTGCGCAGCTCGATCTGCATGGTGAAGCCGCTGGCGTTGCCGATGCCCTGGATCGGCGGCGGGATCAGCACGAAGGTGTCGGCGTCCTCGACGCCCGCCAGCATCGTGTTGAAGCGCTCGTAGAGGCTGCGCAGATCCTGGCCCTTCTCCCCGGCGCGGGCGTCCCAGTTCTTGAGAACCACGTAGGCGACGCCGGCATTGGGCAGGGTGGCGTTCGAGTCGAGGACCGAGATGCCGCTGATCGAGAGGACGTTGTCGACGCCCGGCGTCGCCTTCGCCCGGGCGCTGATCCGCTGCATCACGGCGTCGGTGCGCTCCTTCGAGGCCCCGTCCGGCAGCTGCGCGCCGATCAGGACGTAGCCCTGATCCTCGGTGGGCAGGAAGGCGGTGGGCAGGCGGGTGAGCCCCCATCCGGCGAGACCGATCAGCAGGAGTGCCGCGGCGACCATCAGGCCGCTGCGCCGGACCATGCTGGCGATCAGCCGGGCGTACCCGTTCTCCAGGACGCCGTAGACGCGGTTGAAGCCGCGGTAGAACACGTTCCGCTTCTCCGGCGGCACCGGCTTGCGCAGCCACAGGGCGCACTGGGTCGGCTTCAGGGTGGCGGCGTTGATCGCGCTGATCAGCGCGGTCGCGGCGATCACCAGGGCGAACTGCTTGTAGAGCTGCCCGGTCAGGCCGGGCAGGAACGCGGCCGGCACGAACACCGACATGAGCACCAGGGTGATGCCGATGATCGGGCCGAACAGCTCCTCCATCGCTTGCTCGGCCGCCGCCCGCGGCGAGAGGCCCGCGTCGATGTGGTGGGACACCCCCTCGACGATCACGATGGCGTCGTCCACCACGATGCCGATGGCCAGCACGATGGCGAACAGCGTCGAGAGGTTCACGCTGAAGCCCATCGCCGCCATGGCGGCGAAGGCGCCGATGATCGTCACCGGCACCGTCGTCGCCGGCACCAGCATGGCGCGCCAGTCCTGGACGAAGACCAGGATGACGATCAGGACCAGGGCGGCCGCCTCGAACAGCGTCCTGTAAACCTCGTGGATCGAGGCCTGCACGAACTCCGTCGTGTCGAACGGGATGGCGTAGACGAGGCCCGACGGGAAGGTCTTGGCGAGCTCGGCCATCCGGGTGCGGACCGCGTTCGCCACCGTCAGCGCGTTCGCCTCGGGCAGCTGGTAGATGCCGATGCCCGCGGCGGGCTGCCCGTTCAGGGTGAAGGACTGGCTGTAGGTCTGCGCGCCGAGCTCGACGCGGCCGACGTCGCGCAGGCGGGTGATGCGGCCGCCATCCTGCGCGTCCGCCTTGATGACGATGTTCTCGAAGTCCGGGGCGTTGTTGAGCCGCCCGTTGACGTTGAGGGTGTACTGGAAGTCCTGGCCGGCCGGGACCGGCGGCATCCCCACGGCGCCCGCGGTGACCTCCTGGCTCTGCTGCTGCACGATGTTGATGATGGCGTCGGGGGTGAGGCCCCGGGCCTGCACGAGGTCGGGGTCCAGCCAGATCCGCATCGCGTACTGGCCGGCGCCGAAAACCGTGACGTTGCCGACGCCGGGCAGGCGGGCCAGCTCGTTCTGCACGTTGATGACGCCGTAATTCGACAGGAACAGGCTGTCGAACTTCCCGTCGGCGGCCGACAGCGTCACGAATTGCAGGATCGCGGTGGATTTCTTCTGGGTCGTGACGCCCTGGACCTGGACGGCCTGCGGCAGCGACGACATCGCGATCGCGACGCGGTTCTGCACCAGCACCTGGGCCTGATCGCCGTCCGTCCCGATCGCGAAGGTGACGGTGAGCGTGTAGGTGCCGTCGCTCGCGCTGGTCGACTGCATGTAGAGCATGCCCTCGACGCCGTTGACCTGCTGCTCGATCGGCAGCGCCACCGTGTCGACCACCGTGCGGGCGCTCGCGCCCGGATAGCGGGTGGTGACCTGGACCGTCGGCGGCACGACGTTGGGATACTGGGACACCGGCAGGTTGAGCAGCGACACCGCGCCGATCAGCACCATGACCAGGGCCAGCACGTTGGCCAGGACCGGCCGCTCGATGAAGAAGCGCGAGATCATGCCGTAGGCCCTCGGTGCCGGCGTCTCAGGGGCCGTCCCACCGCATCGGCGGGACGCGCTTTGGCGGAGGCCGACCCCCGGGCGCGGGGAGGATCGGCGCCGCAGACCCGGGGCCGCGTCGGCGCGGCCGGGTCCCGCGGCCGATCTCTCACCGCTGGGGCGGCGCCGGTTCGGACGAGGCGTCGGCCACGGCCGCCCTCTGGGGGGCGACCTTCGCGCCCGGTATCGCCCGCTGGATGCCGTCCGTGACGACCCAGTCGCCGGGCGCGAGCCCCGTCTCGATCACCCGGTAGCGCCCGTCCCGGGGGCCGAGCGTCACCACCCGCTGAGAAACGACATCGTCGGCCCCGACCGTGAGCACGTAGCTGCCCTGCTGGTTCGTCCCGATGGCGTCGTCGCGGACCAGCAGGGCCTTATCCTGGCGTCCGACCGGGATCCGGACCCGCACGAACAGGCCCGGGAGGAGCGCGTGGTCGCCGTTCTCGATGAGCGCCCGGGCCATCAGCGTGCCGGTGGACGGGTCGACCTGCGGCGCGAGGTAGTCGAGCTTGCCGGTATGGGGATAGCCGGTCTCGGTCTGCAAGCCGATCTCCACCGGGATCTTGGACAGGTCGCCCAGCGTCCGCTGCGTCGCGAGCAGGTGCTGCTTGACCAGCAGAACCTGCTGCTCGCTGACGTTGAAGTAGACGTAGAGCGGATCGATGCGCACGAGCTGCGCCAGCTTGGTCGGCCCGCTGATGCCGACGAGCGCCCCGACATCCACGAGGTGGTTGGTGACCACGCCGTCGAAGGGCGCCGAGACCTGCGTGTAGCCGAGATTGATGGTGGCGATGTCGAGATTGGCCTGCGCCTCCATGAGGGCGGCGCTGGCTTGGTCCAGCTTGGTCTTCGCGTCCTCGACGCGCGCCTGCGAGGCGAATTCCTGCCGGCCCAGCGTGGACTGGCGCTGATACTCGGACTGGGCGTTCGCCAGGGTGGCCTGCTGCGCCGCCAGGGCGCCCTGCGCCTGCTTGAGCTGCGCCTCGTAGGTGTTGCGCTGGATGGAGAAGAGCGGCGCGCCCTTCTTCACAACGGCGCCGTCCCTGTAGGTGATCGCCTCCAGGAAGCCCTGGACCCGCGCCTCGAGTTCGACGGCCGCGAAGGCCTTGGTGTTGCCGGTGAGCTCGAAGTAGCGCGTCACCGTGCGCATGGCCGGCTGCGCGACCGAGACGGTGGGCGGCGGCGGCGGGACGTACTGGTTCGAATCGTGGCAGCCGGCGGCGAGTCCCGCGATGGCGGCCAGGGTGAGGAGACGGAGGGATCCGGGGAGCTGAAACACGATCGGCACGGTCGACCCTCAACCTGAGAGCGTTACGGGACGGTCTTCGGCCTCGGTCCAGCCGCGGCTACTGGCCGTCCTCGGCCTTGGCTTCCCGGGCGAGGGTCAGGCACTCCAGCAGATCGACGTAGCTGGGCAGGCCGTCGAGCTGGGCTTCCGCCGCGCAGCGCGTCCGGTCGACCGCCGGGAAGCTGGACCACTTCTTGGCCACCTCGGCGCGGGCCGATCCCTCGTCCTGGAGGCAGAGTTTCTGCCGACCGACATCGAGGGTCATCTCCTGCGTCGCCGCCCGGCAGCTGCCACGAACGTCGAAGGCCGGCATCTTGTCCGAGACCGGCGTCGTCAACGCCAGCTCCAACAGCAGGGCGGGGACAGCAAACATCATGATCGGCACACCCGCGCGTCGCCTCGACCGGGTAGCCCGGTCGATCCGTGTTTTGGCAGCCCCGAACGGTTGCCGTGCCCTGCGGCAATACAGGTTCGATACGCAAGACCGACTCGATTCGGCTGCCTATCCTGTATCGGTAGCATAGCTCGCCGCCAAGTTGTCGCAACAAAAATTGTTATCAACCGGCGCATACTACCTAACATGGCCGGCGACCGGCATATCGGCGAGGCGATATCTGCGATATCCGCCCGATACGTAAGATCGATAGAGAGAAAAGGTTATTCTATAAATTATAAGCGTGTTCCCGGGCACTGGATCGGTTCAGCGTGCGCGCGGGGCGACTGTACAATCGTTCGGGCCGCGCACGCCGTCGTCGGCGTGTCGTCGGCGTGTCGTCGGCCAGCGCCGGGCCTGCGCTGACGAAGAAGCCCCCGGTGAGGCCGGCGACGAGGGCCCCGCCTCCGGCGCGGAGCGGGCGGGCTCGCGTCCGCGGCCCGGCGCCCGGGCCGTTCGGGTGAGCGTTCGCCGGGCGCCGGCGCGGCCGGCTGGGGGAGGATCGTCCGGGCGCGCGGTGCGCCTTGCCCGGCCGGGGCGCCCGCCTCACTGTGCGCGCGCCCGCTTCCGCGGCCGCAGACCCGACGGCGCCGCTTCACGGGAAGACCGGTAGGGAGAGACATGAATCTGCTGAAGCGGCTGTTCGGACGCGCCGATGCGGCACCGGCGGCGGAGGCGCCGCCGGACGAGCCGCTTCTCGTCAACGCCTACGCGACCGTGCGCGACCTGCCCGCGCTGGCCTTCCCCCACGAGCCGAACGGGCGTCGGGACCTGTCCGACCCCGCCTTGCAGCCGCATCTCGACGGGTTCATCGGCTACGTCATGGGACGGGGCGACGGCCAGATGACCGCCCTGCGCTACCACCTGTGGCGCCACCTGCAGCGCGTCCGCAACCACGTCAGCTTCGCGGTCGCCGCGTCCGATCTGCCGCGCGTCGAGGCCTGGGCGCTCGCGGCGAACGCCGTCCTCTTCCTGCCGGACGGCTCGGTGCGCGCGGCCGACATGGCGCTCCTCATGTCGGCCGCGGGTGAGACGGATCCCGCGGCGCGCCTGCCCTATCCGCCCGACGCCGTCGCGCGCCGCGCCCGGACCCTGGAGCGGCTGGGGAACCTGGACCCGAAGCCGCCGGCCGGCATGCCCCCCGCGCTCGGCGAGGCGGAGTTGGCACTTCGACCACCGGCGGAGGTGCTCCGGCGGGCTCTGGCACTGCTCTACATCGCCGCCTGGGGGCAGGCCTTCGGCGCCGGCACGACGCTGATCGCGCCGGGACAGAGGGCGCTGAATCCCACCGGCTTCGCTTCCCTGTCGCCGGCCGAGCGCGCCCGGATCGAGGCGGCGGACCCCAGGGACGCCGCGGCGGCCTCCTGGCGCTACGAGGCCGCGAACACCCTGCTGTGGGCGCTCGGCGCGAGCGCGGCCCGGATCGCCGACAGCGACGCCGCGGCCGACGTGGACGCGCTCTGGCGGGCAGTCGCGCCGCTCGCGCAGGACGCGGGCGCGGCGGATGTCGCGCGCCTGCGGCCGCCCGGCGAGATCCTGGAGGCGCTGGACCGCGCGTGGCGGGAGCACTGGGTCGTCCGGCAGGCGCGGCAGACGGGAGTGGCCCCCGCGGGGCTCAACGGCGACGTCGTGGCGGAGCGTCACGTCGCGCTGAACTGGCTGACCGGCTTCCAGAACGACCGCGACACGCCGTGGGACGCGATCGACACGCCGACGTGACCGCACCTCGGCTCAGCGGAGACCGTCGAAGTAGTCGAAGAACACGCGGTCCGGATCGTGCTTGTCGCGCAGCGCGCACAGCCTCTGCCACTTCTCGGGCGTGAACGCCTGGGCGACGATCTCGGGCTGCTCGACCGTGTCGGTCTCGCCGATGTAGTAGCCGATGTTGAACGGCTTCAGCGCGGCGATCACCGCCTGATGCCACGCGGCGTTGGCCTGGTCGTCGTCCGCCTCGCGCCACATGGTCCAGGGGCCGCCGTAGACCTTCGAGGTCATGGAGCGGGCCATGTCCCGCTGCGGCCCCGGGACGTCGGGCCCGCAGAAGATCGTCGACAGGAACACCGAGGTCGCCGAAGGCGCGCTCCGCCACAGGGGCAGGATGGCGGCCATCAGCGCGCCGGGGCAGTGATTGGAGTAGGTGGCCTCGACCCGGGAGCGCACGCCCTCCGGGAAGAGCGCGCCGGACGCGTCGAAGAGCTGCTCGAAGTCGAGGGGCGTCGCCCGCGCGCGCGACAGGGGCGCGACCGGTGCGCCGTCCAGCGGCGCCAGCGCGCGCCGCGCCGCCTCCGGTGTGTCTTCGAAGGCGGTGGCGGTGACCATGCAGACCCAGCCGTTCTGGGCCGCCGCCTGCTCGGCCAGCGCGGGCGGCGCCTTGACGAGGAACTGGGTCAGCTCGACGCTCGGCGCGATCGTCGGCGCCGCCTCGCCGAGCCACCTGCCGATGGCCGGCGCGTCCTCGAGGCGATAGAAGTACTCGCTCCCGTGAATGGCTTTCGGCAGCGCGTGGAGCTTGAGGAAATACTTCGTGACGATCCCGAAGAAGCCCGGGCCTGCGCCGCGCGCGGCCCAGAAGAAGTCCGGGTTCTCGGTCTCGCTTGCCCGGATCAAGTCGCCCTGGGCGGTGACGAGCTCGATCGCCTCGAGGCTCTCGGTCCCGTAGCCCCAGACCGTGGGGTTCCAGGCCATGCCGCCGCCGAGGAAGTAGCCGCTGGCCTTGACCTGAGGACAGTGGCCGGTCGGGAAGGCGAGGCCGTGGCCGTTGAGCGCCTTCTGGATGTCGCGGTTGCTGAGAACGGGCTGGATGACGGCCCGGCGCTGCGCGACGTCGATCGCCAGGATCTTGTCGAGGCTCCCGAGGTCGATCAGGATCCCGCCGTTGCGCAGGGTCGGCTGGCACCAATTGTGGCCGCCGCCGCGGACGACCACCTTGAGGCCGTGCGCGCGGGCGAACGTCACCGTGGCGACGATGTCGTCCTCGTCGGCCGCCTTGACGATCATCTGCGGTGCCCGGTCCGGGATCAGTCTGTTCCACAGGTTCCCGTGAAGGGCGTCCCGGAACTGCGGGTCGCCCGCGTCGATGACCGGGCCTCTGCAGACCGTCCTCAGGCTCTCAGCATTCATGTCCAGGCACTGCGCGGGCGGGGAGACCCGCTCGGGCGAGGGGGCCTGAGCGGGCGGAACAGGACGGCCGATCTCGCGATCCGGCCCTCAGTAGGGGACGCGGTCCGCTTTCTGCGCGTACTTCTTCCAGACCTCGACGGCCTCCTCGCGCATGATCTGCTGGGTCGGGATGGAGCGCTCGCCGACATCCTTCTTGAGTTCGGCGTAGATCATGCTGTCGTCGAAGCCGCCGTACTCCAGCGCGTCTTCGACCTGCGCCGCGTAGTAGACGTTCTTGACGCCGGCCCAGTAGGCGGCCGCCATGCACATCGGGCAGGGTTCGGCGCTGGTGTAGAGCGTCGCGTTCCGGAGCTTGAAGCTGCCCTGCGCCTTGCAGGCCTTCCGGATGGCCTCGATCTCGCCGTGCCAGGTCGGGTCGTTCTCGGCGACGACGCGGTTGGCGCCCTCGGCGATGATCTCGCCGTCCTGGACGATCACGCAGCCGAACACGCCGCCGGCGCTGTCGACCAGTGACGTCTTCTCCGACAGGGCGATCGCCCGGGCCATGAACTTCTCGTGGTTGTCAGACATTGGAACCTCTGTCGTCGCGAAACGGGTCGGCTGATCGAGACTGTGAACCGCGGAGACTTGCTTATCGAGGGGCGATCCCGTTTGTTGTGTCGAACCGCACTAGACTTCAAGGCGTGCTTAACGACTCGGGATCGGCCGGCCGACATTGCCGTCGGGTTGAGCAACGTCGCCGCGCGGTACGGCCGAGCGGTGTCGGCCGCGACGGGCACGCGACCGCCGTCGATCTGCGCGGGCAGGATCGGCGACGGGGCGTGGCGCGGTGCGGGACGTCCGGCTGAGACCGTGCGTCCCGCGAAGCGCATGTTCGTCAGCCAATAACGCGCGGCTACGATGTCTCTGTCGACAGGATAGACAGGGTCGACGGAGCCCCGTCAACGCTTCCGGACAATCGATCGCGGTGGAATTGTAAATGTCCAAGAATGCAATAGAGCGGCCGTGAATAGCTGATCAATGTTGCCGGCAGGCCGATCCGGGCAGCACATCCGGCGCGTTGCGGCCGCGGCCGCGGCCCTCGATCGGGGCGGCGGCGCCCCGGCTGAGACGGACGGACAAGAAATAATCCGTCCCGTCACGGCCGGGCAATCCCGCCTCAGGGCACCGCGATCCGGGTCGGAGGGGGCGGCGCCGCCGCGCGGGGCGACGGCGCGACCGGTCCGGGACCTCCAGGCTTCGCGGGGCGATCTTCCAGTCGCTGGTGCCGGCCCGGATCGCGGGGCGTCCCGGAAGCGGGCGATCAGGCGGCCGGACGCTCCGCGAGGACGTCGCGGATGGCGCCCCTGACGTGCCCGAGGGCGTCCGCCTCGTCCGAGCCGCCGGTCACGGCGGCCTCGAGGGTCCGGCACGCCGCCGCCAGGCGCGTGTAGCCGAGGCTGCCCGCCATGGCGATCAGGGCGTGCGCCTCCTGGGCGATCGTCGGGCGCGGGGTTCCGGGCGGGAACGCCGCCTCGAGGCGCGCCCGCAGGTCGCCGGTCAGGCGCGCGACCTCGGCCGCGCCGATCGCGTCGCGGAGGCGCTCGACCCGCGCCGCGTCGCGGACAGGTTCCGGATCGGGCGCCGGGCGCGCGGCCGGAGCCGCCGCGAGGCCGGCCGCCGCGGCCGACAGCCCGGCCGGCGTGAGGCTGACCGCCAGCCCGCCTCCGGCCGGCACGCAGGCGGCCAGTTCCTGCTCCGTCAGGGCCAGGATCGCCGCCATGGCGGCGCTGCGGACCAGCCCGGCCGCCAGGATGGGCGCCGGCGCCTCGGCGGCCGACAGGGGCAGGCTGCGGGCGCCGACGTGGAGCCAGCTGAGCAGCCGGCAGGCCGGATCGTCCGAATCCCGAACCGCGGCGGCGAGTCCCGCGCGGCGCTCGGCGAAGGCGCGGCAGGTCTGCGCCAGCGCCGTCCAGGCGGCCGGATCGTCCACCCGGAACGTCGCGTCGCAGGCGTGGCCGAGACGTCCGGTCAGATCGACGGTGGGGAGCAGGTGGCCAGGGCTTCCCGGCGGCAGCGCCCGGCTCTGCGCGAGACCCTCCGCCGCGCCGATCAGGATGAGATCGGCCTCCGCCACGGGGGCGAGGCGGAAGGCGTGGCCCACCGCGGCGGCCGCCTCGGCGCCGAGATCCGGGTACAGGGCGGCGCGCGGGCGCCCCGGGAGGCCGCGCCGCCGCCACAGCGCCTCGGCCGGCGCCTCGTCGGCGGGCCTCGGCGACGGGTCCGGTGCGACGCCCGCGGGCCCGTCCGACGCCGCGTCCGGCGCCGCGTCGGGCGCGCGCAGGCGGTCGAGCGTCGCGTACAGCAGGTCGGGCTCGACCGGCTTGACCAGGATCGCGTCGAACAGCGCGTCGGCGCCCCGGCGCGACGCCAGGCCGTGCCGGTCGGCCGTGATCCCGACGAGGCGGACGCGCCCCTGCGCGCCGACGATCTCGCGCATCAGCCGCGCGAGAGCGTACCCGTCCATCTCGGGCAGGTGGTAGTCGATGAGCACGACGGCGTGGCGGCGCTCGCTCAGGAGCCGCAGGCCCAGAAACCCGTCGGCCGCGCAGTCGAACGCGTCGCCGCGCGCCGCCAGCAGGGCGCCGATCAGGTCGCGCGAGCCGGGATCGTCCTCGACCAGCAGGATACGGTCGGTCATGCGATCCTCACGGGCGGATCCCGGTCCGGGCGACCGGGCCGCGGAGCGCCTCGGGTGGCAGGTCGGCGCCGCTCGCCTCGGCCTGGATGGAGGGCGGTGCGCCGATCGAGGCCTGCCGCAGCGCGGCCGGACCCGCGTCCTGGGGCCCGCGCCCGCCGTCCGGCGCCTCGGCGACGCCCAGGTAGCGCCGGCCCGGCGGCGGGGC
>NZ_BBUX01000006.1:0-165569 GCF_000974725.1 Methylobacterium sp. ME121
ACGTGCCGCTCAACCAGGAGCTCGCCTGCGCGGTGCTCGAATCCCAGGGCTACGCGGTGGACGTGGCCGGAGACGGCGCCGAGGCGATCACAGCCGTCGGGTCGTCCGTCGCGGCCGGCCGGGCCTACGATCTCGTGCTGATGGACGTCCAGATGCCCCGCGTCGACGGGCTCACGGCCACGCGCCGCATCCGCGCCCTGGCGCCGCCCGCCTGCGACATCCCGATCGTCGCCATGACCGCCAACGTCCTGCCGTCGCAGATCGAGGAGCTGCGCGAGGCCGGGATGGACGATTACGTCGGCAAGCCGTTCCGGCGGGCCGACCTCTTCGCCACGATCAGCCGCTGGACGGCGCCGGGCGCGCGGCGGCCGGCGCGGGCCGAGGAGCCGCGCCGCCTGCCGCAGGTGGATTCGGCGGTGCTCGACGCGGCTGTGCTGACCGAGATGGAGGCGAGCTTCGGGGCCGACCGCGTCGGGGCGCTGCTCGATCTCCTGGCCAACGAGCTGTCCGAACGGTTCCGGCCGAGCGAGACCGACCGCCTGCAGATCGCCCACGACGCGCACGCCCTGGTGGCGGCGGCCGGGCTCCTGGGCTTCGTCGGGCTGTCGAGCCTCTGCCGCGAGGTGGAGGCCGCCGCCCACGCCGGCGCCGACCTGATGCCGCTGATCCGGCGCCTGGAGATCCAGCGGGCGACCGCGCTCCGCGCCATCCGGCAGCTGCGCGCGGCCTGACCCGGTGCGGCGCCCGCCGGCGCCGCACCGCTCTCAGGGGCCTTCCGCCGCGTCGGCCTCGGGCAGCGGGTCGCCGGTCCAAGTCGTCGCGAAGGCGGCGAGCTCCCGCGCGTCGGCGAAGGCCGCCACGGTGACCTCGCGCGCGACCGGCTCCGCGCCCGGATAGGGCGCCAGCAGGACGCGCACCCGGGCGAGCCGGCCGCCGGGTGCCTTCTCGGCGATCCAGGCCTGCGCCTCCGGCGTGAAGCGCTCCGGGCCGTCGAGGGCCCGGGCGTCGGTGCGCAGCACGACCACGTAGGTGCCGAGGCTCGGATCGGCCTCCTGCACCGCCTTGACGATGTCGATCACGGGTTCTCCGCGAAGTCGTTGAGCTGGACCTGGGCCTGCGCCGAGGTGAAGTTCGGGATGTCGGCGAAGATCTCCTCGCCGTGGGCGGCCACGGCCTTCTTGAAGGCGTCGACCGACTCGAAGGTGAGCAGGGCCATCACCTGGAACGGGGCGGCGCCGCCGTCCGGCGTGCCGGCGCCCTTGACGACCTTCGCGTCGTGGAGGCCGAGGGACGACCAGCGCTCGCGCACCAGCGGCATGTGGTGGCCGAGATAGTAGCCCATGTCGAAGCTCGGGCCGGCCGGGTACATCACGCTTACCAAGATCATGGTGTTTCCTTCCTGTGGCGCGCCCGGTCGATCCGGGCGCCCGTCCTCGGTTCGTACGGCGACGGTCAGTGCAGCTTCACCCGCGGCTCGGTGCGCCGGGTGAGCGCGCGGGCCAGGGTGTCGAGGGCGGTCTTGGCCGTGCCGTGCAGCGCCCGCTCGTGCATCTTGTAGAGCGAGCGGTACATCATCCGGGCGAACAGACCGGCGATGAGCATGTTCTTGCCGCGGACGAACCCCATCAGGCTGCCCACGGTCGAGTACTCGCCGAGGGAGACCAGCGAGCCGAAATCCTTGTACCGGAACGGCTTCAGCGGCTTGCCGTCGATCTTGGCCGGGATCTGGCCGATCAGGTGGCTCGCCTGCTGGTGGGCCGCCTGCGCGCGCGGCGGCACCGGCGTGTCGGATCCGGCCTCCACCAGGTAGGCGCAGTCGCCGATGGCGAAGATGTCGGGATCGCGGGTCGTCTGCAGCGTCGGCGTCACCACCAGCTGGTTGGTCCGCGTCGTCTCCAGGCCGCCGATGCCCTGCAGGAAGGGCGGCGCCTTCACGCCCGCCGCCCAGACGACCAGCTCGGACGGGATGAAGGTGCCGTCGGCGAGCTGCACGCCGTCCGCGCGGACCTCGGTGACCCGCGCCTTCACGCGCACGTCGACGCCGATCTTGCTGAGGAGCTGCATCACCTCCGCCGAGAGGCGCTGCGGCACCGCCGGCAGGATCCGGTCGGCGGCCTCGACCAGGGTGATGCGGATGTCCTTGCCCGGGTCGATCTTGTCGAGCCCGGTGGAGACGACGTGGCGCAGGGTCCGGTGCAGCTCGGCGGCGAGCTCCGTCCCGGTCGCGCCCGCGCCGATCACCGTGACGTGGAGCTGCCCGGGCCGGACCGGGCCGGCCTGCGTGTGCGCCCGCAGAGAGGCGTTCACCAGACGCTGGTGGAAGCGCACCGCCTGGTCCTGGGTGTCGAGGGCGATGGCGTGCTCGGCGACGCCCGGCGTGCCGAAATCGTTGGTGGTGGAGCCCACCGCCATCACCAGCGTGTCGTAGGGGACGGCGCGCTCGGGCGTGACCTCGCGCCCTTCCGCGTCGTAGCTCGCGGCGAGCTGGATCGTGCGCGCCTCCCGGTCGAGCCCGGTCATCCGCCCGATCCGGTAGCGGAAGCCGTGCATGTGGGCGTGGTGCAGGTAATCCACCGCGTGGTGGCCGACGTCGAGGCTGCCGGCCGCCACCTCGTGGAGCAGCGGCTTCCAGATATGCGTCCGGGCGCGGTCCACGAGGGTGACGTGCGCGCGCTTGCCGCGCCCGAGCTTGTCGCCGAGCTTCGTGACCAGCTGCAGTCCGGCGGCGCCGCCGCCGACTACCACGACGCGATGAAGGCCCGACTCGTTCTCGACGGATGCCATCGACACTCTTTCTCCCCCCGGACCGGGATCAGTCGCCGGCCTCCTTACACGGCCTGGGTTGCCGAATACCACATCGCCGGCCGCGACCCCCGGTCACGAGTGCGACGTCGCGCACCGGGCGGGCGGCGCGCGGAGCCCGGTCACCCCTGCGGGGCGCCCGGCTGGCGCAGCGGGTGTGCCTCCGCGACCGCCGGCAGGGCGAGGCAGGCCTCGCCGATTCGCGCGACCGTCGGGTAGGCCGCCGTGTCGATGCCGAAGATGCCCGTCCCGACCCAGAGGCTGACTAGGCAGAGGTCGGCGTGGCTCACCGAATCGCCCTGGCAGAACCGGCCCGTTCCCGGCTCGGTGGCGAGGCGCGTCTCCAGGGTCCGGAGGCCGGTCTCGAAGGCGTTGCGCAGGAAATCCAGCATGCGCTCCCGGGGCAGGCCGTAATGCTCCATCAGGAAGGTGCGCACCCGGGGCACGTAGAGCGGGTGGGTGTCGCACGCGACCACCTGCGCCAGCGAGCGGGCCCGGGCCCGCGCCCGGGGCTCCTCGGGCAGGAGGCGGACGCCGTCCCGCGTCTCCTCCAGGTAGTCGAGGATCGCCAGCGACTGGGTGAGCGGCGGGCCGTCGCCGTCGAACAGCGCCGGCACCGCGCCCTGTGGGTTGATCCTGCGGAACTCCGGCTTGTGCTGGTCGCCCGCGTCGAGGTCGATGAAGGTCTCCTCGTACGCGATGCCCTTCAGCTTCAGGGCGATCCGCACCCGGAAAGCCGCGGCCGAGCGCCAGTTGCCGTACATGTGCATGGGTGAGCGATCTCCGACGGGGCCGGACGAGCACAGCCGAGTTTGCGGCGGGCCGCAAGGGGGGGCGCGGGGGGGGCGCGGGCGCGGCGGCCCCCGGGGGCGACAAGCGGTCCCGCCGGGCCCATATCGGTCTCCCGCACCGGAGAGCCCGCACGATGGCCGATCAGACCGACGCCCGCCGCTTCATTCCCCTGAACATCGCGGTCCTGACCGTCTCCGACACGCGCCGTCCGGAGGACGACCGCTCGGGCGACACCCTGACCCAGCGCCTCACCGAGGCGGGGCACAGTCTGGCGGCCCGGTCCATCGTTCCGGACGAGATCCCGGCGATCCGCGAGCGGGTGGAGGCGTGGCTGCGCGATCCCGGCGTCGACGTGGTGATCACCACCGGCGGGACCGGCTTCACCGGCCGCGACGTCACCCCCGAGGCGCTGGAGCCGCTGTTCGAGAAGCGCATGGACGGCTTCTCGGCCGTGTTCCACCGGATCTCGTACGACAAGATCGGCACCTCGACCCTGCAATCCCGCGCCACCGCGGGGGTCGCGCGGGCGACCTACGTGTTCGTGCTGCCGGGCTCGCCCGGCGCCTGCCGCGACGCCTGGGACGGGATCCTGGCCCAGCAGCTCGACTACCGGCACCGGCCCTGCAACTTCGTCGAGATCATGCCGCGCCTCGACGAGCACCTGCGGCGCGGCGCGAGCCTCACCGTGTGAGGCGGCGCTAGGCCAGATTCCCCTCCTTGCGGCGCAGGACAGAGTGCTTGCGGCCGTAGAAGAAGTACACGACGAGGCCGATCGCCATCCAGATCACCAGCCGCAGCCACGTGTCGAGGGGCAGGCCGATCATCAGGAGCAGGCAGGACAGGATGCCCAGGATCGGCACGACCGGCACGGCGGGCGCCCGGAACGGCCGCTTCATGTGGCGCTCGGCGCGCCGCAGGTAGAGCACCGAGCCGCAGACGAGGATGAAGGCGGCGAGCGTGCCGATGCTGACCATCTCGCCGAGGATGTGGATCGGCACCAGGGCCGCCACCACGGCGACCGCGGCCCCGATGAGCGCCTGGCTGCGATACGGCGTCTGGTAGGTCGGGTGGACGTGGGAGAACATCTTCGGCAGCAGGCCGTCCTGGGCCATGGTGAAGAAGATCCGGCTCTGGCCGTAGAGCAGGACGAGGATCACCGTGGTCAGCCCGGTCAGCGCCCCGAGCTTGATCAGGAGGGCGAACCAGCCGATGCCGATCACGTCGACGCCCTTGGCGATCGGGTCCGGGACGTTCAGCTCCTTGTAGGGCACGAGCCCGGTGAGCACGGCGGCGACGAGCACGTACAGGATCGTGCAGACCGCCAGCGAGCCCAGGATGCCGATCGGCATGTCCTTCTGGGGTCTGCGCGCCTCCTGGGCGGCGGTCGAGACCGCGTCGAAGCCGATGAACGCGAAGAACACCACGCCCGCGCCGCGCAGGACGCCGCTGGTGCCGAAATGTCCGAAGGTCCCGTCGTTCTCGGGGATCAGCGGGCTCCAGTTCGCGGCGTTCACATGGCTCCAGCCGAGAACGATGAAGGCGATCACGACGGTGAGCTTCACCGCGACCATGACGTTGTTGAAGCGCGCCGATTCCTTCGTGCCCCGCATCAGCAGGATCGTGATCAGCGCCACGATCAGCACGGCCGGCAGGTTGAACAGGGCGGTCCCGCCGCCCTCGATCGGCGTGCCCGGCGCGTTGGCGAACTGCGCGGGGATCACGATGCCGACACTCTTGAGGATGCTGGTCATGTAGCCCGACCAGCCGACCGCCACGGTGGCGGCGCCCATGGCGTATTCGAGGATCAGGTCCCAGCCGATCAGCCACGCGAAGAACTCGCCGAGCGTCGCGTAGGTGTAGGTGTAGCTCGAGCCGGCGACCGGGATCAGCGCGGCCATCTCGGAGTAGCAGAGGCCGACGAAGGCGCAGGCGATGCCGCCGAGCACGAAGGACAGCATGATCCCCGGCCCGGCATACTGGGCCGCGGCGGTGCCGGTGAGGACGAAGATGCCGGCGCCGATGATCGCCCCGATACCCATCGCGGTGATCGAGAGGGCGCCGAGCGACTTCGAGAGCTGCTGCTCGCCCTCGCCGCTCTCGACGATGTCGTCGACCGACTTCCGCCCCATCAGGCCCGACGAATCCATGGCACCATCCTTCCAAGTCGGGGAGATTCAGCGCGCGTCGACACGGCCGGAGGCGGCGCCGTTTCTGCCGCGCTTCCAGAGTTGTAGCGGCGAATCGACCGACAACAACGTGAGCCGGCGCAAGATTCGCACGGTCGCGATTCTTCCGGTCAGGCGCGCTCGATCCGGGCGATCAGCGGCCTGACCTTGAGGCGGCCCGCGAACGCGCCCTCGGCCCGCAGGGCCTCGCGCCGGACGACGTCGCCGGCCCGGGCCTGCCGGGCGCCGGCGACGGTCTCCGCGCGCCTGACGAGGCGGCCGAGCCAACCCCCGGCCGGGCGGTGCAGGCGGCCGAGCGCCGTCTCCGGCCGCGCCGTCCCGACGAAGCGGTCGAGGGTGCGGATCCAGCCCTCGGCCGGGACGTCGCCCGCCTCCAGGCACAGGATCCAGTCCCGCCGGGCCGCGACGGCGCCCGCCGCGTAGGGATTGCCGCCCCGGTGCAGCACGAGGGTCGCACCCGTGGCCTCCGCGACGGCCGCCACGGCCTCGCTCTCGCGGCCCGCGACGATCACCGCGTCGCCGACGAGGCCGCCGGCCACGCCGGAGACGAGCACGCTGAGCGTGTCGGCCAGGCGATCGATCGCGTCCGGCTCGGCCGGGTCGGCCAGATAGGTCACGGCGGAGAGCATGAGCGCGCGCATAGACGATTCTGCGGCGCCGTAAACTGCCCTGCCGTCTCCGCGCGGACGCGCCGCTGCCCGGACGGGCCGCGGAGCCGGATTTGCCTGAAAAAGAGGCGATCGCCGGCGGTTTGTTCGTTGTATGTTCCGATCCGTTTCCGGAGTGGGGCGAGTCGGGATGGTGGACACGCGCGACGGAACCGCGTCCGGGACCGTGACGCGACTCGGCACGAGCGCCGCGGATCCGGCCGCCCGGCGCGGGCGCGGCGCGACGGCCAACCCGACCGGCCGGTACGAATCCGCCCGGCGCGAGGCGTTCCACGACGGGACCTGGACGGCGGACCCTCCGGCGCCCCTGCGCACGCAGGTCACGCCGGAGCGGTCCGCCCGGATCATCGCGCGCAACGGCTCGCCCGACATCCCGTTCGATCGGTCGATCAACCCGTACCGGGGCTGCGAGCACGGCTGCATCTACTGCTACGCGCGCCCCACCCATGCCTGGCTCGGCCTTTCGCCGGGGCTCGATTTCGAGTCGCGGATCTTCACCAAGCCGGACGCCGCCCGGCTCCTCGCCCGCGAGATCGCCGCGCCGGGCTACCGGCCAGAGACGATCGCCCTCGGCACCGCCACGGATCCCTATCAGCCGGTCGAGCGGGAGCACCGGCTCACCCGCGGGGTGCTGGAGGTGCTGCGAGAGGCCCGCCATCCCGTCAGCATCACCACCAAGTCGGACCTCGTGCTGCGCGACCTCGACCTTCTGGCCGAGATGGCGGCGGACGACCTCGTGCTGGCGGCGATCTCGCTGCCGACGCTGGATCCGGACCTCGCCCGCCGCCTCGACCCGCGGGCGCCGCGGCCGGACAAGCGGCTCGCGGCGATGCGGGCGCTGAGCGCGGCGGGAGTGCCCGTCATGGTCAACGTCTCGCCGATCATCCCCGGCCTGACCGATCACGAGATCGAGTCGATCCTGGACGAGGCGCGCGCGCACGGGGCGAGCCGCATCGGCCACGCGCTGCTGCGCCTCCCCGGCGAAGTCGCCGACCTCGTGGCCGACTGGTTCGCCGAGCACTATCCGGAGCGCCGGGCGCGGGCCTTCGCACTCCTGCGGGACGCCCGGGGCGGGCGCGAGAACGACCCGCGCTTCGGCCACCGCTTCCGCGGGGAGGGGGCCTACGCGGCGATGATCGGCCAGCGGGTCCGACTCGCCGGCACCCGTCTCGGCTTCGCCTTCGGACGGATGGATCTGAACCGCGACGCGTTCCGCAAGCCCGGCTCGCAGCTTGTGCTGCTCTGAAACGCGACCGACGCGGTGTAGCCCGCGCGCGAGGCGGCGGATCTGCCCGATCACCATATCTCCTCGATAAATTCAGTAGTTGTTCCATGATCGTCGTCAATATATTAAATACAAGTTATATTTGTTCCGCGGTTGTGAATGTTTTTTATAGCGTGATATTCTATGACGCTCAACCTAGGAACGTAAGGTTGACATCTGTTGTTTTGTGAGTCAAATGCCGGGAACGATGAGCTTTCGTGGTGCATAATGAGTCCACAGCGATTAATATATTGTATTAATGCAAGATATTGAGGTCGATGCTATGCGTAGAAAAGGGATTGTGTTCGGCGTTTGTGTCCTCCGATCGCACCTCTGTACCGCGCGCGCGGTGATCCGGTCGCGGGCGAGCCGCGCTCCGCGGCCCTGCCCGATGCGGCCGGTCGCGGCTGCCGGCCTCCCTTGAGGCGGTGGAGTCTCGGGACGCCGACCTCGATGCCGACCGGGCGCGCTTCCTGTCCGATGACCGGACCGGGATCGCCGGCGAGCCCGCGACCTCGCCGCGCCCTCCGGGCGAACCGGGCCGGCGCCGCGTCGGGGTGCCCCTGGGGGTCCGGCCGTCCCCGGATCGCGCGGTCACGGCCCCCGGGGGCCGTCGTGTCGCTCAGCCTTTCCGGCGACCGAGGCCGACCGGCCGCCCTGCTCGAACCGGGCAGCCCGGCGGCGGGCCGCACGTCTCGACGCACTGCGAAGAGAGAACTCGACCCTCATGCTGCGTCTTCCGCGTCCTTCGATCGGCACGATCCTGTGCGCGATCCTGTTCTCACTCAGCGCCATGCTGCTGGCCGCGGGCGCCCGGACGGCACACGATGCCCGCGCGCAGGAGCGGGAGAGCCGCCGCGTGGTCGCGCTCACGGAAGGCAGCCGGATCCTCCTCGAGGTCCTGCTCGCCGTGCGCCTCGAGCGGGCACGGACTCTGCAGGCGCTGATCGCCGCGGGCAGGATCCCGCCCGCCGACGCGGCCCTGATCGCCCGACAGCGCGCGACCCGGACCGAACGGCTGGAGGCTCTCCTGATCCTGGTGCGCGCGATCGACACCGCCGCGGTGGCGAAGACGGTCGATCCGCTCCGACGCGCGCACGAGGCCGTCACCGGCCTGTCCGCGCGGATCGACGCGGCCCTCTCGGTCCCGATCGCGGAGCGCGCCGCCGCGACCGCGGAGGTCGCCGCGACCGCTTTCCGGGATCTGCTCGACGCGCTCTCGGCGACCAGCGGGGCCGTCGACGTCACGATCCCGCGCCGCGACGCGGCGCTGGCCCGCGCCCTGGACATCAAGCGTGCCGCCTGGATCACGCGGGTCGCGATCGGCGGCAACGTGGCGCGGGCCGAGACGGCCGTGACGCGGGGGACGGGCTGGTCCGAGGAGGAGCGCCTCGCCGAGGCCGAGGAGCGCGGCCGCGTCGCGGCGAGCTGGGCGAACCTCGTCGAACACATGGACGACACGCTGCCGCGGGAGGTCCAGGACGCCTTCGTGAGGGCGGGCGCCAGCAACTTCGAGGGCGAGGTCGCGGCGCGGCGGCAGGCCCTGCGGGCGGCCCTGAGCCGGGGCCAGTCGCCGGGCGTCGCGATCCAGGACCTGCGTGACCGCAACACGCGGGAGGTCAACACCATCGCCGACCTCGCCCAGGCGGCGCTGAACGCGATGGTCGCCCGCGCGCAGGCGCTCGCCGCGGAGGCGGAGGCGACGCTGCTCCACACCAGCCTGTTCCTGGCCGCCTCGGTGGTGCTCGCCGGTGTCGGCGCCGTCACGGTCTTCCGCCGCGTGCTCGGACCGCTGCAGGCCATGATCCGGGCGATGCGGGTGCTCGCCTCCGGGAACGTCGCCGTGGAGATCCCGGCCCGCGGACGGCGGGACGAGATCGGCGCGATGGCGGCGGCCGTGCAGGTCTTCCGCGACAACCTCGTCCGCACCCGCGCCCTGGAGGCGGACGCGGCCGAGGCGGCGCGCGCCGCGGAGGCGCAGCGCCGGACGATGACGCACACGCTGGCGCAGACCTTCGAGGCGGCGGTGGCCGGCATCGTCGGGCAGGTCTCCGCAGCCGCGACCGAGCTGCAGACCACGGCCTGGCAGATGACCACGACCGCCCAGGAGACCGCCAGCCAGTCCGATACCGTGGCCGCCGCCGCCGAGGAGGCCTCTGCCGGCGTCAGGACCGCCGCCGCCGCGGTGGAGGAGCTCGGCACCTCCGTCCAGGAGATCGGCCGGCAGGTCCAGGGCTCGTCCGAACTGGCCCGGATCGCGGTCGGCGAGGCCGACCAGACGGCCGCCCTGGTGGCGGCGCTCAACGCGTCCGTCGCCCGGGTCGACGCCGTCGTCGAACTGATCGCCGGCATCGCCGCTCAGACGAACCTGCTCGCGCTCAACGCCACGATCGAGGCGGCGCGGGCCGGTCAGGCCGGGCGCGGCTTCGCGGTGGTCGCCACCGAGGTCAAGGAGCTGGCCGCTCAGACCGGCCGCGCCACCGACGAGATCGGCCGGCAGATCGGCGAGATCCGGACCGTGACCGGTCAGGCGGTGCGGGCGATCGGCACGATCACCGGCCGGATCGGCGAGATCGACACCGTGGCCGCCGCCATCGCGGCCGCGGTGGAGCAGCAGGGGGCGGCCACGCGGGAGATCGTCCGCAACGTCGCCCAGGCCAGTGTTGGCACGCAGGAGGTGACCGGCAACATCGCCGGGGTGGCGCAGGCGGCCGACCAGACCGGGCGCGCGGCCGACCACGTGCTCACGGCCGCCACAGCGCTCACGCGTCAGTCGGAGGAACTCGCCGCGGAGGTCCACCGCTTCCTGGCGGGCGTCCGGGCCGCGTGACCCGTCTTGCCCGGCTCAGTCGAACCCGCGGGTGAAGCTGAGCCGGTGATGCGCGCTGCGCCCGAGCTGCGTCAGGCCGGCGCGGTGGACGGCCGTCCCGTAGCCGACGTTCCGCTCCCAGCCGTAGCCGGGATGGCGCCGGGCGAGGCGCCGCATCAGCTGGTCCCGGAGCACCTTGGCGACGATCGAGGCGGCGGCGATCTGCGGCACGAGGTGGTCGCCGCCGATCACGGCGCGGCCGGGCAGGCCCGGCAGGGCGTCGCGCCCGTCGACCAGCACGGGCGCGGCGAGGCCGAGTCGCGCCACCGCCCGCGCCATGGCGTCGAGGGTCGCGCCGCGGATGTTGATCCGGTCGATCAGGGCGCGCGATCCCGCCGCCACCGCGACCCGCGCGTGGGCGCGGATCAGGGGCGCCAGCCGCTCCCGCACCGGCTCGGGAACGCGCTTGCTGTCGTCGAGGGCCGCGAGCAGGTCGGGCGGGATCGCCGTCGGATCGAACCAGACCGCGGCCACCACCACCGGTCCGCAGAGCGCGCCGCGCCCGACCTCGTCGCAGCCGATCGCCGCCGGATACGCGGCGGCCCGGGCGGGATCGAACGGGCCAGCGCCCGGGGACCGGGTCCTGACGGACGCGCGCGGTCCGGCGGTCGATCCAGTGGGCGGTCCGGCGTGCGGCTTGGCGTGCGGCTTGGCGAACGATTTGGCGGACGGCATCGCGCCGTCCTGCCATCCCGCGCGGGCGCCGTCACGCGTCAGGCGGCGTCCCGGGTGCTCCGGGCACCGCCATGCGCCTCGACGATGTTGCCGAAGAACTGCCGGGCGCTCACGTCCCAGCCGCAGCGCAGCGCCTCGGCCCGGCACTCGGCGCGCGACAGGCGCAAAGCCGCCAGCGCCGCGACCCGCAGATCCGGGTCGAGCACCCCGACCCGGGTGCCGCCGACGACGTCGTTGGGGCCCGGCACCGGGAAGGCCGCCACCGGAAGGCCGCTGGCCAGCGCCTCCAGGAGCACGATGCCGAACGTGTCGGTGAGGCTCGGGAAGACGAAGACGTCGCAGGCCGCGTAGACGGCCGAGAGGTCCGCGCCGGTGCGGGTGCCGAGGAAGCGGGCCTCCGGCGCGAGCGCCTGCAGCCGCGCGCGGTCCGGCCCGTCGCCGACCACCACTTTCGTGCCGGGCAGATTGAGGCTCAGGAAGGCCGCGACGTTCTTCTCCACCGCCAGCCGCCCGACGTAGAGGAACAGCGGCCCCGGCAGGCCGGCGAGTTCCGCCGGCGCGGGCGTCCCGGGCTCGGCCGGCCGGAACCGCTCCGTGTCCACGCCCCGAGTCCAGCGCATCAGGCGGCCGAAGCCCCGCGCCGCGAGCTCGCCCTGGAGCGAGGCGGTGCTGACCATCGTCCCCCGGGCGGCGCCGTGGAACCGGCGCAGATACGCGTAGGACCACGCCTCCGGCACCGGGGCGCGGGCGGCGAGGTATTCCGGGAAGCGCGTGTGGTAGCTCGTCGTGAAGGGCAGGCCGTGCGCGAGGCAGTGCCGGCGCGCCGCGAGGCCCACCGGCCCCTCCGTGGCGATGTGCACGTGGCTCGGCCGCTCGGCCCGCCAGCGCGCCGCCACCCGCTCGCGCCCGGCATAGGCGAGGCGGATCTCGGGGTAGCCTGGCAGCGGCAGCGAGCGGAAATCCGCCACCGACAGCAGGGCCGTGGCGAAGCCGTGCTCCGGCGCGCGGCGGACCATCTGCTCGAGGGAGCGCACGACGCCGTTCACCTGGGGGTGCCACGCGTCGCTGGCGATCAGGAGCTTCACGGCGGCGCCCTCACGCCACCGCGCGCCGGCCCGGCAGGGTCTGCGGCACGATCTCGGCCGCCCGCGCCCGCAGGAGGCTCGGGTAGTGCAGCACCTCGATGCGGCCGTCGTAGTGCTCCACGAGCCCCGTGCAGGATTCCACCCAGTCGCCGGTGTTGAGGTAGCGCAGGTCGCCGATCGGCCGGTCGGCCGCGTGGTGGATGTGGCCGCAGATCACCCCGTCGGCGCCCTGGCGGCGCGCCTCCTCGGCCAGGATCGTCTCGAAGCGGCCGATGAAGCTCACGGCGTTCTTGACGCGCAGCTTCGCCCAGGCGGAGAGCGACCAGTAGGACAGGCCGAGACGCCGCCGCACCTTGTTGATCAGCGTGTTGAGCGAGAGCGCCAGCGTGTAGGCGCCGTCGCCCAGATGGGCGAGCCACGGCGAGTGGCGCACGACCATGTCGAACTGGTCGCCGTGGATGACGAGGTAGCGCTTGCCGTCGGCCGCCTCGTGGATCGCGGTCTCGGCCAGCTCGATGCCGCCGAAGCTCGTGCCCACGTAGTCGCGCAGGAACTCGTCGTGGTTGCCCGGCAGGTAGACGATCCGCGCGCCCTTGCGGACCTTGCGCAGGAGCTTCTGCACGACGTCGTTGTGCTCCTGCGGCCAGTACCAGCCCGAGCGCAGCTGCCAGCCGTCCACGATGTCGCCGACGAGGTAGATCGTGTCGGCGTCGTAGTCCTTCAGGAACGACAGCAGCAGGCCGGCCTGGCAGCCGCGCGTGCCGAGATGCAGGTCGGACAGGAACAGCGTCCGCACGCGGACCGGCATCTCCTCAACCTCGGCCACGGCACCCTCTCCCGGCGGCTGTACGGTGCCGGGATCCAGAGCGCGATCCGATCTCAGTTTGATGACGCGGGTTCGGACGGGGCGGAAAGACTTCGGTGTGCGGTGCCGCGAAGCCTCTCAACCGGAGCTCGACTTCGTTGCGTCGCACAAAAAATTTTTTTGGCAAGTTCCGGAAGTTTTTCCGGTTTTCCTTTCGAGCTTCACCGCCTCATAATACCAAGAACCGGCCGCTCGGCACGAGCACGGCCGGACCTTGACAGGAAGGCGGCGAGGACGGCCCTGGAGCCGTTGGACGGGACGGCAATTCGGAGGCGACCGGCGCGCGGGGGCGCGCCGCGACGCGAGCGGCGTGAGGCCGCCTGCCGCTCCGCGGAGACCCCCCGATCACGGCAGAGGATGGCGTTCGAGGGGGTGCGGCGCGAGCCGCTTTCGACGGCGCCGGACCGACTCCCTGAGGACGCTTGGACAACCCGGCGCGGGTTCACGCCCGCGCGCAATGGACTTTTCGGAGGAAACATCATGGCCGCAACCCGGCGCCCCGGTCGCAACCACCTCTTCATCCCGGGTCCCACCAACATCCCGGAGCGCGTCCTGCGCGCCATGCACGTGCCGTCGGAGGATCACCGGTCGCCGAGCTTCCCCGAGCTGGTGAAGCCGCTGCTGCAGGACTCCAAGATGGTGTTCGGCTCGACCAACGGGACGGTCATCCTGTTCCCGTCCTCGGGCACCGGCATCTGGGAATCGGCCCTGTCCAACACCCTCTGCCGCGGCGACAAGGTGCTCACCGCCCGCTACGGCCAGTTCAGCCACCTCTGGGTCGACATGGCCCAGCGCCTCGGCCTCGACGTGATCGTCCAGGAGGAGGAGTGGGGCGCGGGCGCCGACCCGCAGAAGATCGAGGAGGCGCTGCGCGCCGACAAGGACCACGCCATCAAGGCCGTGATGGTCGTCCACAACGAGACCGCCACGGGCGTCACCAGCGACATCGGCGCGGTGCGCAAGGCGATCGACGCCGCCGGCCACCCGGCGCTGCTGTTCGTGGACGGCATCTCGTCGATCGGCTCGCTGCCGTTCAAGATGGACGAGTGGGGCGTCGACTGCGCCATCGCGGGCTCGCAGAAGGGCTTCATGCTCCCGGCCGGCCTCGGCCTGATCTGCATCAGCCCGAAGGCGCTCAAGATCGCCGAGGGCGGCACCGGCCGCAACGACCGGCTCGGCCACGCCTACTTCGCCTGGAAGGACCAGCTGGCCGCCAACGCCACCGGCTACTTCCCCTACACCCCCGTCCTGCCGCTGCTCTACGGCCTGCGCGAGGCGCTGGCGATCGTGAAGGAGGAGGGGCTGGAGAACGTCTACCACCGCCATCACGTGCTCGCCGAGGCGACCCGTCAGGCCGTGGCGGCCTGGGGCCTCAAGCCCTGCGCCAAGGAGCCCAAGTGGAACTCCGACACGGTCACGGCGATCGTGGTGCCGGAGGGTGCCGACGCCGCCAAGGTGATCACCCACGCCTACGAGCGCTACAACCTGTCGCTCGGTGCCGGCCTGTCGAAAGTCGCCGGCAAGGTGTTCCGCATCGGCCACCTCGGCGACCTGAACGAGCTGTCGCTGCTGGGCGCCATCGCGGGCGCCGAGATGGCCATGCTCGATTGCGGCATCAAGGTCACGCCGGGCTCGGGCGTCGCCGCCGCCTCCAGCTACCTGCGCGAGAATCCGCTGCATAAGGCGTGAACTGCGCACGCGATCGGGGCGGGACCGGGTTGCCGGGCCCGCCCCGACGCGCAAGTAAGAACAAGACTATCGAGGAAACCGCCCGTCGTTCGAGAGGGGTCCTATGACCAAGAAGATCGTGTTCCTGGATCGTGAGTCCCTCGATGCCAGGGTCCGACCGTTCAACTTCCCCCACGAATACGTCGAGCACGAGTCGACCTGGACGCCGGAAGAGATCGTCTCGCGGCTCCAGGGGGCGGAGATCGCGCTGATCAACAAGGTCCCGATGCGGGCCGAGACGTTGAAGCAGCTCCCCGACCTGAAGCTGATCGCGGTCGCCGCCACCGGCACCGACGTGGTCGACAAGGCCCAGGCCAAGGCCCAGGGGGTCACGGTCGTCAACATCCGCAACTACGCGTTCAACACCGTGCCGGAGCACGTGGTCGGGCTGATGTTCGCCCTGCGGCGGGCGATCGTGCCCTACGCCAACTCGGTGCGGCGCGGCGACTGGGCGAAGTCCAAGCAGTTCTGCTACTTCGATTACCCGATCTACGACATCGCCGGCTCGACCCTCGGCATCGTCGGCTACGGGGCGCTGGGCAAGTCGATCGCCAAGCGCGCCGAGGCGCTCGGCATGAAGGTCATCGCCTACGACGTGTTCCCGCAGGACGGGCTCGTGGATTTCGAGACGATCCTCACCCAGTCCGACGTGATCACGCTGCACGTGCCGCTGACCCCGGACACCAAGGGGATGATCGGCGCCGCCGAGCTCAAGAAGATGAAGAAGAGCGCCATCCTCATCAACACGGCCCGGGGCGGGCTGGTGGACGAGGCGGCCCTGCTCGAAGCGCTCAGGGACGGCACCATCGCGGGCGCCGGCTTCGACGTGGTGGCGCAGGAGCCGCCCAAGGACGGCAACATCCTGTGCGAGGCCGACCTGCCGAACCTGATCGTCACGCCGCACGTCGCCTGGGCGAGCAAGGAGGCGATGCAGATCCTGGCCGACCAACTCGTCGACAACGTCGAGGCGTTCGTGGCGGGCAAGCCGCAGAACGTGGTCGAGAGCTGAGGGCGGCGCGCAGCGCGCCATCATTCCGGGGCGCCGCGGGCGGGCTCGGAACCCAGTGTCGCCGACGGTGTCGGCAGAGAACCACCTGAGCGTCTCGATTCCGGGTCCCGCCTCGCGGACCCGGAATGACGGGGTGGAGTGTTCACGTCGATGATGCCCACCCTGGGCCGAGGTAGAGAATGACCAAGAAGCTGCTGTTCCTGTTCGACACCGATGCCGTGCCGAACGTGTTCGACACGGTCGTCGGCTACGACGGCGGCGCGGACCACATCACCGGCTACGGCGGCGTGAATCCCGACAATGTCGGCGCGCTCGTGGACGGCACGATCTACACCCGCGGCGGTTCCGAGAAGAAGTCGACGGCGATCTTCGTCGGCGGGGGCAGCATGGCGGCCGGCGAGGAACTGTTCACCGCCGTCAAGAAGCGCTTCTTCGGCCCGTTCCGGGTCTCGGTGATGCTCGATTCCAACGGCTCCAACACCACGGCCGCCGCGGGCGTCGCGCTGGTGGCCAAGGCCGCCGGCTCGCTCCAGGGCAAGAAGGCCGTCGTGCTGGCGGGCACCGGGCCGGTCGGCATGCGCTCGGCCGCTCTGCTCGCTGGCGAGGGCGCCGAGGTCACCATCGCGGGCCGCGCCCTCGACAAAACCCAGGCCGCCGCGGACCAGATCAACAAGCGCTTCAAGGTCAACGTGAAGGCCGCCGCGACCCCCGACGAGGCCTCCCGCGTCGCCCTGGTGAAGGGCACCAACCTCGTGTTCACGGCCGGCGCGATCGGCGTCGAGCTGCTGCCCGAATCCGCCTGGGCGCAGGAATCGTCCATCGAGTTCGTCGCCGACTACAACGCCCAGCCTCCGACGGGCATCGGCGGCATCGACGTGATGGACAAGGGCAAGGACCGCAACGGCAAGCAGGCCTTCGGCGCGCTCGGCATCGGCGGGCTGAAGCTCAAGCTGCACCGGGCCTGCGTCGGCCAGCTCTTCGAGAGCACCGACAAGGTGCTCGACGCCGAGGAGATCTACGCCCTCGCCAAGACGATGGCTTGAGGAGGCGCCGGTGACCGAGACGCATCGCCCCGAGGGCGACAGCATCGAGAAGTTCCTGACGGAGCTGGCGAGCGCCGCCCCGACCCCCGGGGGCGGCGGCGCGGCGGCGATCTCCGGCGCCATGGGCGCGGCCCTGGTGTCGATGGTCTGCAACCTCACCATCGGCAAGAAGAAGTACGTCGAGGTCGAGGCCGAGCTGAAGGACGTCCTGGCCAAGTCCGAGGGCCTGCGGGTCGTGCTCACCGGCATGATCGGCGAGGACGTCCAGGCCTTCGACGCCGTCATGGGCGCCTACGGGCTGCCCAAGGCCACCGACGACGAGAAGGCGGCCCGCGCCGAGAAGATCCAGGCGGCGCTCAAGACCGCCTGCGACGTGCCGCTCGCCTGCTGCCGGGCCTGCCGCGCGGTGATCGACCTCGCGGCCATCACCGCCGACAAGGGCAATCTCAACGTCGTGTCGGACGCCGGCGTGGCGGTGCTCTCCGCCTATGCCGGCCTGCGCAGCGCGGCGCTCAACGTCTACGTCAACGCCAAGGGTCTCGAGGACCGCGACTTCGCCGACGAGCGGCTGAAGGAGCTCGAGGAGCTGCTCGGCGAGGCCGGTGCGCTGACCGAGAAGGTCTACGGGATCGTGAAGGCCAAGGTCAACTGAGAGGGCCGCCCTCCGTCCTTCGCAGGGGGAGGGCGCGTGCCCGCTGCGGCGGCGCCAAGCTGGACAGCGTGTCCGGTTGATCCCGTCGACGCCGCCGTCTCCGCGAGCGAAGCGAAGCAATCCCGTCGGCGGTACGATCTCAGAAGTCGCGCTGCCCTGGGTCACTTCGGTGCGCTCGCGATGACGGAGCGGGCGCCTCGAACGAAGCGTTCTGAAGAAAAGTCCATCGGATCGACAATCGAGGCCGGGTGCATCATGCCCCGGCCTCGTTGTTTTTCTGTATGTTGCGTCGCAATATCGAATACGATCCGTGCTGCGGATGCGAAAAAGCCGTCGTCAAGCCCGAGATCAAAAAATTTGACGGGCGTAATCTTTCGACTCAACTAAAGTAGATGGCGTCAACGGCGGCAACGAACCGCGGAGGAGGCGCCGAATGGACGTCCACGAGTATCAGGCCAAGGAGCTGCTCGCGAGCTTCGGCGTGGCCGTCCCGAAAGGCGCGATCGCCTTCAGCCCGGACCAAGCGGTCTACGCGGCGACCGAACTCGGCGGCTCGTTCTGGGCCGTGAAGGCGCAGATCCACGCGGGCGCCCGCGGCAAGGCCGGCGGCATCAAGCTGTGCCGGACCTACAACGAGGTCCGCGACGCCGCCAAGGACCTCCTCGGCAAGCGCCTCGTCACGCACCAGACCGGGCCCGAGGGCAAGCCGGTGCAGCGCGTCTACGTCGAGACCGCGGACCCGTTCGAGCGCGAGCTCTACCTCGGCTACGTGCTGGACCGGAAGGCCGAGCGCGTCCGGGTCATCGCCAGCCAGCGCGGCGGCATGGACATCGAGGAGATCGCCGCCAAGGAGCCGGATTCGCTCATCCAGGTGGTGGTCGAGCCGGCGGTCGGCCTGCAGCAGTTCCAGGCGCGGGAGATCGCCTTCCAGCTCGGGCTGAACATCAAGCAGGTCTCGGCCGCGGTGAAGACGATCATGAACGCCTACCGGGCGTTCCGCGACTGCGACGGCACCATGCTGGAGATCAACCCGCTCGTCGTGACCAAGGACGACCGGGTGCTGGCGCTCGACGCCAAGATGAGCTTCGACGACAACGCCCTGTTCCGCCGGCCGGGCATCGCCGACATGCACGACCCGTCGCAGGGCGACCCCCGCGAGGCCCAGGCCGCCGAGCACAACCTCAGCTACATCGGCCTCGAGGGCGAGATCGGCTGCATCGTCAACGGCGCGGGGCTGGCCATGGCCACCATGGACATGATCAAGCACGCGGGCGGCGAGCCGGCGAACTTTTTGGATGTCGGCGGCGGTGCGTCCCCTGAGCGGGTGGCGACGGCCTTCCGGCTCGTGCTCTCCGACCGCAACGTGAAGGCGATCCTGGTCAACATCTTCGCCGGCATCAACCGCTGCGACTGGGTCGCCGAGGGCGTCGTCCAGGCCGCCCGCGAGGTGAAGATCGACGTGCCGCTGGTGGTCCGGCTCGCCGGCACGAACGTGGAGGCGGGCAAGAAGATCCTGGCCGAGAGCGGCCTGGATCTCATCACCGCCGACACCCTGGCGGAGGCGGCCAAGAAGGCGGTCGACGCCTGCGCCGCCGCCAAGACCCAGCACTGAGAGGGGAGACCGCGCCATGAGCATCCTCATCGACGAGACCACCCCGATCATCGTCCAGGGCATCACGGGCGACAAGGGCACCTTCCACGCCAAGGAGATGCTCGACTACGGCACGAACGTCGTCGGCGGCGTCACCCCGGGCAAGGGTGGGCGCACCCATCTCGGCCTGCCGGTGTTCAACACCGTCAAGGAAGCGGTGGCGGCGACCGGGGCCACGACCTCGATCACCTTCGTGGCGCCCCCCTTCGCGGCCGACGCGATCATGGAGGCGGCCGATGCCGGGCTGCGGCTGGTCTGCTCGATCACCGACGGGATCCCCGCCCAGGACATGATGCGGGTGAAGCGCTACCTCTACCGCTATCCCAAGGAGAAGCGGACGATGGTGGTCGGCCCGAACTGCGCCGGCATCATCTCGCCCGGCAAGGCCATGCTCGGCATCATGCCCGGCCACATCTACCTCCCGGGCAATGTCGGGGTGATCTCGCGCTCGGGCACGCTCGGCTACGAGGCGGCCTCTCAGCTCAAGGAGCTGGGGCTCGGGATCTCGACCTCGGTGGGCATCGGCGGCGACCCGATCAACGGCTCGTCCTTCCTCGACCACCTCGCCCTGTTCGAGACTGACCCGGACACCGACGCGGTGCTGATGATCGGCGAGATCGGCGGCCCGCAGGAGGCCGAGGCCTCGGCCTGGATCCGCGAGAACATGTCGAAGCCGGTGATCGGGTTCGTGGCCGGACTCACGGCTCCGAAGGGGCGCCGCATGGGGCACGCCGGCGCGATCATCTCGGCGGCCGGCGACAGCGCCGCCGAGAAGGCCGAGATCATGCGCTCGTACGGGCTGACCGTAGCGCCGGATCCGGGCTCGTTCGGCCAGACGGTGGCCGACGTGCTCGCCCGGGCGGCGTAGCCGCGCTGCACCCCTTCCCCCTCTGCGGGGGAGGGTGCCCCCGGATGCGCGGCGGGAGAGGGGCAGCGCGACGGTGCGGGCTTTCAGCTCCCGTCGCGACCTCTCCGGAAATGGCGCTCCCCTCTCCCGACCCCCGCTGACGCGGGGGCCACCCTCCCCCGCAGAGAGGGGAGGGGGCGCGTCGCGCCTCGTCCTTCAAGAAAGAGCGCCACGAGGTGGCCCCATGACCCGCACGCTTCACGCAACCCCCGGTCTCGTCGATGCCACGGCCTTCGCGCCGCCGGTGATCGTCGGCACGTCGTCGGAGCAGGCGCTGGACATCCTGTTCCAGGCGCTGCTCGACGTCGCCCGCCGGCACGACCCCGACCTCGAGGCGGTCCTGCACGGCACGGCCGACATCTCGCGCTTCTCGCCGCAGATGCTCGCACGCGCGCTGCAGGTTCAGGGCATCTGGTTCCAGCTGATCTCCATCGCCGAGCAGAACGCCGCGATGCGCCGCCGCCGGCACGTCGAGCGCACGGAGGGGCGGGCCGCGCTCAGCGGCTCGTTCGCGAAGGTCTTCGCTGACGCGCGCAAACAGGGGGTGCCGCCCGAGAAGATCCAGGCGCTCCTCACCGACCTGCGCATCCGCCCGACGCTGACCGCCCATCCCACCGAGGGCAAGCGCGTCACGGTGCTGGAGAAGTTCCGCCGGATCTACCTCGTGCTGCGCGAGCTGGAGATGCCGCGCTGGACCGATCGCGAGCGCAACGGGCTCATGAACGAGCTGCGCGACCAGATCGAGCTGGTCTGGATGACGGGCGAGCTGCACCTGGAGAAGGCGACCGTCGAGCGGGAGGTGGCCTGGGGCCTGCACTTCTTCGACGAG
Organism: Methylobacterium sp. ME121; assembly: GCF_000974725.1. NCBI lineage: Bacteria > Pseudomonadati > Pseudomonadota > Alphaproteobacteria > Hyphomicrobiales > Methylobacteriaceae > Methylobacterium > Methylobacterium sp. ME121. The sequence goes on from NZ_BBUX01000006.1 coordinate 21,026, forward strand.
ACCCTGTTCGAGATGCTGCCCGAGACCCTGGAGGCGCTGCACGAGGCGCTGGCCGAGACCTATCCGGGCACGGAGTTCAGGGTGCCGCCGTTCTTCCAGTTCGGCTCGTGGATCGGCGGCGACCGGGACGGCAACCCCTACGTCACCGCCGCGGTCACGCGGCAGACCCTGCACCGCAACGCGCTCGCCTCGCTCACCCGCTACCGCGACCGCGTGCGCGAGTTGGGCCGGACCCTGTCGCTCACCGAGCGCTCGCTGCCGCTGCCCGAGGGCTTCCGCGCGGAGCTCGACCGGCAGCTCGCCGAGAGCGGCCAGGCCCGCGCCATCACCCGGCGCAACCCGGGCGAGCCCTACCGACAGTACCTGTCCTGCGTCCTGCGCAAGATCGAGGCGACGATCGCCCGCAACGAGGGCGAGCACCCGTCCGGTCCCGATTATGCCAGCGCGGACGGGCTGATCGAGGATCTGCGCACCCTGGAGCGCGGCCTGACCGAGGCCAAGTGCGGGGCGCTGGCGCGCGATCTCGTCCGCCCGGTGCGGCGGATGGTCGAGATCTTCCGGTTCTCGACGGTCCGGCTCGACCTGCGCGAGAACACCACCCGGACCACCGACACGCTCCACGCCCTCTGGCGCCAGCGCAACGGCGACGGCGAGCCGCCGGCCCTCGGCTCGGCCGCGTGGCGCCAGTGGCTCGACGCGGAGCTCGCCCGGCCGCGCGATCCCGAGCGGTCCTTCGAGGATCTGCCCGACGCCGCCCGCGAGACGCTCGCCACCTTCGCCCTCGTGGCCGAGATGCGCGAGGCCCTCGACCGCGAGGCGTTCGGCGCCTTCGTGCTGTCGATGACCCGCTCGGTGGAGGACGTGCTCGGCGCGTACCTGCTGGCCAAGGAGGCGGGGGTGTTCCTCGACGCCGCCGGCACGGAGATCTGCCCGCTGCCGATCGTGCCCCTGTTCGAGACCATCGACGACCTGCGCGCCGCCCCGGCGATCATGCGGGCGCTGCTCGGGACGCCGGTGGTGCGCCGCTCGACCCGCTGGCAGGGCGGGGTGCAGGAGGTGATGATCGGCTACTCCGACTCCAACAAGGACGGCGGCTTCGTCGCCGCCAACTGGGAGCTCTACAAGGCGCAGAGCAAGCTGACCCGCCTCGGCGAGGAGCTCGGCGTCGGGATCGCCTTCTTCCACGGGCGCGGCGGCTCGGTGAGCCGCGGGGGCGTGCCGACTCACCGGGGCATCATGGCCCAGCCGCCGGGCTCCATCCGCGGCCGGTTCCGCACCACCGAGCAGGGCGAGGTCGTCTCGTTCAAGTACGCCAACCGCGGCACCGCCGCCTACCAGATGGAGCTGCTGGCGGCCTCGGTGTTCGAGCACGCGCTGGCGGGCGACGGCGAGCGGGCGGGGCCGGGCCACGACGACGCCCTGGAGGCATTGGCCGGCGCCTCGCGGGCGGCCTACGTCCAGCTGCTCCAGACCGACGGCCTCGTCGACTACTTCCAGGCGGCGAGCCCGCTGGACGAGATCGCGCTCCTCAACATCGGCTCCCGCCCGGCCCGCCGCTTCGGCGCGCGCGCGCTCTCGGACCTCCGGGCGATCCCCTGGGTGTTCGCGTGGTCGCAGAACCGGCACGTGATCACCGGCTGGTACGGGGTCGGATCGGGGCTCGCGAGCTTCATCGACGTGCGCGGTCGGGACGGCGAGGCGGCGCTCAAGCGGCTGTTCACCGAATCCCGCATCCTCCGCCTCGTCCTCGACGAGGTCGAGAAGACGCTGATGATGGTCGATCTCGATATCGCCCGCGTCTACGCGGGCCTCGTCCCGGACCCGGGAACCCGGGACCGGATCTTCTCGATGATCGAGGCCGAGTACGCGCTCACCCGCGAGATGGTGCTGCGGGTGAGCGGCGGCACGGAGCTGGCCGAGCGCTTCCCGCTGTTCCGGGACCGCCTGAAGGGCCGGCTCCCGACCATCAATCAAGTGAGCCGCGAGCAGGTCGAGCTGCTCGCCCGCTACCGCGCGGAGACCGACGAGGATCGGCGCGAGGCGGTGAAGTCGGCCCTGCTCCTGTCCATCAACTGCATCGCGGTCGGCTTCGGGGCGACCGGGTAGGCGAGGGCAGAACGTGCGCCCTCTCCCGCTCGGGAGGGGGAACCCGCGCTGCGGCCGGACGCCGGTGGAACCGGTCCATTCGCGCGTCTGCGCTCTGTCAGAGCGTCCGGCGCGCGCCATTTGCCGCCGGTGAACGGGATCGCATCCCGCAACGGCACCAGAACCGTCACCAGGAGAGAGAACCCAAGATGAGCTTCACCCTGATCCAGCAGGCCAAGCCGCGCCTGCACCGCTCCGAACTCGCCGTGCCCGGCTCGAACCCGACCTTCATGGAGAAGTCGGCTTCCTCGGCGGCGGACGTGATCTTCCTCGACCTCGAGGACGCGGTCGCCCCCGACGACAAGGAGAAGGCCCGCACCAACATCATCCAGGCGCTGAACGACCTGGATTGGGGCAACAAGACCATGATGATCCGCATCAACGGTCTCGACACCCACTACATGTACCGCGACGTGGTCGACATCGTCGAAGCCTGCCCACGGCTCGACATGGTGCTGATCCCCAAGGTCGGCGTGCCGGCCGACGTCTACGCCATCGACGTGCTGGTCACGCAGATCGAGCAGGCCAAGAAGCGCGAGAAGCAGATCGGCTTCGAGGTGCTGATCGAGACGGCGCTCGGCATGGCCAACGTCGAGGCGATTGCCCAGTCGTCCAAGCGCCTGGAGGCGATGTCCTTCGGCGTCGCCGACTACGCCGCCTCGACCCGCGCCCGCTCCACCGTCATCGGCGGCGTGAACCCCGACTTCTCGGTGCTCACCGACAAGGACGAGGCCGGCAACCGTCAGACCCACTGGCAGGATCCGTGGCTGTTCGCCCAGAACCGCATGCTGGTGGCCTGTCGCGCCTATGGTCTGCGTCCGATCGACGGACCGTTCGGCGACTTCTCGGATCCGGACGGCTACCGCTCGGCCGCCCGCCGCTGCGCCGCCCTCGGCTTCGAGGGCAAGTGGGCGATCCACCCGAGCCAGATCGAGCTCGCCAACGAGGTGTTCACCCCCTCGGAGGCCGAGGTCACCAAGGCCCGCCGCATCCTCGAGGCCATGGAAGAGGCCGCCAAGGCCGGCCGCGGCGCCGTGTCCCTGGACGGTCGCCTCATCGACATCGCCTCGATCCGCATGGCCGAGGCGCTGATCGAGAAGGCGAACGCCATGAAGGGCTGAGGCCGCCCGCGGGCGCGCCGAGCTTCGACGCGCCCGAGGCCGGGGCTCTCTGGGAGGCGGACCGCGGTCACGTCCGCGATCCGCCCGACACGTTCGGTTGAGGGTGGAGAAGGCCCCGGAGCGGGCGCGTCCCTCACCTGTCCCTTCGGGCGAAGGGACCAACTCTGCGGCGCGGCGGCCGCGACGGCCCTAGAACGGCCGATCGTCCGGCAGCCGCGCCGCAGCCATCTCGTCCGGCGTCGGATCCCGGTGAACCACGATCCCGGTCGACCGATCCGCCGCGATCAGCCCGAGCCGGGCGAAGCCGTCGAGCCACCCATCCATCGGCCAGAGCCCGTGACGGTCGCGAAAGCGGGCCGCGTTGGCGACGATGTCGCGGAAATGCTGCAGCGGCGGGTCGTAGCCCGGATGGTGCTGGTGGTAGGCCCGGGGCCCGCCGAGGAACAGGATCGGCACGCCGGCCCGCTCGGCCCGGAAGGCGAGGTCGGTATCCTCCGCGCCGTAGCCCGAGAAGGTCTCGTCGAAGCCGCCGAGCCGGTCGTAGGTCGCGGCCCGCACCGCGAAGGCGAGGGACCAGAACAGGCCGGGCTGCGGCGCCGGGGCCACCGCACCGGCCGGCGGGAAGACCCGCACGGGGTGCGGCCGGCCGAGCCGCTCCAGATCCGCCGCGCGCCACCCGTCCGTGACCGCGCCGGCCGGCAGATAGCCGATCTCGCAGCAGATCAGGCCGTCCCGCTCGGCCACCGCCCGCGACAGGCCGGCGACGAGCCCCGCCGAGGGGATGCAGTCCACGTCGAGGAAGATCAGCGTGTCGGCACCGGCCGCCCGGCGCCCGGCATTGCGCGCCGCGGCGAGCGGCAGGCCGGCATGCGGGAACGGCACGCGCTCCACCGGGAAGGGCAGGTCCGGATAGGGCGCCGCGTCGCCGCCGATCTCGACGACGACGCAGCGATCGGGCGGATCGCCGCGGCCCAGGCCTTCGAGCAGGCGGGTCAGGTGCGCGCGCCGGCCCTTGTTGAGGGTGATGACCGCGACGCTCACGGGGCTGCTCCGGCGCTCAGGACGTCGATCCGGTAATCGGCGGTCCGCGCCTGCGCCCGGACTTGGGCGAAGGGCGCGGCCAGCCGGATGAACGCCTCGGCGGCACCGTCGCCCGACAGCGGGTAGTCGGTCTCGCCCAGCCAGTGCACCAGCACGATGTCGCCGTCCGGCTCGATCGTCTCGCCGGCCCGGCGGACGAGCGCGGCGAAATCCGACGGCGCCAGGAAGTACAGGAACTCGGAAAGAACGATCAGGTCGAACCGTTCCGCGGGCCAGTCCGCAGGCATCGCGCCTTGCCGGACCTCGACATGGGGGCGATCCGCGCAGCGCGCCCGTGCGGCCTCCACGGCGGCCGGGACCAGATCGGTGGACAGGAGTCGATCGCAGCGCTCAGCCAGGGCGTGCGTGAAGACGCCGATGGAGCAGGCCGGCTCGAACCCGGCCCGGTAGCGCGCCCTCGGCAGCGCCGCCAGCGTCGCCGCGTACTTGTCGCGCTCGTAGGACGACGTGGTGAAGCGCCAGGGATCCGGGTCGCTGGCGTAGATGCCGAGGAAGTAATCCTCCGGGAGGGTCTGGGTCCGCCGGGTCATGCGGGCACGGCGACGAAGCGTTCGTAGGGGCCGCAGAGCCGGTCGATCATGGCGGGCTCGAGACGGAAGCCCTCGGGATCGTCCGCGATCAGGTTCGTGGTCTGCGATTCGTGGGCCGCGACGGCGCGGGCCTTGGTCTCGCGATAGGCGGAGACGTCGAGGCGCAGGCCGGCCGGGCTCGGCCCGACCTCGGTCTCGGGCGGCAGGGTCCAGCCCCAGACGGGGTACTCGTAGACCCGCACGCCCGGCATCCGCGGCCGGGCGAGGGCGACGATCGCGGCGGCCGCCTTGTGATCGCAGTGGGGATCGTGACGCCACGTGACGAAGACCGCGCCGGCCCCGATCGCCGCGGCCGCGCTGGCCACCGCGGACGCGGCCGCCTCGGCCTCCGGCCCGTCGCTCGGGACGTGCGCGTCCGGCAGGCGCAGGAAGGTGACGGCATCGGGCCCGAGGCCGAGGACGGCCACGGCCCGCCGGGTTTCCGCCTCGCGCAGGGCGCGCAGCTTCTCCGGCGGGTAGAGGCGGGAATGCGTGTGCGAGCCGCAGCCGTCGCTGACCACGACGAGGTGCACGGGCCGTCCCGACGCCCGGGCGGCGGCGATCAGCCCGCCGCATCCGAGGCTCTCGTCGTCGGGATGGGGCGCGACGACCACGAGCCCCCCGGCTCCCCAGGAGGGCGTCGAGGCTCGCCACGGGCAGCGCGTCGGCGGCGGCCAGGAAGGCGTCGGCGCGCATCAGCGGCCTCCGATCCGGTCGGGGGCCGAGGGAGAGCGCTGGTCGCACCGCGACGGGCTGCAGACGGGATCGATCACGGGACGCTCCAGGGACGGTGCGCGGGTTCGGGCGTCCCCGGTTCTCGGGTGCGGCGCATGAACGCGCCATGAGCGGCGCGTTCGGGAAGGCCGGCGGGTGTTAGCGGTCGTTCTCGGTCGTCAGATCGTCGGCGCGGGTGCCCTCGTCGACGCCCCGGCCGGCAGCGAGGTGGACGCCGGGCGTCGGCGCGTCGCTGAACACCGCCCCGGCCGCGCCGAGAGCGCTGCGCAGGGCCTCGACCTGCCCGCTGGGCGCATCGCTGTAGCCGCCCTCGAAGTCCCGCACGAATCGCTCGTCCAGGCCGACCTTGCCGGCGAGATCGGCCTCCGACCAGCCGAGCAGCCCGCGGGCCGCCCGCGACTGCGCCGGGGTCATGGCGAGCGCCCGGCTCCCGCTCTGCGCCCCCTCGTCCGATCCTGCCAAGGTCATCCTCCTGCTTCGCGATCATCAACAACGATTGCGGTCCCGGATCGTTTCCGGGCGGTCTTCGGCCGAGCGCGACCATAATTGTGCTGAAATCCTGTCGCATCCGCCAGGGCGCAAGGATTCGGAGCGGCCTCGCGAGGGGCCGGACCGCGCGGCCGGCGCGGCGCTTCCGGACCGGGGTGACCTGCGCGCGGCGCGCGCGACATGGGGACTGGACGATGAGAGGGGTGCTGATCGCGAGCTTGGCCTGTGCCGTGCTGGCCATGGACCTGTCCGCGGCGACGCAGGCGCAGGCGCAGATGGGCGGCTCGCCCACGGGCTTCGGCCGGGGCAACCGCCGGCCGGGCGGCGAGGAGGAGAAGAAGCCCCAGTACGTGCCGGGGACCAAGGCCAGCGAGAAGATGTTCCCGCTGGATTCGACCTGGACCGCCGTGAGCCTGAACGGCAAGCCGTTCACGGGCGGCGACCGGCCGAGCTTCATCATCGACAAGCAGTACCGCGCCCGCGGCTACGGCGGCTGCAACACCTTCGCGGCCACCGCGTTCCCGCTCAAGGAGCAGCACATCGCCGTCGGCCCGCTCGCGCTGACCAAGAAGAGCTGCGACAAGGGCCTCGCGGCCACCGAGCAGGCCTTCTTCATCGCCCTGCGCACCTCGGCGGTGTGGGACATGGTCGGCTCGCAGCTGGTGCTCAAGAGCCCGAACGGCGAGCTGAAGTTCGACCGGGCCCTTTAAGGTCCGGTTCACCACGCCGGACGAAGGCGGCCGCCGATTCAGACGCCCTTGAGAGGCGTCGAGGCTCAATCCTCGCGGATCGAGGAGGCCACGGATGCCAGTCGGGATCGGGATCGGACGCGGGGACTCCCTGCGTCCCGCGGTGACGCGGACCTCGCGCTTCTCGGGGCCCGAGGGGTTCCACCCCGGCGCCCTCTGGCTCGCCACGGCGGTCCCCGTCGCGGCGACGCTTCTCCTGCTCGTCCGGCTCGCCGCCTGAGGCGGATACCGCTCCGCGCGGGCCGCCGGTCACCGGGAGCCGGTCGTGTCCCGCGACTGGTTGGTTCCGGAGGGGTGACTTCCGGAGGGGCGACGCGGTTCCGGCGCCGTCTCCGATCGCAGCATGACCGGCGGGAACAGGGCGGCCAGACCTGCGGCCACGCCGTACAGGACGGGGTCGGCGTTCGGGCCCGCTTCGGGCGGACGCAGATCGCTCGTCAGCCCCGTGCGCCTGCGGGCATCGCGCGCGTTCGCGAGCATCTGTCCGCGTCCCCTTGTTCACCTGTTCGCGAACGATCAATGCCGCGTTCCGCGTTTCGTTGCCGCGGACGCGGAATTTCGCCCGGGGAGCGGTCGCGGCGGGATCTCAGCCGCGGCGCCGGAGGACCGTCAGGGGCCGGCCCTCGGACAGCGGGCAGGCGGCCGGGACGACCTCGACGATCGACGCGCTCGGGCAGCGCGCCCGGCAGCCCTGGGCCGCCGCGATCTGGTCGCCGCCACAGGCATCGGCGAAGCAGAAGGTCCCGAGATCCTCGCAGGTCGCCCGGAACCGCCCGAGCGGTCCGGCCTCCCGCAGATCCGCGGCCCTGGCCCCGTGTGTCAGCAGGAGCGCCGTCAGACCGATCAGGGCCGGGAGCCGTGCCATCTCTGTTTCCCATCCGGGTCGCGACCGCTTGCGGAGCCAGCCTAGCATTGGCAGCCTGGGCGCGCCGTACCATTCCCGCGACAGGCGCTGCGCGTCATCCGTCGCGATCCCGGCCGCGCCGCGCGGTCGGGACGACCACTCCCTCCGAAAGGCCGCCATGCCGCTCTACGCCCTCGACGATCACGTCCCCGACCTCGCCGACCCTGACCGGGTCTGGATCGCGCCCGACGCGCAGGTGGTCGGCCGCGTGCATCTCGGCCTCGATGTCGGGATCTGGTTCGGCGCGGCCCTGCGCGGCGACAACGAGCCGATCCGCATCGGCGACCGCACCAACGTCCAGGAAGGCGTGATCATGCACGTCGATCCCGGCTTTCCCCTCGACATCGGGACCGACGTCACGATCGGGCACGGCGCGATCGTGCACGGCTGCACCATCGGGGACGGCAGCCTCGTCGGCATGGGGGCGACGGTTTTGAACGGGGCCCGGATCGGCCGCGGCTGCCTCGTCGGCGCCAACGCGCTGGTCACCGAGGGCAAGGAATTCCCGGATCACAGCCTGATCGTCGGGGCGCCGGCGAAGGCCGTGCGCACCCTCGACGAGGCCGCGATCGAGGGCCTGCGGCAGGCCGCCCAGCGCTACGTGGAGAATGCCCGGCGCTACCGGGCGGGCCTGCGCCGCATCGACGGCTGACGGGTACGGGCCGCTCCCCGGGCGGGAGCGGCCGGGCCGCCCTTACTTCTTGGCCTTGCCGCGCTCGATCGCCTCCTCGATCAGCCGGTGGGCCTCTTCCTTGTCGCCCCAGCGGACGAACTTGACCCACTTGCCGGGCTCCAGGTCCTTGTAGTGCTCGAAGAAGTGCTGGATCTGCTGGATCGTGATCTCGGGCAGGTCGGTGTAGTTCTCGACGCGGTCGTAGCGCTTGGTCAGGTGGCGCGAGGGCACCGCGATGATCTTCTCGTCCTCGCCGCCCTCGTCCTGCATCACCATGACGCCCACGGGACGCGCGCTGATGATCGCGCCCGGCAGCACGGCGCGGGTGTTGGCCACCAGAACGTCGCAGGGATCGCCGTCGCCCGACAGGGTGTGGGGGATGAAGCCGTAATTCCCGGGGTAGAACATCGGGGTGTACAGGAACCGGTCGACGACCAGCGCGCCGGATTCCTTATCCATCTCGTACTTGATCGGCTCGCCGCCGAGCGGCACCTCGACGATCACGTTGACGTCGTGCGGCGGCTTCTTGCCGAGCGGGATGGCGTCGATCTTCATGGCGTGTCGCTTCCGGAATGCGGTCTCGTCCGCTTCCCGGCTCTCTTAGAGGCGCGGCTTGGCAAAGCAAATCAGTCGATGGTGCGGCCCGGCAACGAGCGCTGGAAAACGTTAGCCGAAGAGATAGCCGACCTTGGGGAGCGGGAGGCCCGCCACCCGGTCCAGCACCCGCGGACCGGCGACGCCGCCGAGCCCCTCGTAGAAGGCGCTGGCGCGGGCGTTGTCCTCCAGGCTCCACACGCCGAGCCGCGTGAGGCCGTGATCCGCGAGGTCGTTGCGCACCGCCCGGAACAGGCGTCGGCCCAGGCCGACGCCCTGGTACTCCGGAAGCAGGTAGAGCTCGTCGATCTCGGCCTCGGTCCCGAGCGACCGGCTGCGCGTCCGCCCGTAGGCCGCGTAGCCGACGACGAGTTCGCCCGTCTCGACCACCGCGATCGGCCGCCCGCGGCGCAGGGCGCCCCGCCACCACGCCCGGTCCCGGGTGGCGATCAGCCGCTCCAGGGCGACGCCGGGGATGATTCCGCGATAGGCCTCGCGCCAGGACGCATCGAACACCTTGGACAAGCCGCCGAGATCGGCCTCGCGGGCCCGGCGGATGCTCGTGGTGCGCGTGCTCATGGGCTTCGGGCCTCCGATCGTCCGACCGGCGGATAACTCGCGCGGCCCGCGCAGGTTCGGTGCCGATCCGGGCGGAGTGAAGGCAAGAATGGCGCCGGATCGCGCCGGCTCCGGGGCGTTGCCCGCCCGCCGGTCACCTGCCGGCCCGCGAATTGCGGGGTGGGCGGGTGGCTGGTAGAGCCCGGGCTCGTTCCCTCGGCAGCACGGCCTTGTTCAACCGCTTCCTCAAGCCCGAGACGCGCTACGCGCGGCGCATGGCCCGGATCGCCCGCTTCGAGCGGCCGATCGCCGGCCCCGGCGACCGGCTGATGGCCTGGGCCAACATGCTGCTGATGGACCACGGGGTCTTCCGCCTCGCCTACCTCAATCGGCACCGGGTCGGGTCCGGCGCCCTCTGGCGCTCGGCCCAGCCCGGTCCCCACCAGCTCGCCCGCTTCCGGGCCGAGGGGGTGCGGACGATCATCTCCCTGCGCGGCGGGCGCGAGCACGGGTCCTGGCCGCTCCAGCGCGAGGCCTGCGAGCGCCACGGGCTCAAGCTCGTCGAGTTCGTGCTCCGCTCGCGGGAGGCGCCCGACCGGGCCACCATCCTCGGCGCGAAGGCGTTCTTCGCCGGCATCGAGTACCCGGCCGTGATGCACTGCAAGTCCGGCGCCGACCGGGCCGGCCTCGCCTCGGCCCTGTACCTGATCCTGCACGAGGGCCGCCCGGTGGCCGAGGCCGCGCGGCAGCTCTCCGCCCGCTACGGCCATCTCCGCTTCGCCAAGACCGGCATCCTCGACGCGTTCTTCGCCCGGTACCGCGCCGAGGGCGAGGCGAAGGGCCTCGACTTCCTGACCTGGGTCGAGACCGTCTACGATCCCGAGGCGCTCAAGCGCGACTTCCGGCCGGGCTTCTGGTCGGATCTGGCGGCCGACCGGGTGCTCCGGCGGGAGTGAGGGCTCACTCCGCCGCCGGCCGCGCCGCCTCCCGGAACGGGTGGGCCGGGTAGGTGCCGATCACCCGCAGCTCGCGCGAGAAGAAGCCGAGCTCGTCGAGCGCGCGGCTGAGGCCCGGATCCTCCGGGTGGCCGTCGACCTCGGCGTAGAACTGCGTGGCGGTGAACTCGCCGTCGACCATGTAGCTCTCGAGCTTCGACATGTTGACGCCGTTGGTCGCGAAGCCGCCGAGCGCCTTGTAGAGGGCGGCCGGGATGTTGCGGACGCGGAACACGAAGCTCGTCACGCAGGGCTCGGTGCCCTGGGCGACCGGCACGGGCTCGGGGGAGAAGACCACGAACCGGGTGGTGTTGTGCGCCTCGTCCTCGACGTCGCGCTCCAGGATGTCGAGGCCGTAGACCTCGGCGGCGAGCGCGGGCGCCAGGGCCGCCCGGCTCGGGTCGCCGATCTCGGCGATCTCGCGGGCCGCCCCGGCGGTGTCGCCGGCGACCACGGCCTTCAGGCCCATCCGCCGGATGATCCGGCGGCACTGGCCCAGCGCGTGGACGTGGCTGTGGACGCTCCTCAGCGACTCGCGCTTCGTGCCCGGCAGGACCATCAGCTGGAAGTGGATCGGCAGGAAGTGCTCGGCCACGATGTGCAGCGGCGAGATCGGGATCAGGTGGTGGATGTCGGCGACCCGGCCCGCGATCGAGTTCTCGATCGGGATCATCGCCCGCTGGGCGCGCCCCTCCGTCACCGCCGCGAAGGCGTCCTCGAAGGTCGGGCAGGGGAGGGGTGTCCAGTCCGGGTAGGCCTCCGCGCAGATGATGTGCGAGTTGGCCCCGGGCTCACCCTGGTAGGCGATGGTGCGGTCGGTCATGGCGGCGCGGATTCGTTCGGCGTGTCAGTTCAGGCGCCGGCCCTGCAGCAGGGCGCGGGCCCGTTCCAGGTCGGCGGGGGTGTCGACGCCGAGCGGCAGGTCGTCGACGATGGCGGCATCGATGCGCATGCCGGCCTCGAGGGCCCGCAGCTGCTCCAGCTTCTCCCGCACCTCCAGCTCGCCGGGCGGCAGGGCCACGAATCGGCTCAGCGCCGTGCGCCGGTAGGCGTACAGGCCGATATGGTGCCAGAGGGGCCCGTCGCCCCAGGGCGCGCGGGCGCGGGTGAAGTAGAGGGCGCGCAGTCGCCCGGGACCGACCGCGTGGCCGACGAGCTTGACCACGTTGGGGTTGTCGGCCTCGTGCGGATCGGTGATCGGCGCGCACAGGGTGACGATGTCGACGGTGCGGTCGGCGAGCGGCACGATAGCGGCGCCGATGATCGCCGGGTCGATGGTCGGCAGGTCGCCCTGCACGTTGACGACCACGTCGTGGCGCCCCTCCGGATCGACGATCTCCAGCGCCTCGGCGAGCCGGTCGGATCCCGACGGATGGTCGGCCCGGGTCATCACCGCGAGGCCGCCCGCGGCCTCGACCGTGCGGGCGATCTCCGCCGTGTCTGTGGCGACCACCACGGGGCCGATGCCGGCCTCCACGGCCCGGCGCCAGACATGGACGATCATGGCCTCGCCGGCGATGTCGGCCAGCGGCTTGTTCGGCAGGCGGGTCGCGGCGAGGCGCGCCGGGATCAGGACCAGGGGATCGGACATCGAGATTCGGATCCGGAAGCGCGGGTCGAGCGGCCGCGGCGGGAGGCGGCCGGCTGCTTAACAGGCCGGCCCCCGGTTGTCGTCCCCGGAAACGGGCCGGTCGAGGGCCGGGCAGAGGGCCGGGCAGAGGGCCGGGCAGAGGGCCGGGATGCGGCCGGACCGCGGTGGAGAAAAGGTGCCACCTGGTGACAAGCTGGGCAATTCGGTGGAACAATCCTGCGCTGGAGCGACGCGGAACGCCCCTGCGGCATTGTCAGGAACCGCCCGGAACCGCTAAGGCAACCTCGAAATCTTCCAATGTCCGGTGTCCGAGCCCGCTCGCCCGTGTCAGGCGCGCGATCGGCACGGCCGAGTTGCGAGAAGAGCATGAACTCGTTCGAGGTGAACAAGGTCCTGGGTGCAGTCCTCGGCGCCCTTCTGTTCGCGGCCGGATCGGGTTTCGTCGCCGAATTGATCTATCACCCGAAGCCGGCGGGCAAAGCCGGCTACGACCTGCCCGAGCCGCAGCCCGAGGCCGCCTCCGCGGCGCCCGAGGCCAAGGTCGAGCCGATCGCCGTCCGCCTCGCCAGCGCCAACGTCGAGAAGGGCGAGGCCGGCACCAAGGCCTGCCACGCCTGCCACAGCTTCGAGAAGGGCGGCCCCAACAAGGTCGGTCCCGACCTGTACGGCATCGTCGAGCGGCCGAAGGGCGCGCATGCGGGCTTCGACTACTCGGCGGCCATGAAGGAGAAGGGCGGCACCTGGACCTACGCCGACCTCGACGAGTTCCTCACGAGCCCGAAGGCCTACGTGAAGGGCACCAAGATGGCCTACGCCGGCATCGCCGCGCCGCAGGAGCGGGCCAACGTCATCGCCTACCTGCGGACGCTCGCCGAATCGCCGAAGCCGCTGCCGGCCGTCGAGAAGAGCGACGCCGCGCCGGCGGCCGCGCCCGCCGCGGCCAAGCCCGAAGACAAGCCCGCAGCCGACAAGCCGTCTGCCGACAAGCCTGCCGCCGGCAAGGCGTCCGAGGGCAAGGACAGCCCGGCCAAGCCCGCCGATACCGGCACCGCCAAGCCGGTCGAGGCGAAGTCGCCCGGCAGCCCGCGCACGACCGGCGAGTCGAGCGACCGCAACGCGCCGGCCCCGCCGGCCAGCGCCCACGACAGCGACCAGCAGGGCCAGCCCTCGAGCCTGATCCCCGCCGAGCCGACCGCGCCGACGGCGCCGGCCGCCAAGGAGCCGCCCGCGCAGGCCAATCCCGAGGCCGTCGACCGGGCGAAGGATCTCGAGGTCGGCGGCCCGACCAAGGATCTGAACGCGCCGCTGCCGACCCCGCAGCCGCTGCCGAAGGAGTAGGCGGCACCTCCGGGTCCGGGTCCGGGTCCGGGGCCGGGGACGGTCCCGCCCCTCGCGTGTCTGGCGCGTTCCGCCGGCATGGCTCCGGGCGCGGCCCTTGCTCTAAGGCGGCCGCGCCCCGGCATCCTGCCGGATCGAGAACCGCGTAGGACCCCTTGGCTGATCGAAGTCCCGATGTGGCGGAGCGCCGGGCACCCCTGCCGCTCCTGGTTGCCGTGACCATGACCGGAACGGTGGCGCTGCACATCTTCGTGCCGGCGCTGGCGGCGGCGGCCGTCGACCTCGGCACCAACGCCGCTGGCGCCCAGCTGACGATCACCGTCTACCTGATCGGGCTCGCGGGCGGTCAGCTCCTCTACGGGCCGCTCTCGGACCGGTACGGGCGGCGCCCGATCCTGATCGGGGGACTCGGCCTCTACCTCGCCGGGCTGCTGCTCGCGATCCCCGCGCCGAATATCGGCGTCCTGCTCGTCGCCCGTGTCCTGCAGTCGCTCGGCGCCTGCGGCTCGCTGGTGATCGGCCGGGCGATGGTCCGCGACGTCTCGACCCGCGAGGACGCCGCCCGAAAGCTCGCGATCCTCACCACGGCGATGACGCTCACGCCCGCGCTGGCCCCGGCGATCGGCGGCGTGGTGAACGAGGCCTTCGGCTGGCGCGCGGTGTTCGTGGTGCTGGCCGGCCTCGTCGCCGTGCTGGGCGCGCTCGTGGTCTTCACCCTGCCCGAGACCAACCGCCACAAGGTCGCGCTGCCGGGCTTCGTCGCCGTTCTGTCCGGCTACCTGCGGCTGGTGCGCGTCCCGGTGTTCCGCGCCTACCTGGTGGCGGGGGCCTGCGGCGGCACCAGCCTCTACGCCTTCCTGGCCGTGGCGCCGTTCCTCCTCGTGGACCGGCTCGGGCGCTCCTCGCAGGAGGTCGGGTTCGACTGCCTGATCGTCGTGTTCGGCATGGTCGGCGGGGCCGTCCTGGCGAGCCGGCTCGCCGCCCGGGTGCCGATCCGCAAGGCGGCGCGGAGCGGCAACCTCCTCTGCATCGGCGCGGCGCTGTCGCTGCTGCTCGTGGACCGCACCGGCATGCTCGGCGTGGTCAGCCTGATCGTGCCGCTCTTCGCCTACGCGGTGGGCGTCGGCCTGCTCAGCCCCAACGCGGTGGCGGGGCTGATGAACGTCGACCCGCACGCGGCCGGCTCGGCGTCCAGCCTCTACGGCTTCACGCAGATGACCTTCGGGGCGCTGTTCACGGTCGCCGCCTCCGCGTGGCCCGCGACCTCGGCGACGCCGGTGGCGCTCGCCCTGCTCGCGGCCGGCCTGATCGCCGCGCTGGCGCTCCGGCGGGCCTGACGGGACCGCGCGCGACGGCGGCGCGGGACCGTCTCCGTCACCGCGTCGGGCCGAGCGCCTCCACGGCGCCCGACGCGCCGGCGCCGAAACCGTCGGCCAGTTCCAGCCACAGCAGGCGCGCCGGGTCGACCGGCCCCGGCAGCGTCAGGCGCCCGGGCGGGACCGGCGTGAAGCCGAAGCGGGCGTAGTAGGGCGCGTCGCCGACGAGGATCACCAGGCCCTCGCCCGCCCGCCGCGCCCCGTCGATCGCCGCGCGGGTCAGGGTGCCGCCGATGCCGCGGCCCTCGAAGCTCGGATCGACCGCCAGGGGGCCGAGCATCACGAACGGGGTCGCCCCGGTCCGCACCGGACCCATCCGGACCGAGCCGACGAGGAAGCTGCCGACCGAGGCGGTGATGCCGAGGTCGATCCGCTCGGCCGCGCCCTCGCGGAGGCGGTAGGCGGTGCGGGCGAAGCGGCCGGGGCCGAAGGCCCGGGCATGGAGGCGCTCGATGGCGGGGGCATCCTCCGGCCGCTCCGGCCGGATGACGAGGGACAGATCGGTCACGGGGTGCTCGCGGGTCGGACGGCCGCCGCGTAGCAGCGCCGGGCCGGACCCGCAAACCGTCGCGCTACTCGGCGGCGGCCAGCGCGGGCCGTTCGCCGCCCTGCGTCAGCCTCAGGAAGCCCAGGGCCGAGAGCCAGATCACCGCGCCGCAGGCGGAGGCGACGCCGAGGACCAGCGCGAAGCCGCCGCGGTCGTGCAGGAGGGCGATCGCCGGCACCACGAAGCCGCTCGCCGTGAAGCCCACGAAGTACCGCACGCTGTAGGCGCGGGCCCGGTAGGCGGGCGGGACGTAGCGGGCGATCATCGCGTCGTTGATCACCACCTGCCCGTAGATCGCCGTCATGGCGAGGACGAGCCCGGCGAGCAGCGGCAGGCCGGTGGAGACGGCCGCGATCCCGAGCCCCAGCGGCTGCAGCACCGAGAGCGCCACGAACAGGGACGGCAGGCTGTAGCGGTCGATCAGCCGGCCCATGGCGAGCTGCATCAGCGCCCCGAACAGGAAGACGCCCGTGGCGAGGGAGCCGGTCAGCGCCAGCGGCAGCGCCTGCCCGACGCCCTCGTCGATCACCTTGGGCAGGCTGATCGTCGTCAGGTTGAAGGTCAGGCCGCCCGCGAAGATCGACAGGGCGAACATCGCCATGAGGGCCCAGGGCCGGGTCACCGGGATCACCGCCGCGCCGCCGGCCTTCCTTCCCGCGGCGTCGCCGTCGCCCGGGACCAGCGCCACGAACGCCGCCCCGCAGGCGAGGCAGACGAGGCCGGGAACGACGAAGGCCGCGCGCCAGCCGATCGTGGCGGCGAGCAGCGCGGTGAGGCCGGAGGCGGCGGCCGCGCCGAAATTGCCCCAGACGCCGTTGATGCCGAGATCGTGCCCGAGCCGGCGGGCATGGGTCACCAGCATGGCCGAGCCGACCGGGTGGTAGATCGCCGAGGCGAGCCCGAGGACGCAGAGCCAGAGGGCGAAGCCGAGCGGCGTCGAGGCGCTCGCGACGCCGAGGCAGGACAGGCCGTAGCCGAAGAAGAACACCGCCAGCATGTTGCGCCGCCCGAACCGGTCGGCGAGCGAGCCCATGGGCAGCGAGCACAGGCCGAAGGCCACGAAGGCGCCGGTGGCGAGCCCGATCAGCTCGCCGTAGCCGAGCCCGGTCTGGGCCGCGATGGCGATGACCGCGGTCGGGTAGATCAGCAGCACGAAGTGGTCGAGGGCGTGCGCGACGTTCACGAAGCGCAGGGTGCGGCGGGACAGTGTATCCGAATCCATCGCGGCGTATCCTCCGGGACGGCTCCCTGATAGCCTGACCCGATGGCGGTGTTGGGCCGGATATGTACGCGAACGGGCCAATGTTGACGGGGGCGCGCGCCGCCGCGGGGCGGTCGACGGAGGCGGCCGACTATCAGGACGTACCCCGCCCGGTCGCGGTGATGCCCAAGACCTACGCGGCCGGGATGCATCTCGACCGGCACTTCCATCCCCGCGCGCAGCTGCTCTACGCCACGTCCGGGCTGATGATGGCCTTCGCGGAGGACGGCACCTGGGTCGTTCCCGAGGGGCACGCCCTGTGGATCCCGCCGCGGCTGCCGCACGCGGTCGCGACCCACGGCGCGGTCTCGATGTGCTCGGCCTATCTCGATCCCGCCGCGGTCCGGTCCTTCCCGGCGAGTTGCCGGGTGATCGCGGTGTCGCGGCTCCTGGCCTCGGCGCTCACGGCGCTGGCGGAGGAGCCGGTGCTCTACGCGGTCGACGGCCGCGGCGGCCACCTCGCCGCCCTGGTGCTCGACGAGATCGGCCGGGCCCCCGCGACGCCGCTGGCGCTGCCGCTCCCGCGCGACCCGCGCCTGCGCCGCGTCTGCCTCGCGCTGATCGAGGATCCGGCCTCGGAGGCCGATCTCGACGCCTGGGCCGACCGGGCCGGCGCGAGCCGCCGCACGCTCACGCGCGGCTTCCGTGCGGAAACGGGCCTCAGCTTCGGCGACTGGCGGGCCCGGGCCCGCGTGATCCGGGCGCTGGCGCTCGCGGCCGAGGGGCGGCCGCCGCGGGCGGTCGCGGCGGCGGTGGGCTACCGAAGCGCGCAGGCCCTGCGGACGACCGTGGCGCGGGTGCTCGGCCCGCGGAGCGCCCGCTCCGCGGCCGGGCCGGCTTGAGCGCCGCCTAGGCCGCCTGCCGGGGCTCCTCGAACAGCTCGTCGGCCGGGCCGAAGAACTCGAACTTCACCCGCTCGGCCGGGACGCCGCGGCGCAGCAGGCCGGTGGCGAGATCCCGAAGGAACGGCTTGGGACCGCACAGATAGTAGGTCGCTCGGTCGTGCGGCGTGTGCTCGACGAGCCAGTCCGCCGTGATCAGGCCCTGGACGTCGTAGTGCTCACCCGGCCGGTCCGCGGCTTCGGGCTCCGCGTAGAAGGTCACGAGCCGCGCGTTGCGGGCCCGCGCCGCGAGCGCCCGGGCGTGGTCGCGCAGGGCGTGCACGCGGCCGAACAGGGCGCCGTGCACGTACCAGGTCGGCCGGTCCGGGCTGTCCGCCGCGATGGTCTCGAGCATGCTGATCATCGGGGTCAGCCCGACGCCGCCGCTGACCAGCACCACGGGCGCGTCGCTCTCGGCCTCGAGGCTGAAATCGCCCGCCGGAGCCGCGACCTTCAGCACGGTGCCGGGATGTGCGTGGTCGTGCAGCCAGTTCGAGGCGATCCCGGCCGGCCGGCCCGGCGCCGCCTCGCGCTTGACGGTGATGCGGTAGGCCCGGTCGCTCGGCGCGCAGGACACCGAGTAGTTCCGCTTCAGCACGCCGCGGCCCGGCAGGTCCAGGAGGAAGCCGAGATACTGGCCCGGCCGATGCCGCAGCACCGGGCCGCCATCGGCTGGGACCAGGACGAAGGAGCGGATCGTCTCGCTCTCCTGGGTCACGCTCTCGATCACGAAGTCGCGCCAGCCGTTCCAGCCGCCCGGCTCGGAGGCGTGGTCGCGGTAGATCGCGGCCTCCCGGCCGATCAGCAGTTCCGCCAGGAACCAGTACGCCTCCCCCCAGGCCGCGGCGATCTCCGGCGTGGCGGCCTCACCGAGGACGTCCCCGATCGCGCCGAGGAGCGCGTCGGCGACGTGGGGATAGTGCTCCGGCAGGATGTTCAGGGCGACGTGCTTCTGCGCGATGCGCTCCACCGCTCCGGCCAGCACACCGAGATTGTCGATGTTGCGGGCGTAGGCGAGCACGGCCTGGGCCAGGGCCTTCGGCTGCGCGCCGGTCTCGCCGTGATGGGACTGGTTGAAGAGGTCGCGGATCTCCGCGTTCTCGAACAGGCGCTCGTACATGCGCCGCGTGATGGTGAGGCCGTGGGCCTCCAGGGCCGGGACGGTAGCCTTGATGAGAGCGACGGTGGCGGGGGACAGGGGCGCGGGCATGGCACGGCTCAGAAGGTGCGTACGACATGCATCTTCTAGCGCGCCCCTCGAAAAGGTGCAATCGAAATATATCTTATGGGGCGGCGCTCGGCCCCGCGTCGGCGGTGGTGCCGCTCCTCCGCAGGGCGTACGGACGCGGCTCGCGGCGGACACCGCATCGCCCCACGGCAGAGATCGTCTTCTGGAGTTGAGATGCGCCTGACCCGCTACACGGATTACGCGCTGCGCACGCTGATCTACGTCGGGCTCCACGAGCCCGAGCAGAGCTCCATCGCCGCGATCGCCCGCGCCTACGGCATCTCGGAGAATCACCTGACCAAGGTGGTCCACCAGCTGGGACGGCTGGGCCTGATCCGGACGATCCGCGGCCGGGGCGGCGGCCTCCGCCTGGCGATGCCGCCGGGGGAGATCGTCGTCGGTGCGGTGGTGCGCCAGACCGAGGACGACCTGGCGCTGGTCGAGTGCTTCGGCGGCGGCGCCTGCGCCATCACGGCCCCGTGCCGGCTCCGGCGGGTGCTGGGGGAGGCTCTGGCGGCGTTCCTCGCCGTCCTCGACCGCTACACCCTGGCGGATCTGCTCGGCTCGCCGGACGGCGACGCGATCGCGGCGCTGCTGGGCCTCGCCGGGCCTCCGGGCGGCGAGCCGCCGATGCCGGCCGGTGCCGCGGGCCTGCCGGAGACCTGACGGCCCGCGCGCCGCGCGGTCAGGTCGCCCGGGCCGAGAAATCGATCCGCGGGTCGATCCAGACGTAGATCAGGTCGGACAGCAGGTTCACCGCGAGCCCGAGCAGCGAGAAGATGTAGAGCGTGGCGAACACCACCGGATAGTCGCGCCCGACGATCGCCCGGAACGACAGCTCGCCCAGGCCGTCGAGGGAGAAGATCGTCTCGATCAGCAGCGAACCGGTGAAGAAGGCCGAGATGAAGGCGCCCGGAAAGCCCGCGATCACGATCAGCATGGCGTTGCGGAACACGTGCCCGTAGAGCACGCGCCGCTCGGAGAGCCCCTTCATCCGCGCGGTCAGCACGTACTGCTTGCGGATCTCGTCGAGGAACGAGTTCTTGGTGAGCAGGGTCGAGGTGGCGAAGGCGCCGATCACCAGGGCTGTCAGCGGCAGCACCATGTGCCACGCGTAGTCGGTCACCTTGTGCCAGGGCGAGAAGCTCTCCCACCCCTCGCTGGTCAGCCCGCGCAGCGGGAACCACTGGTAGAACGAGCCGCCGGCGAACAGGATGATGAGCATCAGCCCGAACATGAAACCCGGGATCGCGTAGCCGATGATCACCACGAAGGAGGTCGCGCGGTCGAAGCGCGTGCCGTCCGCCACGGCCTTGCGGATGCCCAGCGGGATCGAGATCGCGTAGGACAGCAGCGTCATCCACAGGCCCAGCGAGATCGAGACCGGCAGGCGCTCCTTGATCAGCTGGATGACCGTGACGTCGCGGAAGTAGCTGCGGCCGAAATCGAACCGGACATAGTCCCACAGCATCTTGGCGAAGCGCTCGGGCGCCGGCCTGTCGAAGCCGAACTGCTTCTCGAGCTTGGCGATGAATTCCGGGCTCAACCCCTGGGCGCCGCGGTAGCGGGAACTGGCGTCTCCGCCGCCGCCCGACGGCCGGCTGGCGCCGCCGAGGTCGCCCGAGCCGCCGGTGACGCGGGACATGGCCCCGTCGCGCTGGCCCTGGAGCTGCGACAGCACCCGCTCCACCGGGCCGCCGGGGGCGAACTGCACGATGGTGAAGGTGATCAGCATGATCCCGAACAGGGTCGGGATCATCAGGCCGATGCGGCGCAGGATGTAGGCGAGCATGGCGTCAGTCCCGCCCGATCCGCTTGGCCTTGTCGGCGTCGAACCACCACGTCCCGGGGGCGCCGAGGTCGTATTTCGGCGGGGTCGTCGGGCGGCCGTACACGTCCCAGAGGGCGAGGCGGTGGGTCGAGGCGTACCACATCGGCACCCAGTAGCGCCCGGCCCGCAGGACCCTGTCGAGGGCTCGGCAGGCGGTGGTCAGGTCGGCCCGCGACTTCGCGTCGGCGACGGCGGTGAGCAGCGCGTCGATCGCCGGGCTCGCGATGCCGGAGAGGTTGTTGGAGCCCGCGGTCCCGGCGGACCGGGAGCCGTAGGTCTCGCGCAGCTCCGCGCCGGGGGTGAGCCCGCTGCTGTAGCGGCGCGGCGTGACGTCGAAGTCGAAATCCTTCAGCCGCGCCTGGTACTGGGAGGGATCGACCGTGCGCAGGCTCGCCCTGATGCCGAGCAGCCCCAGGTTGCGGATGAAGGGCTGCGTGACCGCCTGGAAGATCGGATCCTCGTCGAGGAACTCGAGGGTGAGCGGTTGGCCGCCCGGCAGCACCAGGCCGCCACCCTGGCGTGTGCAGCCGGCCTCCCGCAGGAGCGCGTCGGCGCGCTTCAGCAGCGCCCGGTCCTGGCCGGACCCGTCGGAGACCGGCGGCGCCCAGGCCTCGCCGAACACCTCGGGCGGCAGGTCCTTGAACGGCTCCAGCAGGGCGAGTTCCTCGGCCGAGGGCTTGCCGGTCGCCTTGAGGTCGGAATTCTCGAAGAACGAGGCCGTGCGCGCGTAGGCGCCGTACATCAGGTTGCGGTTCGACCACTCGAAATCGAAGCACAGGCCGATCGCCTCGCGCACCCGCGGATCGCGGAACGCCGCGCGGCGGGTGTTGATCCACCAGCCCTGCGTGCCGCTCGGCCGCGCGTCCGGCACCGTCTCCCGGACCACGCGGCCCTCGGTCATCGCCGGGAAGTCGTACCCGGTGGCCCAGACCCGGGCGGTGAATTCCTCGCGGAACGTGAAGGCGCCGCTCTTGAACGCCTCGAACGCCACGGTGCGGTCGCGGAAATACTCGTAGCGGATCGCGTCGAAATTGTTCTGGCCGACATTCACCGGCAGTTCGGCGGCCCAGTAATCCGGGACGCGCTCCAGGCCGATGGACCGGCCCGCGTCGACGGCGCCGACCCGGTAGGGACCGGAGCCGAGGGGCGCCTCCAGGGTCGAGGCCTCGAAGTCCCGGCCGGCGTAGTAGGCGGCGGAGAAGAGCGGCAGCTGCGCGACGAACAGCGGCAGATCCCGGGCGCGGCCCGGCTCGAAAGTCACCACGAGCCGCCCGTCGCCCTCGGCCCGGGCGTCGGTCATGGGACGGATGACCTCGGCGATCTCGGGATGGCCCTTGTCGCGCAGGAGCTTGAGGCTGAAGGCCGCGTCCCGCGCGGTCAGCGGCGAGCCGTCGTGGAACCGCGCCTGCGGGCGCAGCGCGAAGGTGTACGTCAGGCCGTCCGGACTGACCGTGACGGCGCGCGCGACCAGCCCGTAGAGGGCGTCCGGCTCGTCGAGGGCCCGGACCATCAGACTGTCGAAGGTCAGGTTCATGCCGGCGGCCCCGTCGCCGCGCAGCACGTAGATGTTGAGCGTGTTGAAGGTGTTGAGCGACTGGTTGCCGGTCGTCGCGGCGAGCTGCGCCGAGAAGCGCCCGCCGCGGGGCGCCATCGGATTGACGTAGTCGAAATGCGCGAAGTCGGGACCGTATTTCAGCTCGCCGAAGCTGGACAGGCCGTGGCGCTCCGCCCCCTCGGCCGCGCGGGCGCGGCGCCACGGCGGCATCGCCGCGAGGGCGCCGGCCCCGAGGACCAGGCCGCGCCGGGTCGGCATCCCGGGCGCCCCCGTCAACGGGGCGCCCCGGTCTTGGCCGCGAGCTTCTCGTCGTACCACCACGTCGTCGGGAAGCCGGAACTGGCGTAGAGCGGCAGGATCGCCGGGTGGCCGAACCGGTTCCAGCGCAGCGTCCGCTGCTGGTCGGAGGACCATTGCGGGACGACGTAGTCGTGGGCGAGGAGCACCCGGTCGAGGGCGCGCGTCGCCGCGATCACGGTGTGCCGGTCCTTGGCGAAGATCACCTTCTCGATCAGGGCGTCGATGCCGGGATCCTTGATCCCGATCAGGTTGCGCGAGCCGGGCTTGTCGGCCGCCGCCGAGCCCCAGTACTCGCGCTGCTCGTTGCCGGGCGAGAGCGACTCGCCCCACGACGCCGTGGTGACGTCGAAGTCGAAGTTGCGGATGCGGTTCTGGTACTGCGCCTGGTCGATCACCCGGAGGGTGGAGTCGATGCCGATCAGCTTCAGCTGCGCCGCGAACGGCAGGATGACCCGCTCGAAGGTGTTCTGGAACTCCAGGAACTCGACGGTCAGCGGCTCGCCGGTGGCCTTGCTGACCATCTTGCCGCCGCGCAGCTCGTAGCCGGCCTCGCGCAGCAGGCCGACGGCCTCGCGGAGGTTCTTGCGCACGGCCTCGGGGCCGTCGTTGACCGGGTTGGCGTAGGGGGTGGTGAAGACCGAGGCCGGGACCTTGTCCTTGACGCTCTCGAGGATCGCCTTCTCCTCGCCCTCGGGCAGGCCGGAGGAGGCCAGCTCCGAGCCGAAGAAGTAGGAGTTGATCCGCTTGTACAGGCCGTAGAACAGGGCCTTGTTCATCTCCTCGTAGTTCAGCGCGAGGTTGAAGGCCCGGCGGACGCGCGGATCCTTGAACTTGTCCCGGCGCGTGTTGAACGCGAAGGCCTGCATGATGCCCATGCCGCGCTCGGGGAACGCCTCCTTGATCAGCCGGCCCTCCTTCACGGCCGGGAAATCCTCGTAGGCGGTCGCCCAGTTCCGGGCGATGTTCTCCACCCGGAAGTCGTAGAGGTCGCCCTTCAGCGCCTCGACCAGCACCGTGCCGTCGCGGAAATACTCGTAGCGCTCGGTGTCGAAGTTGTAGCGCCCGGCGTTCACCGGCAGGTCCTTGCCCCAGTAGTCGGGCACGCGGGTGTAGGTCGTCGTGCGGCCCGGCTCGAACTTCGCGAGGCGATAGGGGCCCGAGCCCAGCGGCGGCTCCAGGGTCGTCTCGGTGACGCTGCGCGGCTTGCCGTTGGCGTCCTTGGCGGTCCACCAGTGCTTGGGCAGGACGCGCAGCTGCCCGATCACCTGCGGCAACTCGCGGTTGCCGGTCTCCGTGAAGGTGAAGGTCACCTCGTGCGGCCCGGTCACCGCGGCCTTGGCCACGGTCTGGTAGTAGGCGGCGTAGAACGGGCTGTTGGCCTTGAGCACGTCGAAGGACCAGACCACGTCCTCGGGCGTGATCGGCTGGCCGTCGTGCCAGCGGGCGTTCTCGCGCAGCCGGTACGAGACCGAGCCGAGATCGGGGGCGATCCGGACCGCCTCGGCGAGCAGGCCGTAGGAGGTGAACGGCTCGTCCGAGGACTCGGTCATCAGCGGATCGTAGATCTGCTGGATGCCGTTCTCGAGGTCACCCTTCAGGCCGGCGACGACGATGTTGAAATTGTCGAACCCGCCCTGGGCCCCGAACCGGACCATCCCGCCCTTGGGCGCGGCCGGGTCGGCGTAGTCGAAATGCTTGAAGTCGGGGCCGTATTTCGGCTGGCCCATCAGCGTGATCGCGTGGGTCCACTGGCCGTTGGCGGCCGGCAGGGTGGCAGGCAACTCAGCCGGCGTCGACGGCATCGCGGCCGGTTCCTGCGCACGGGCCGGGGCGAACTGGAGGCAGGCGGCGAGGAGTGTCGCGGCGAGGAGGCGTCCAGTCACGGTCTGCGCTGTCACGGGCAGGCTGTCTCCGTTGCGTCGGGCCCGCGCGCGGCGCGGACATCTCGAGAGTACCGGGGTCATAGGACGCGGGCGGCCACCCGTCGACCATGCGCCGCCGCACAGGACCGCGCGCGCGCCGCGCGCGACCCGCCGCGGGGCCGCGTCACGCCGCCCGCCCCCGGCGGCCCTCGACCAGCCACATGGCGAGCAGGGCGGCCGCCAGCGCGGCCAGCGCCGCGAGGCCGAGCGCCAGCGGGTAGACCTCGACGCCGCGGATGTTGGCGCTGTCGCTCGGACGGAAGCCGATCCAGTCGCTGCCGGCGAGGCGGCCGCCGCGCACCAGCGCGAGGCGCGGCACCTGGATGCCGCCGGTCTCGGCGACCCGGCGGACCGAGCCGCCCGATCCGTCGGCCGCGGCCTTCAGGCGCTCGGTGTCGCTGAACACGTCGGCCAGCTCGCGCGGGTTGGCCGGCCCGACGCTGACGAAGGCCACGAGGTTGCCCGAGCGCAGGGTGTGCAGGCCCAGGGTCTCCGCGTCGAAGGTCGCGGTGAACAGGCCGGGCTCCTTGGGCTTGAGCGTCAGCGTCGTCACCTTGCCGGTCGGGCCCGTGACGGTGACCGGCTCGGCCTGGTCCGCCATCGTCTGGCGCTCGACCCGCACCTCGCGGCCGCGCCCGGTGGTCTGGGCGCGCAGGGCCTCCTCCTCGAGGGCCGGCTCCTTCATCAGCCAGTGGCCGAGGCGGCGCAGCAGGTCGAGATAGGGGCCGCCCTCCTGGTAGCCCCGCGCCCAGAGCCAGGCGTGGTCGGACAGGAGCAGGGCGACGCGGCCCTTGTCCTCGCGCGACAGCGCGAGCAGCGGCAGGCCCTCGGCCCCCGACAGGATCGGCTGGATCCCCGGCCGGGTCCTGGCCTCGACGATGCGCAGCCAGTCGCCCCAGGCGGGCGGGTTCGCGTCCGAGCCCGGCAGGGCGCGCGTCACCGGGTGGCGCTGGCCGATCTGGGTCGGCGTCGCCTTGTAGGGCTTCTCGACGACCCGGCCGTCGGGGTCGCCGGGCAGGATGCCGGCGAGCCGCGTGCGGGCGAGGCTGGCCGGTCCGGCGAATTCGGGACCGGCGGCGATCAGCAGGGCGCCGCCCTCGCGGACGTAGCGGACGATGTTGTCGAAATAGGCCTGCGGCAGCACGCTCTGGTTGGCGTAGCGGTCGAAGATGATCAGGTCGAAGTCCTTGATCTTCTGGACGAACAGCTCGCGCGTCGGGAAGGCGATCAGGGAGAGTTCCGAGATCGGCGTGCCGTCCTGCTTCTCCGGGGGCCGCAGGATCGTGAAGTGGACGAGGTCGACGTTGGCGTCCGACTTCAGGAGGTTGCGCCACGTGCGCTCGCCCTGGTGCGGCTCGCCGGAGACGAGCAGCACCCGGAGCTTCTCGCGGATGCCCTCGATGGGCAGGACCGCCCGGTTGTTGACCGTGGTGAGCTCGCCCGGCAGCGGCTCGACCTCGATCTCCACCACGTTCGGGCCGCCGTGCTCGATGCGCAGGTTCAGGGAGAACGGCTTGTCGGTGGCGACGTCCCGCCGGCCGATCTCCTCGCCGTCGCGGCGCACCGTGACGACCGCGTGGCCGGTCCCGCCGCGCTCCATGACCTCGGCGCGGATCGTCAGGTCCTTGCCGACGATGCCGAAGCGGGGCGCCTCCAGGAGCTTGATCTGCCGGTCGCGCTCGTCCGGGTGTCCGGTGACGAGGACGTGGAGCGGCGCCTTGATGCCGAGCTGGGCCAGGGAGGCGGGGATGTCGTGCACCACGCCGTCGGTGAGCATCACGATCCCGGCGAGCCGCTCCGGCGGCACGTCGGCGAGCGCCTGGCTCAGGGCCGTGAACAGCTTGGTGCCGTCGTCGCCGTCCTTGGAATCGGGCACGTCGATGAAGCGGGGCTCGATGTCGGTCAGCGCCCCGAAGCGGCGCTGCAGCTCGGCGCGGACCGCGTCGGTCATCTGCGGCCGGTCGCCGAGCTGCTGGGAGCCGGACCGGTCGACCACGATGGCGGCCACGTCCTTCACGGGCTCGCGGTCCTCGCGCACCAGCGCGGGATTGGCGAGCGCCGCCAGCACCAGGGCGAGGACGAGGACGCGCAGCAGCGCGGTCCGGCCGCGGGCCAGGACGGCGAAGACCGCCAGGACGGCGACGATCGCGCCTAGGACGGCGATGGCCGGCCAGGGCAGGAGGGGGGTGAAGCTGAGGCTCAGCATCGGGCGGAGCACTCCGGATCCGTGAGGCGACGCCGCGCTTCGCTCCGGGCACCGCCACGCTCACGCGGCGGCGCGGGCAGGCGCGACGGGCTCCCTCTCCCGTACGGGAGAGGGCTGGGGTGAGGGCCGGGAAGTTTCGGGCTCAAGCGCGCCGTCGACGTGCCGACAGGGAGCGCCGCGTCCGGGGAGACATGGTCCCTCACCCTGTCCCTCTCCCGCACGGGAGAGGGGACCCGCGCCCCGTCCTGCCGACGCGCCGCCGCGCGCGCGCTTCGGATCTGCAGGCACGCAGAGAAGGGAGGGGAGGCGGCCGCGCGCTGTCTGTCCAAAACCATCACTGCCCCAGCCGCTCCAGCAGCGCGGGCACGTGGACCTGATCCGCCTTGTAGTTGCCGGTGAGCGTGTACATCACGATGTTCACGCCGCCGCGGAACGCCATCTCGCGCTGGCGCTGGTCGCCGCCCACGACCGGGTAGAGCGGCTCGCCCCGGCGGCCGACAGCCCAGGCGGCGGCGAGGTCGTTGCCGGTGATGATGATCGGGCTCACGCCGTCCCCGGCGCGGGCCGGGCGGCGCTCGGCGCCGTCCGCGGCCGGCGGCAGCGCCTCCACCCAGGTCTGGCCCGTGGCGTAGCGGCCCGGGAAGCTGTCCACGAGGTAGAAGGCCTTGGTCAGCACGTGGTCGAGGGGCACCGGCTCCAGTTCAGGCACCTCGAGCGTCGCCAGCATCTTCCGGAGATAGGCCCCTTCCGGGGTGGGCGGCCCGCCCGGCCGGGCGGTCAGCGCGTCGCGGGTGTCGAACAGGACCGTGCCGCCGTTGCGCATGAACGCGTCGATCTTGCGGATCGCGACGTCCGAGGGCTGCGGCCGGTTCGGGGCGATCGGCCAGTAGATCAGCGGGTAGAAGGCCAGCTCGTCCTTCGCCGGATCGATCCCGGCGGGCTCGCCCGGCTCCAGGGCGGTGCGCGCGGCCAGCATCTGGGTCAGGCCGGTGAGGCCGGTGCGGCTCGCCTCGTCGACGGCGGCGTCGCCCGTGATCACGTAGGCGAGGCGCGTGACCAGCGCCGATTCGATGCCGTTCGGCCGGTTGGCCGGGGGCTCCTCCGCGCCGGCCGGGCGCACCGGCAGGGCGGCGAGCAGGACCAGGCCGGCGAGGGCCAGCACGGCCGGCCGTCCGCGCAGGCGGGCCGCCAGACCGCCGCGGCGCAGGAAGCCGCCGAGCCACAGTCCTGCTAGGGTGTCGAGCGCCAGCAGCAGCAGCGCCAGGGTGAACAGGCTCGGCCGCAGGTCCAGAGTCTCGGCCCCGGCGAGCGACCCGAACCGGGCGCCGTCGAGGGCCGCGGTGTCGAGGGGCGTCAGCCGGTCATCCGGCTTCAAAGCGTTCACGCTGATGCCTCCGTCCGGCGGGCCGTAGAAGCCCGGCGGATGCTCAAGGTTCGCCCGGTCGGCGTAGTCGGCCGACACCGCGGTGGCCGAGGCCGGCGGCGAGCCCAGCGCGCCGAACCCGTCCAGCGTCACCCGCGGCGCGAGCACCGGCGCGGCGGCCCGCGCGGCGTCGCCCTGCACCGGCGCCGAGGCGCCGGCCAGCGCCACGACGCGCCGAAGCATGTCGATGAACAGCCCGGAGAGCGGCAGGTTCGACCACGTCGTGTCGGCGGTGACGTGGAACAGCACGATCGTGCCCTGGCCGCGCTTCTGCGCGGTGACGATCGGCGTGCCGTCCTGCAGGGACGCCCAGGTCCGGTTCGGCAGGTCGCCGTCCGGCTCGGCCAGGATCTGGCGGCGCACGCCGATATCGGCGGGCGGCGTCAGGCCCGCGAAGGGGCTCTCGGGCGGGAAGGGCGCCAGGGTCTTGGGGCTGTCCCAGGAGAGCGTGCCACCGAGCGTCCGGCCGCCGCGCCGCAGCCGCACCGGCACCAGCGGGTCGTTGCCGGCGGCGAGCCGCGGGCCGGCGAAGCGCAGCAGCATACCGCCGTCCTTCACGAAGCTCTCGATCCGCGCGGTGGTCCTCTCGTCGAGGGCGCCGACATCGGCGAGCACGAGGACCGAGACCTGGTTGTCGAGGAGCTGGTTGATCGAGTCCGCCGTCCCCTTGGCGCCCCGCGGCTCCTGCACGTCCGCGAAGGGCTGGAGCGCCCGGGACAGGTAATAGGTCGGCGCCAGGAGGGGCTGCGCCTGGTCGAGCGTGCCGCCGAACACGAGGCCGACGCGGCGGCGCTTGCCGCGCTCGTCCTGCAGGACCACGGCGCCGGCCGAGCGCTCGCCCGCGATCTCCAGGCGGCTGATGCTGTTGCGCAGCTCCACCGGCATCTCGAAGGTC
Source organism: Methylobacterium sp. ME121 (assembly GCF_000974725.1). Lineage (NCBI taxonomy): Bacteria > Pseudomonadati > Pseudomonadota > Alphaproteobacteria > Hyphomicrobiales > Methylobacteriaceae > Methylobacterium > Methylobacterium sp. ME121. The sequence goes on from NZ_BBUX01000006.1 coordinate 50,013, forward strand.
GCGTCCGCCTCGGTGGCGTCGGCCGCGAAGGCGAAGTCGCGCTCGGCCAGCGGCAGGCCCTTCTGGTCGAGCGCCCGGATCACCCCGGCGTCGCGCCCGTTCGGCGCCGCCCGCAGGGCGTGCGTCACGAGCTTGCCGGCATTCTCGGTGGCGGTGAGGGCGAGGGCGGGCGGCCTGTCGGCCCGCAGCACCGTCAGGGCCGCGCCCTTGTCGCCCGCGAGGTCGGCGAGGCCCTTGGCGAAGCGCGTGTCGTTCGCGCCGGCGACGCCGTCGCTGATCCAGACGAGGCCGGCGCCGCGGTTCTTGTCGAGGAAGGTCTCGATCGTCGCGAGATGCGCGTCGCGGGAGGGGAGGATCGGGCGCGGCGCGAGGGCGCGCAGGCGCTCCAGGGCGGCGGCCGGCGTCTTCGCCTCGAAGGCCGCGGGGGCGTCGGCGAGGCCGATCACCGCGACGGGCCGGCCGTCCCGGGCGGCGCCCTCGACCGCGTCGGTGGCGACGCGCAGGCGGTCGCGCCAGTCGTGGGCGGCCGGGAAGCCGTTGTCGAGGAGCACGAGGAGCGCGCTGCGGCCACCGCCGGCCCCGACGCCCCCGGCGTTCCAGACCGGACCCGCGACCGCGAGGATCAGCGCGGCGGCGATCAGGAGCCGGAGGATCAGCAGCCAGGGCGGCGTGCGGGCCGGGGTCTGCCGCTGTGGGACCAGGTCGGCGACGAGCTTCAGCGGCGGGAAGTTGATCCGCCGCGGGCGCGGCGGGGTCACCCGCAGCAGGAACCACAGGGCCGGCAGGCCGATCAGGGCGGCGAGCGCCAGCGGGGCGGCGAAGGTCAGACCCAGCATGGCGGCCTCACTCCGTGCCGCGGGCGGCGATCAGCGTGGCGAGCCGCAGGGCCGCCTCGCTGGCCGGCCGGTCCGTGCGGTGGATCGTCAGCGTCCAGCCCTGTCCGCGGGCGATGGACGCCAGCGCGGCCCGGTGCTCGGCGATCCGGGCCCGGTAGCGCGCCCCCCAGGCGTCGGCGTCGCCGATATCGAGGCTGAGGCCGCCCTCGAGATCGTGCAGGACGGCCTGGCCGGTGAACGGGAAGGTCTCCTCGATCGGGTCCACGACCATGAGGAGATGGCCGCGGCTGCCGCGGCCGGCGAGGCTCTGCACGGAGGCCGCGATCCGGTCCGGCGCGGTCAGGAAATCGCCGATCAGCACCACCTCGTCGAAGCGGGCGGGGCTGGCGCGGGGCGGCAGGTCCTGAGTCAGGCCCGCGTGGTCGGCCACGAGCGCCTGGGCCAAGCGCTCGACGATCCCGCGGGAGGCGCTCGCGCGGGTCAGCCCGAGCAGGCCCACCCGCTCGCCGCCCTCCACGAAGGCGTCGGCCAGGGCGAGCCCGAGGACGAGCGCCCGCTCGACCTTCGGGGCCGAGGCGAGGTCCGACACGAACCCCATCGAGGCCGAGCGGTCGATCCACAGCCAGATATTGTGGGCCGCCTCCCATTCGCGCTCGCGCACGTAGAGCCGGTCGTCGCGGGCCGAGCGGCGCCAGTCGACGCGCGCCGCGGCCTCGCCGGTCACGAAGGGGCGGAACTGCCAGAAGCTCTCGCCCGGCCCCGCGCGGCGGCGGCCGTGGAGGCCGTGGGCCAGCAGGCTCGACACGCGGCGCGCCTCCAGGACGAGGCGGGGCATCTTGTCGGAGAGGGCGGTCGCGCCCTCGCTCTCGCGCCGGCCTGGGGTGCGCCTGCCGGCGTCGAGGGCGTTCGTCGCGACCAAAGTCAGAGCTTCTCCGCGAGCTTGGCGATCAGGCCCTCGATGGTCTCGCCGTCGGCGCGGGCGGTGTAGCTCAGTGCCATCCGGTGCTTGAGCACCGGCTCGGCCAGCGCCTTCACGTCCGCCACCGAGGGCGCGACCCGGCCCTCGATCAGCGCCCGGGCGCGGGCGGCGAGCGTCAGCGCCTGACTCGCGCGGGGGCCCGGGCCCCAGAGGAGCTTGTCCTTCACGATGGCGTCGCCGCTGTCCGGCCGGGCGGCGCGCACGAGGTCGAGGATCGCCTCGACCACGGCCTCCCCCACCGGCAGCCGGCGCACGAGGCGCTGGGCGGTGAGCAGCTGCTCGGTGGACATCACGGCCCGCGGCCGCGCCTCGTCCACGCCGGTGGTCTCGATCAGGATCCGGCGCTCGGCGGCGCGGTCGGGGTAGCCGACGTCGATCTCCAGGAGGAACCGGTCGAGCTGCGCCTCGGGCAGCGGGTAGGTGCCCTCCTGCTCGATCGGGTTCTGGGTCGCCAGCACGTGGAACGGCCGGGGCAGGTCGTGCCGGGCGCCCGCCACCGAGACGTGGCCCTCCTGCATGGCCTGGAGCAGGGCCGACTGCGTGCGCGGGCTCGCCCGGTTGATCTCGTCGGCCATCAGGAGCTGCGTGAAGACCGGCCCCTGCACGAACCGGAAGGCCCGGCGGCGCTCGGCGTCCTCCTCCAGGATCTCGGTGCCGAGGATGTCCGAGGGCATCAGGTCCGGGGTGAACTGCACGCGCCGCGCGTCGAGGCCCAGCACCGTGCCGAGCGTCTCGACCAGCTTGGTCTTGGCGAGGCCCGGCAGGCCGACCAGCAGGCCGTGGCCGCCGGCCAGGATGGTCACGAGGGCGAGATCGACGACCTCCTCCTGGCCGAAGATCACCCCGTGGATCGCCTCCCGCGCCGCGCCGACGGCGGCGAGGCAGCTCTCCGCCGTCGCCACGATGCCGTCGTCCAGGGTGGTGGCCGGGCTGATCCCCTGCGTCATGCCGATATCCATCTCCTGCCCGGGCCCCGCGGGACCCGCCGGCCAATCCCGCAAGTGTGGGGCTTCTGGTGCCGGGCTGGCAAGGTCGGGATCGCCGCACGCCCGTTCGCGGCCGATTTCGCGCTGCGCGAGGCCGGCGCGCATGCCGGCGGACGCGACCTCCGCGTCTCTGGGCGATTGCCGAGCTTGCCCCCGCTCTTGGCGTGGGCGACCCGGACCTTTAGGAAGGCGCCCAAGCCGGGGCGATCCTCACCCGCGACCGCCGGACCGGCCGAACCCTCTGATGTCTCTCGCGGATCGCGGCGTGGGCAGCTTTGCGGGCTTCCCGCGTATCCGGACCTGACCATGCGCCTTCGAGATGTGTTCGTCGTCGGATCGTCGGACAAGGCCGGCCTCGCCGGCGCGGCGCAGTCCCTCACGCGCCCGCTGACCCGGCGGCTCAAGGGCCGCCGCCGCGGCGAGCCCCGGCAGGCGGACCTCGTCCGCGCGGTCAAGGAATCCGGCCTGTTCGATCCGGCCTGGTACGCGAGGCGCTACCCCGACGTGGTCGGCGAGGGGATCGACCCGGCGGTGCACTACGCGGTCCACGGCGGGCGCGAGGGGCGCTGGCCGCACCCGCTGTTCCACGGCGATCTCTACCTCGATTCCGTCCCGGGCCTCCGGGCCGAGGGCACCAACCCGCTGCTCCACTACCTCGACCGCGGCGCCGCGGCGGGCATCCGTCCCAACCCGCTGTTCGATCCGGACTGGTACGCGACGCGCTACCTCGGCGGCGCGGAGCACCGCGCCCGGGCGTTCTCCGACTTCCTGTCGCGGACCGACACCGACCCGTCGCCTCAGTTCGACACCGCCTGGTACCTGTCGCGCTACCCGGACGCCCGCGCGGCCGGCGGCAACGCCCTGAGTCACTTCTACGAGACCGGCCGGAAGCAGGGCTACCTGCGCAACCCGGAGGAGTTCGCCGGCCTGTCGCGGCACGTCGACCTGATCCGCCGGTCGGGCCTGTTCGACGCCGCGTTCTACCGCGCGCGCTGCCCGGAGGCCGAGACCAGCGGGCTCGAGCCCCTGGAGCACTACGTGATGGCCGGCGGCTACCGCCGCTACGCGCCCCACCCGCTGTTCGATCCCGACTGGTACGCGGCCCAGTCCGCCGCGGTGCGGGCCGACAGCCTCAACCCGCTGGTCCACTACCTCGAGCACGGCGCCGCCCAGGGCCTCGACCCGGGCCCCTGGTTCGACACGCGCTGGTACACCGAGACTTTCCTCGGTGACGACGCGGCCGGGCAGAACCCGCTGGCGCATTTCCTCGCCGATGGCGGGCGCACGACCAGCCCGTCGCCGCGCTTCGACGCGCCCTGGTACCGCGCCCGCTACCCGAAGGTCGCCGCGCTCGGCCTCAACCCGCTGATCGACTACGTCACGACCGGCCTGGAGGCGGGCCGCCTGACCCGCCGCGTCCCCGGCGCCGCGGTGCCGGAAGCCTCGGACGCGCGCCTGTCCTGCCTGAAGCGCGAGCCCCGGCGGCACGGCCGCACGGCCCTGTTCATCACCCACTGCCCCGAGGGGCGGATCCGCGGCCACGTCGAGCCCTACCTGCGGGCGTTCGCGGAGAACGGGACCGACCTCGTCCTGATCATCGCCGCCGACCAGCACAAGAACGCCGTGCCCCAGGCGATCCTGGATCTCTGCGCCTCGGTCTACCTGCGCGAGAACAGCGGCTTCGACTTCGCCGCCTGGGCGCATGTTCTCTTGGAGGACACCGACCTCCTCGATTCCGAGACGCTCTACCTCGCCAATGACAGCCTCGTCGGGCCCCTCGACCGCGACGACTTCGCCGGCCTGCTCGCCAAGATCGACGCCTTCCCGGAGGCGGTGATCGGGCTCGCCGACAATTTCTACTACAGCCACCACCTCCAGAGCTTCTTCCTGGCCCTGAAGCGGCGCTGCCTGTCCTCCTACGCGTTCAGCCACTTCCTCCTGTCGGTGGCGAACTGGCCGGACAAGAACGCGGTGATCACCGAGTACGAGCTGACCTTCTCGCAGCGGATGCGCGCGGCTGGGCTCGGGATGCGCAGCCTGTTCTCGGCCCAGAACAAGCACATGTCGCTGGTCAACGACCCGCGCAACAACCGCACCCTGTTCGACTGGGAGAACATGCTCAGCCAGGGCTTCCCGTTCGTGAAGCGCTCGCTGCTGGGCGAGCACGCCGCGATCGGCGGGGCGGCGGTGCGGGAGGCGATCGCCGAGCGCGGCTTCGACCTCGACCGGCTCGACGTGACCTACACGTATCCGGGCGCCAGGATCTGGGCGGATCTGCGCAGGCCCCAGGCGCCGGCGCGGCCGCTGCGCGTCGCCTTCGTCTCGCCGATGAACTACGCCAACGGCCTCGGCGTCGCGGCCCGCAGCTACGCCCGCGCCCTGCATCGGACCCCCTTCGCGCTGAACGTCCACCCGATGGAACGGCCGTTCCACGTCCACGCCCGGGTGGCGCCGGCGTGGCAGGCCCGGACCTTCTCGGGCCCCGCCGACGTCGCGCTGGTGCATTTCAACGGCGACAGCTGGCACTCGCTGATGAGCGACCGGCAGCGGGCGATCGCCGCGGAGGCGCGGCTCAAGATCGGGCTGTTCGTCTGGGAGACCTCGCACGTGCCCGGCGGCTGGCTGCCGACCGTCGACGGCCTCGACGCGATCTGGGCGCCCACGGAGTTCTGCGCGGCGATCTTCCGGCAGATCACCGACATCCCGGTCGACGTCGTGCCCTACGTGGTCGAGAACGAGGCCGGCGAGCCGCCGAGCGCCGCCGCCAAGGCCAACCTGCGCAAGACCTTCGCGATCGACCCGTCCAAGCGGGTGATCCTCTACGCCTTCGACGGCTCGAGCTACCTCGCCCGCAAGAACCCGCACGCGCTGATCCGGGCCTTCCGGGCGGCCGGGCTGGGACAGGCGGGCTGGCAGCTCGTGCTCAAGACCAAGCACGTCTTCGACCTGCCGGAGGAGGGCAAGAAGCTCCTCGACCTCGTGGGCACGTCCGGCGACGTGGTGGTGATCGACCAGCCGCTCTCCCAGAACGAGCTGGGCGCGCTGTTCGACCTCTGCGCGGTCTACGCCTCGTCGCACTCCTCGGAGGGGTTCGGCCTGACGATCGCCGAGGCGATGGAGATGGGCAAGGTCGTGGTCGCCACCGATTACGGCGGCTGCCGCGACTTCCTCGACGCCACCTGCGGCTTCCCCGTCAAGGCCGAGGTCACGGCCCTCGACCAGACCTACGGCCCGTACCTGCGGGGCGCCGAGTGGGGGCAGGTGGACGAGGCGGACCTGACCCGGGCCCTCAACGACGCGGCCCGGGCGGTGACCGGCGGCGACGCGGCCCGGATCGGCGCCGCCGCCCGGGCGCGCATCCGCGAGCGGCTGTCCATCGGCGCGGTGGCGCGAGCCATGGAGGCGAGCCTGACCCGCCTCCTGGCCGCCGAACGATCCTGACGTTCCGGAGACGCGACCCGTGTTGAAGAAGAAGCCGGTCCCGGCCCCGTCGAGCTCGTGGGGCACGCTCCCGTGGCCGGACGCGATCCTGCCGCTGCCCCTCGACGCGCAGCTCCGCCCCCTCGACGAGCGCCGGCTCGCCCAGGTCGCGGCCGGCCAGTTCCCCGCCTGCCGGGCGATCTTCGTCGCGCCCGCGGCCTCCGAACTGCGCCCCGACCTCGCCGCGCACCTGACGCGCGCGCTGGCGGAGCGGCCCGATATCGGCATCTTCTACGGCGACGACGCCGTCGTGGACGGCGCCGGCCAGGTCCGCAGCGTCCACTGCAAGCCGGCCTTCAACCCGGCCCTGCTCATGGCCGACGATTACATCGGCTTCCCGCTGCTGATCCGCGTCTCGGCCCTGGCCGGGCTGAGCCCCGACTTCGGCCTGCGCCACGGCAGCGCCGCCTGGTTCCGGTTCCTGCTCGGCGCGATCTCCGCGGGGATCGGCATCGACCGGATCCCCCAGACCCTGATCGCCTCGCCGCTGGAGCGCCCGAAGGCGACCCGTGCGGGGCGCGCCCACGCCCTCGACCGGTGGTTCGAGGCGTCCGGCATGCCGCTGCGCGCCGCCCCCGGGCTGACCGCGGACACGCTGGAGATCCGCCGGAGCTTCGACGCGCGGCCGGCCGTGACCCTGGTCGTGCCGACCAACCAGAGCCGCCCGAAGGACGATCAGGGCCGCGTCGCGGAGGGCGCCAAGCCCCACGTGATCAACCTGCTCGACAGCCTCGGCCGCAGCACCTACCCGGCCGACAGGATCCGGGTGCTGATCGGCGACGACGTCGCCGACGACGCGATCTATCGCGGCCGCTCCGACCGCTTCACCGTGACCCGCCTGCTGACGACCCGGGCGCCGGGCGAGCGGTTCAACTACGCGGCCAAGATGAACACGCTCTGGCGCGCGGCCGAGACCGACCTCGTCATCCTGATGAACGACGACCTCGTCGTGCGCCGGCCCGGCTGGATCGAGGCGCTCCTCACCTTCGCGCTGGACCGCGGCGTCGGCGGCGCCGGCGGCCGGCTGCTGTTCCCCACGGGCAAGATCCAGCATGCCGGCATGACCGGCGGCATCTTCGACGTGTTCGCCCACCCCTGGTACAACCGGGACGCGGCCGAGCCGACCTACGGCGACTGGGCCCTGACGCAGCGCGACTGCTCGGCGGTGACCGGGGCGCTCTTCGCGACCCGCAAGGCGGTGCTGGAGGCGGTCAACGGCTTCGACGAGGGCTTCGCCCTCGACTTCAACGACGTCGACCTGTGCCTGAAAATGCGGCAGCTCGGCTACCGCATCGTCTACACGCCCTTCGCCGAGATGGCGCACCACGAGAGCGCCTCGCGGCAGACCAGCTTCGCGCCGGGCTCGCAGATCGCGCGCTTCCTGCGCCGCTGGGGCGACGTCATCGCCGAGGATCCGGCCTACAGCCCGCAGCTGCGCATCGACACCGACGTTGTCGCCCCGCGCGCCGACGCGACGCGCTGGATCGCGGAGCGCCGGGCGGACGCCGCCTGAGCGGGCCCCCGGGGTTAAGCTAAACGCGCGAAGTTCGGCGCGGCGGGCTGGAACGGAGCGACCCGAGCCTCTACCCCCTTGCGGGGACGCGCGGACAGACTCGACCGCGCCGGGGTGGGGAGCCGACCGTGAAGAAGCTGCTCGCCGCCGCGGCCCTCCTCGTCGGCCTCGCCCTGGTCGGCCTCGCGGCGGAGATCCGGCTGCACGAGCGGGGCCGCCCCGTCGCCAGCACGGCGGTCCGATCGAGCGGGGCCGCCTTCGTCCCGGCGCCGATCCCGGCGGACTGGGTCGTCTCCGGCGACCCCGTCACCGAGGTCGCGGAGGTCTCGCAGACCCATGATGGGAGCGCGCAGGTCTACCTGTGGCGCACCACGGCCAGCGCGTTCCGCTGGACCCACCACGCCGACGAGATCATCACCATCCTCGACGGCGAGGTCTTCGTCACCGACGCGGACGGAAGCCGCCACCACCTGACGCCGGGCGACGTGGCGCATTTCCCGGTCGGCTCCGTCCAGCTCTGGGAGGTGCCCCGGACGCTGCTGAAATCGGCGATCCTCAAGCACCGCGCCCCGACCCTGGTCGAGGCGTCGCTGCGCTGGCTGCGCCGGGCCCGGGCGCTCGTCACCGGCTGAGGCGCGGGCGCCCGTCACTCCCGACGCGCGGCCGCGATGAGGTGCCGTCTAGGTTGAATTCCGCAATCTGGTGACACGGCTTGCTAAGGCTTGGCGCGGCATCATCGGATCCCCGACGCCGCGAATTGCCCCGATGGCCCCATCCCGCGACCTGCAGCTCGACGCCGCGCGCGGCCTCGCCGTGCTGCTGGTCCTCTCCGGCCACCTGCTGCAGCCCGTCTTCTACGGCCCGTCGGGCCCCGAGCCGGGGCCGGCCCTCGCGGTCTGGCGGGTGATCTACGCCTTCCACATGCCGTTCTTCTTCCTGCTCTGCGGGATGGTCGACCGGATGAAGGGAGAGATGGATCTCGCCGCCGCCTGCGCCTCCGCGCTGAAACTCGTGGTGGTGGCGCTGACGTTCAGCACCCTCGCGCTGATCCCCCGCGCCCTCGACGGCACCCTGTCGGCGGCGGACGCGCTGCGCGACGCGCTGTACGGCCAGACCTTCGGCCTGGGCGTGCTCTGGTTCCTGGTCGTCCTGGGGCTCGTGCGGGTGATCGACGCCGCGGCGCGCGCGGCGGCCTTTCCGGGGGGCTACTGGATCGTCCTCGGCGGCGTCCTGGCCCTGTCGTGGATCTGCAGCGCGCGGGCGTTCCCGTACTGGCAGGTCCACGCGCTCGTGGGCGCCCTGCCGTTCTACGTCGCGGGCCTGCGGCTCGGGCGGCGCGCGTTCGACGTGTCGGCGCTGCTCGGCGCCTGCGGCCTCGCCGTGCTCCTGCTCTGCGCGCCGCGCAACTTCGTCCACGTCGCGACCGGGCAGTACGGCGACCCGGCGCTGTTCGCCGTGTCGGCCGTGGCGGGCTCGGCGTTCATGCTGGCGGCCGCCGGCCGGCTGCGCGGCCCGCCGCGCGCCGCGGCGGGCGTCCTGGGGCGGGCGAGCTTCGAGCTCTACATCGTGAGCGGCCTCTTCCTCCTCTGGGCGCCGCACCGGCCCGCCTGGGACCGGTGGCATCTCCTGGCGCTGCTCGTGGTTCTCGGCCTGCCTCTGCACCTGATCGCGGCGCGCGCGCTGCGCGGGCCGATCCGGGCGGTCCGCCGGGCCGCCGACGCCGTGGTCGACGGCGTCGTCGACGGGCTCGCCGGCCGCCGGTATCGCGCGCCGCCGGGCTCCGCGCCGAGGCCGGGCTTCTCCGGGGCGGATCCTTAAGACTTGTGCGGGACCATCCGCCGGCATTCCGGCCACAAGACCCTCGATGACAGCGCCACCCGCCCGGGGCCCCGATGTTCGCTGAGCGCCCGCGCGGCGGCGTCGGCACGTGGCCCCTGATCGCCGCCACGCTGGTCGCCACGGTCGTCTGGATGGCGGTCGCCGGGCTGCGCTTCGCCTGGGACAGCGCCCTCGTCACCGGGGTGGCCTGCGGCGGGCTCGAGGCCCTGGCGCAGGTCTACCGCACGCGCCGCCCCGAGCCGCGCATCGCCGCCACGCTCAGCGCGCTGGCGCAGGTCATCGCCTTCAGCGCCTGCGCGGCCGCCCTGTCGTACACGGTCGCGAGCACCGGCGGCCCGCTCTGGGATTCGACCTTCCACGCCTGGGACCGGCGGCTCGGTCTGGACTGGCGGGCCTACCTGGCCTTCGTGGACGGCCATCCGCGACTCGGGCTGGCGCTCTCGCTCGCCTACCGGAGCCTGATCCTGCAGACCATGCTGGCGGTCATCCTGCTGGGCTTCAGCGGCCGGCTTCGAGCGCTGCGGGACTTCGTCCTGGCCTTCGCCCTCGCCGGCACGGTGACGGTCCTGGTGTCGGCGCTGACGCCCGCCCTGGCGAACTTCGTGTTCCTCGGCCTGTCCCCGGCCGACTTCCCCAACCTGCACCCGGCCGCGTCCTACGTCCACGTCGCGGACCTGACCGGCCTGCGCGACGGCACGCTCCGGACGATCAACCTCGATCACGTCGAGGGCATCATCACGTTCCCGAGCTTCCACGCGGCGCTCGGCGGCCTCTACATCTGGGCCTTCTGGCGTCTGCGCGCGGCCCGGATCCCGGCCCTCGTCGTCAACGCCCTCCTCGTCGCCGCCACACCGATCGATGGCGGCCACTACTTCGTCGACGTGATCGCCGGGCTGGTCATCGCCGCCCTGGCGATCTGCGCCGCGCGGGCGCTCGGGCGGCGGGCCGCGGACGCGCTCCGCCCCGGAGCGCCCGAGGGCGGCCCCGCGCCGAAACGGGCCTGAGGCCGGCGGCTGGCGGGCGCCTCAGAGCGCCTCGCCCCGCATCAGCCGGGGCCGCGAGTCGCGCGCGGCCGCGGCCTCGCCGATGAAGAAGCGCTTGAGCCCCGGCAGCCGGTCGACGATCCCGAGGCCGAGGTCGCGGGCGAGCCGCAGCGGCAGGGCGTCGTTCGAGAACAGCCGGTTCAGCCCGTCGGTCGCCGCCGCCATGGCGAAGCTGTCGAAGCGCCGGGCGCGCTCGTAGGCGCGCAGCACGTCGGGGCTTCCGGGGTCGAGGCCGAGGCGCAGCGCGCCGGTCACGGCCTCGGCCAGCGCCGCGGCATCCGCGAGCCCGAGGTTGAGGCCCTGGCCGGCGATCGGGTGGATCACGTGGGCGGCGTCGCCCAGCAGGGCGAGACGCTCGGCGCGGAAGGCCCGGGCGATGCCGAAGGCGAGGGGGTGCCGGCTCGGGCCGTGCTCCAGCGCGAGCGTGCCGAGATCCAGGGTGAACCGGCGCTCGATCTCGGCGAGCACCTCGTCGGGCTCGCCGGAGAGCAGGGCCTCGGCGTCGTCCGACCGCTCGGTCCAGACGATGGACGAGCGGTGCCCCAGGGGACCGCCGTCCCGCAGCGGCAGGATCGCGAACGGGCCCGCGGGCAGGAAGTGCTCGAAGGCGCGGCCTTCGTGCGGCCGCGCGTGGCCGATCGTCGCCACGATGCCGACCTGCGGGTAGGACCAGCCGACCCAGCCGATCCGCGCGGCCTCGCGCAGCCGCGACCGTGCCCCGTCGGCGGCCACCAGCAGGTCGCCCCGCAGGGTCTCGCCGGTGGTGATCGCCGCGCGGATCGCGGCCCCCTCCGGCAGCGCGCGCACCACCCCGGCGGCGACGATCGCCACCCCCGCCGCCCGGCAGGCCTCCGCCAGGGCCGCGGCGAGCGGCTCGGCCTCGATCATGTGGGCGAAGGGCTCGCCGTCGTCGCGCTCGGCGTCCGCCTCGCGGCCGAAGGTCAGGAAGGCCGGCCGCACCGGGTCGGCGAGGCGGCTGTCGCTGATCACCATCTCGGCGATCGGCTCGGCCGCGTCGGCGACCCGGGCCCACAGGCCGAGGCGCTCCAGCATCCGCCGCCCGCCCGCCGCCAGGGCGTAGGCGCGGCCGCGATGCCGGGCGGGGTCGGCCGCGCCCGGGTCGATCACCGTCACGGCCAGGGCCGGCCCGTGGGCCTGCTTCAGGGCGAGCGCCAGGGCGAGGCTGGGCAGGCCGCCGCCGGCGATCAGGAGGCTGCGGCTGCCGGGGCGAGGCGTCTCGGCCGTCATCGGGGCGGATCTCCTAGGGTTGCCGCACGCGGGACGCGTGGATTGGTTCGTCCGAACAGCCTATGTCGCACGCGGGCAACGAACGGAAACCCCGCGGGTCATGACCGACGCCAACACCGACGCGATGACGGACGCCGTCGCCGAGCTGATCGCCATCCTCGACCTGGAGCGCCTGGAGGTCGACCTGTTCCGCGGCCAGAACCCCAAGACGGGCTGGCGGCGCGTCTTCGGCGGGCAGGTGGTGGCGCAGGCGCTGGTCGCCGCGACCCGGACGGTGCCGGACGACCGCCCCGCCCACTCCCTCCACGCCTACTTCATGCTGCCCGGCGACCCGCGCACGCCCATCGTCTACGAGGTCGAGCGGATCCGGGACGGGCGGAGCTTCACGACCCGGCGGGTCAAGGCGATCCAGCACGGGCGCGCGATCTTCGCCACGACGGTCTCCTACCAGGTCGTCGAGGAGGGGCTGACGCACCAGCCGGCGATGCCGGCGGTGGCCGGACCCGAGGGGCTCCTCGACGGCAAGGCCCTGGCGGCCGCCGGCGGCACCGGGATGCCGGAGGCGATCGCCGCCTATTTCGGCCGCGAGCGACCGATCGCGCTGCGGCCGGTCGATCTCAACCGCTACCTGCCCGCCGGCGCGGGCGGCCGGGCGCCCGATCCGATCTTCAATGTCTGGCTGCGCGCGGCCTCGGCGCTGCCGGACGATCCGGCGCTGCATCGGGCCGTACTGGCCTACGCCTCCGACATGACCCTGCTCGACGTCTCGCTGATCCCGCACGCGCGCTCCGTGTTCGATCCGGCGATCCAGGCCGCGAGCCTCGACCACGCCCTCTGGTTCCACCGGCCGGTCAAGATCGACGACTGGCTGCTCTACGCGCAGGACAGCCCGGTCGCGGGCGGCGCCCGCGGCTTCGCGCGCGGCCAGATCTTCGACCGCGCCGGCAACCTCGTGGCGTCGGTGGCCCAGGAGGGTCTGATCCGGCCGACGCGGGATTAAAGCGGGTTCCCGCGCGTGTGTTACCGGCGTGCCACAGCGCGGGCTGCACGGATTCGGGCAGATTGCCTCGACTTTGTGCGCGATCGCTCCGGAGCCTGCCCGCGATCTGTCCGTTTCGGGCTAATCCATGGGCAAAATGACGATCGGTGAAAATGTTCCCGGTCAAGCTTGTCTGGCATAGTCCTTGAATAGCGGCCTTCGACCGCGGGTCATCCCGAGCCTGCGGACGGTCCGTTCCGGCTCGTCCCGCAAATCGGGTGACGGCAACGGTTCCCGAGGACTTCGAAGGGGGCGTCGCCCATGAAAATCGTGATGGCCATCATCAAGCCGTTCAAGCTCGAGGAGGTGCGCGACGCGCTCACCGGAATCGGCGTCCACGGCCTGACGGTGACGGAGGTGAAGGGCTATGGCCGCCAGAAGGGCCACACCGAGATCTACCGCGGCGCGGAATACGCGGTCAGCTTCCTGCCCAAGCTGAAGATCGAGGTCGCCGTCGCCTCGGACCTGACGTCCAGCGTGATCGACGCCATCGCGGGGGCCGCGCGGACCGGCCAGATCGGCGACGGCAAGATCTTCGTGATGCCGCTGGAGAAGGCGGTGCGCATCCGGACCGGCGAGACCGACGCCGACGCCCTCTGATCCGCGGCCCGGCGCGTCCGGGCCCGCCGATCGCCAGACCTCCTGAAACAATACGGACTTGAGACCGGGAGCCACGTGCCCATGAAACTTCGTCATGCCCTCATGCTCGGCTTGGGAGGGGCGGCGATCGCCGCCCTCCTGATCGAGCCGTCCCTCGCGCAGACCCCGACACCGGAAGCCGCCTCGCCGCCGCCCTCGCCGATCCCCAACAAGGGTGACACGGCCTGGATGATGATCTCGTCGGCCCTGGTGCTGATGATGAGCATCCCCGGCCTCGCGCTGTTCTACGGCGGCCTCGTGCGCACCAAGAACATGCTGTCGGTGCTGACCCAGGTGTTCGCGATCGTGTCGATCGTCGGCCTGCTCTGGGTGTTCTACGGCTACAGCCTCGCCTTCACGAGCGGCGGCGGCCTCAACGACTTCGTCGGCGGCTTCTCGAAGGCGTTCCTGAAGGGCGTCGACGCGAACTCGACGGTCGCGACCTTCTCGAACGGCGTCGTGATCCCGGAATACGCCTATCTGTGCTTCCAGATGACGTTCGCCATGATCACGCCCGCGCTGATCGTCGGCGCCTTCGCCGAGCGGATGAAGTTCTCCGCGCTGGTGGTGTTCACGATCCTCTGGGTCACGATCATCTACTTCCCGATGGCCCACATGGTCTGGTACTGGGCCGGCCCGGACGCCGTCGGCAACGCCGCCAAGGCTCTGGCCGCCGCCACCGACGACGCCTCGAAGGCGACCGCCCAGGCGGCCCTCGACGCGGTCAACAAGGATGCCGGCTTCCTCTTCCAGAAGGGCGCCCTCGACTTCGCCGGCGGCACCGTGGTCCACATCAACGCGGGCATCGCCGGCTTCGTCGGCTGCCTGATCATGGGCAAGCGCATCGGCTACGGCCGTGACCTGCTCGCCCCGCACTCCCTGACCATGACGATGATCGGCGCCTCGCTGCTGTGGGTCGGCTGGTTCGGCTTCAACGCCGGCTCGAACCTCGAGTCCAACGGCACCGCCGCGCTCGCGATGCTCAACACCTTCGTGGCGACCTGCGGCGCCGCGGTGGCGTGGCTGTTCGCCGAGTGGGCGCTCAAGGGCAAGCCGTCCCTGCTCGGCATGCTGTCGGGCGCGGTCGCCGGCCTCGTCGCGGTCACCCCGGCCTCCGGCTTCGCCGGCCCGATGGGCTCGATCGTGCTGGGCCTCGTCGCCGGCGTGGTCTGCTTCGTGATGTGCTCCACCGTGAAGAACGCGCTGGGCTACGACGACTCGCTGGACGTCTTCGGCGTCCACTGCATCGGCGGCATCCTGGGCGCGCTGGCGACCGGCATCCTGGTCGACCCGAACCTCGGCGGCGTCGGCATCCCCGACTACACCTCGAAGCCGGGCGAGCTGGCCGTCGGTGCCTACGACATGATGAGCCAGCTCATCGTCCAGGCCGAGGCGGTCGGCCTGACCCTGCTGTGGTCGGGTATCGGCTCGGCGATCCTCTACAAGCTCGTCGACGTGACGATCGGCCTGCGCGTCACGCAGGAGGAGGAGCGCGAGGGTCTCGACATCGCCGATCACGGCGAGCGCGCCTACAACTACTGAGACTGACGGCGCGGCCCTGCTGGGCCGCGTCTCCCGAACGAGAAAACCCCGGCTCCGCGAGGGCCGGGGTTTTCTTTTGCGTCAGGCCGTCTCGCTTCGCCCCGCTCGCGAAGACGATGCGGGGTGGCGATCGGGCATCGACCCCGAAGCGCTCACGCCGCCCGCGTCAGCGCCGCCTTCTCCTCCGCGAAGGCCCAGTCGAGCCAGGGCGTCAGCGCTTCCAGATCCGAGGTCTCCACGGTGGCGCCGCACCAGATCCGCAGGCCCGCCGGGGCGTCGCGGTAGGCGCCGATGTCGAGGGCGACGCCCTCGCGGTCGAGGCGCTCGACGATCCCCGCCGCGAAGGCCGAGACCGCCGCGTCGCCGCGGGCGAGCACGTCCGGATCGGCGATCACGAGGCAGACGCCCGTGTTCGAGTAGGTCGCGGGATCGGCGGCCAGCGGCGCGATCCAGGGCGTGCGCGCGACCCAGTCGTAGACGACCTTCGCGTTGGCGTCGGCCCGCGCGTGCAGCGCATTCAGGCCGCCGATCCGCTCGGCCCAGTCCAGGGTGTCGAGGTAGTCCTCGACGGCCAGCATCGAGGGCGTGTTGATCGTGTCGCCCTTGAAGATGCCCTCGATCAGCTTCCCCTCCTTGGTGAGGCGGAAGATCTTCGGCAGGGGCCAGGACGGCGTGTGGCTCTCCAGCCGCGCCACGGCGCGGGGCGAGAGGATCAGCATGCCGTGCGCCGCCTCGCCGCCCATCACCTTCTGCCACGAGAAGGTCACGACATCGAGCTTGTCCCAGGGCAGGGGTTGGGCGAAGGCCGCCGAGGTCGCGTCGCAGATCGTCAGCCCCGCGCGGTCGGCCGCGATCCAGTCGCCGTCCGGCACCTTCACGCCGGCCGCGGTGCCGTTCCAGGTGAAGACCACGTCGCTGTTCTTCGTGTCGATCGCCGCGAGGTCCGGCAGGATCCCGTAGGGCGTCTGGTGGATGCGCGGCGCGATCTTGAGCTGCTTCAGCGCGTCCGTCACCCACTCCTTGCCGAACGCCTCCCAGGCGGCGACCTCGACGGGCTTCGGCCCGAGCATCGTCCACATCGCCATCTCGACGGCGCCGGTGTCGGAGGCCGGCACGATGCCGATCCGGTACTCGGCCGGCACCTGCAGCACCGCGCGCGTCAGGTCGATGGCCCGGCCGAGCTTGGCCTTGCCGAGGGGCGAGCGGTGCGACCGGCCGAGCGCGGCGTCGGCCAGGGCGGCCGGGGTCCAGCCGGGGCGCTTCGCGCAGGGACCGGAGGAGAAATGGGGCACGCGCGGGCGCTGCGTGGGGCGGCTGGTCATGGCGGATCCATCCTTGCAGAGGGCCGCGCTCCCGCGGGGAGGCGCGTCCCGACTCGCGCATGCGCCGAAACCGGCCGGCTTGCAAGCGCCCGTCCCACCGGCAGTCTTCGCGGCGCTGCCCCCGGTCGGGACAGGGGCCCGGGCGGCGGGGAACAGTCGATTAATCCGGGCCCGTTAGCCTTAATGAGGTGCCGCGTTGCGTTTGAGGTGCGCCGATGTCTTTCCACAGCGCCGCGATATTGGCGGTCTGGTCCGTTCTACTCTTGGTTATTGGGGCCTTAATACCCCGCATCGTGCTGGCGAGCCGGACACCGCGCGTCGTGCCGCGGCCGCTGCAGCTCGACCCGCTGGATTACGACCGCGACGGCCCGGTGATCGACCTCGAGCCGGCCTGACCGGCCACAGACCCGTGGCGCAGATCGGGGCGGCGCTCGGCGGTGATCCGCTCGGCCTCCGCCCGCCGCCAGCGGGCGATGGCGGCGTGGTTGCCGCTGGACAGGACGTCCGGGATCGCGCGGCCCTCCCAGTCGCGGGGGCGCGTGTAGTGCGGGTACTCGAGGAGCCCGCCCTCGAAGCTCTCCTCGACGCCGGATTCCATCTTGCCCATCACGCCGGGCAGGAGCCGCACGCACGCATCCAGCACCACCAGGGCGGCGATCTCGCCGCCGGACAGCACGTAGTCGCCGATCGAGACCTCCTCCAGGCCGCGCCCGGCGATCACGCGCTCGTCGACGCCCTCGAAGCGGCCGCAGACGATCAGCGCGCCCGGTCCCGCCGCGAGGTCGCGCACGCGCGCCTGGGTGAGCGGCCGGCCGCGGGGCGACATGAGCAGGCGCGGGCGCGGGTCGTCGGCCCCGGTCGCGGCGTCCACGACCGCGGCGTCGATGGCGGCTGCGAGCACGTCGCAGCGCAGGACCATCCCGGCCCCGCCGCCGGCCGGCGTGTCGTCGACCGAGCGGTGGCGGCCGAGGCCGTGCTCGCGGATGTTGCGGGCCTCCAGGGTCCAGTCGCCCCGCGCCAGGGCGTCGCCCGACAGGGAGAGGCCCAGCGGGCCCGGGAACATCTCCGGGTAGAGGGTGAGGATCGTGGCCCGCCAGGGCGTGTCCGCGCGCGTCATGGCGCTTGATGGCGCGCGGGGTGCGGCACGGTCAACGGGCCCGGCACCGCGGACGCGCCCCGCGGGTTGTCGGCCATGATCCGCGCCCTCGCCCTCCTCGCCGTCGCCGCCCCTGCCGCCCTGGCCGGCCCGGCCCGCGCCGCCGAGCCCCTGGCGCCCCCGGGCGCGCCCGCCGCCGCCTTCCCCAGGCCCGACCGGCCCGTGGCCGAGATCGTCGCGCCGCGCTGGTCCTCGGAGGCCGAGCGCGACAGGGCCGGCGAGTTCGAGCAGGTCGCCACGGGGATGGGCATCGCCCCCGGCGAGACGGTGGCGGATATCGGCGCCGGCAGCGGCTACTACGCGGTGCGGCTGAGCCCCCGGGTCGGGCCGCGGGGCCGCGTGCTCGCCGAGGACGTGACACCGTCCTACCTGGCGGCCCTGGAGACACGGGTGCGGCCGCTCGGGAACGTCACGGTCGTGCGCGGCGAGCCGCACGACCCGCGCCTGCCCCCGGCCTCGGTGGACGCGGCGATCCTCGTCCACATGTACCACGAGATCACCCAGCCCTTCGGCCTGCTCCACAACCTCGCCGCCGCGATGCGCCCGGGCGGCCGGGTCGGGATCGTCGACGCCGACGCGATCCCGTCGCGGCACGGCACGCCGCCGGCGCTCCTGCGCTGCGAGCTCGCCGCCGCGGGCTACCGGGAAACCGGCTTCCGGCCGCTCGCGGACGGGGCCTACCTGGCGGTGTTCGCCGCCCCTGCCCCGGAGGCGCGCCCGAGGCCGGAGACGATCCGGCCCTGCCGCGACGACGCGACGGCGCGGTAGCGGCGTCTCAGGAGCGCCAGCGCAGCTCGCGGCGCTCCAGCGGGTTGACGAACGGGCGCCCGTCGCGGGCCGATTCCAGGGCCTCGCGCTTCAGCCGGAAATACCATTGCGAGGGCAGGTCGCCCTGGCCGAACAGCACCATGGTGGGCTTGCGGTCGAGCCCGTCCTGCGCGTGCTGGAGCACCTGCTGGTCCTGGGTCAGGAACTGCCGCATCAGCGGGCGCGCGACCGGCTTGAGCAGGTTCAGCGCCGGCATGCTCCAGTAGAGCGCGTTGGTGAGCAGGGTCCGGTCCGGCGTCAGCGGCGTCGCGAAGGTGTAGTTCGCCACCCGCTTCCCCCCCGCGCGGATGCGCTCCAGCCGCACGCCGGGCAGGCGGAACTCGATCTCGACCTCGGGGATGCCGCCGAGCAGGCGGTAGACCGGCGAACTCGTCGTGGTCGCGTGGCTCGTCATCACGAAGCCGTGGGGCACCGGCTGGAAGGTCTTCACCTTCTCGCGGAGCTGCTTCGAGGGCCGGAACCACCACGAATCGTGGACGAAGGCGACGTGCCCGGGATCGACGAGGCTCAGCGTCGTCAGGTCGAAGGAGGCCTCGACCTCCAACTCGACCACGAGGGAGCCGGCGGGCTCGAAGTCCAGCGCCGGCACCTCCGGCACCGCGCCCGCGGCGGGGCCGAGATGCGGGTTGACCCACAGGAAGCCGGCGCTCTCCCGCACGGGGAAGCGCTGCACCTGGATGCGCGAGAAGTCGGCCGCGTCGTGCTCCGACAGGGTCGGGACGTCGCGGCAGCGCCCGTCGGTGCCGAAGCGCCAGCCGTGGAACGGGCACATCAGGGTGTCGCCGTCGAAGCGGCCCTTCGACAGGGCCATGCCACGGTGGGGGCAGCGGTCGCGCAGCGCGAAGGGCGTGCCGTCGGGGGCGCGGCCCAGCACGATCTGCTCGCCGTTCAGCGCCACGGCCCGCAGGGCCGATCGGCCGCCCGCCCTGCCGAGGCTCCGGGACTGCCCGACGCAGTACCACGCGTTGCCGAGCGGCTGGCGCATCGCGTCGGGATCGAGCGCGGCCTCGTCGGCGGGGCGCGGCGGGTTGGCGAAGGGCGCGTTCAAGGCGGTTCGGGCAGACCTCGGGACGCCCGTCATACGCCCGGCCGCCGGGGCGGGGAAGCGCCGGCCCCTGGGAGAGCCCGGTCCGGCGCGGCGCCGGTTCGGCACCGATCTGGGGAGGACAAACGGGCGCAGGCGCGGGGCTTCACAAGCCGGGTGCGGCCACCTACCTTCGCTTCATCCGCAACCAACGAAAGGAGGTGATCCAGTGTCTCATTGTCATCAGCCGTGTGTCTCGGCTCATCGGACCTGGACCGTCGCCTCCGGCGCGTCGCTCTAAGACGCGCTAGAGACCCGATCTCGGGACAGTTCCGCCGGACGACACGGTTCGGCAATGGAAGGGCCACCCTCTCGGGTGGCCCTTCGGCGTTTCAGGGTCCGGGTGCGCGCTCAGCGCCGCTGTGACTGGAACAGCGGTTGGGCCAGCGCCTCGGTCCGGGCGCGCCACAGGTCGCGCTCCTCGCGCAGGGCGTCGCGCTCGCCCGCCAGGGTCAGACGCTCGGCCCGCAGGGCGTCCCGCTCCGCGATCGCCCGGTCGCGCTCGGCGCGCAGCTCCTCGCGCTCGGCCCGGAAGCGCTCCCGCTCGCCGCGGAACTCCTCGCGCTCGATGCGGACGTCCTCCTGCTCGGCCCGGAGATCCTCCAGGGAGCCGATCTCGTCGCGGATATGCTCGCGCAGGGTCCGGATCTCGTCGGCCAGGATGGCCTGCAGCTCGTCCTGGCGCTCGGCCTCGACGCGCAGCTTGGCCTTCAGCATCAGGTTCTCGGCCATCAGCTCGGCGATGTCGGGATCCTCGGCCGCGACCCGCGGGGCCTCGTGGGTCGCGACGACGCGGGGCGACCACGCCGTCTCGCCGCCGCGGGCCCGCTTCGCCTCGGGCGGGGCCTCCGCCGGCCGCGCCTCGCCGCGGGTCTCGACCGGCGCCTGGGCCTTCATCGCCGTCAGCCAGTCGCGGAGCGGACCGGTCGCGGGAAAGCTGCCGGGCTCGGTCGGCGAGTGAGAGCGGGCGGGTTCCGACATCGGCGGGCGTCCTGAGCGAATATGGGCTGAAGACAATCCCAACATGCTTAACGATCGGTAAAAGTTAACGCGGTTCGTTCCGCCCGTCCCGGCGCCGGAGCGAACCGCGGTGGCCCGGACCGGGCGCGAAAATTGACTTTCCGGTCGGCTGCCGCTACGCCCCGGCCTCCCGATCCGTTGCAGATCGACCGATGCCAAGCCGACCGGTCCCGTGAGGCCGGAGGTCAACGCCCGACAGCGCGTCCGCGCCCTCGGGCGCGATGGGCGTTGGCCGATATGCGAGGACGGGATCCGCCGGCCGAGGCACCCGCATGACGCGAGATCAAGAAGCGTTGAAGATCGAGGACGCGATCAACGAGACCTGCCCGTGGTCGGGCAAGCCGATCTCGGCCGACTCGCTGACGCTCTACAACGGCGCCGTGGTGGGCTTCTGCAACCCGGAGTGCCGGGACAAATTCGCGAGCGCCCTGCGCAGCTTCGAGGCCGCCCTCCAGGCGCGCCGCGTCGAGCGCGCCGGGCTCGAGCAGTAACGGCGGGGCGTCAGGATCATGTTCGAAGGCCTGTCCGACCGCCTCTCCGGCATCCTCTCGGGACTCACCCGTCGCGGTGCCCTGACCGAGGCCGACGTCACCGCCGCCATGCGCGAGGTGCGCCGCGCCCTGCTGGAGGCCGACGTCGCCCTCGAGGTGGTCCGCGGCTTCACCGACCGGGTGAAGGAGAAGGCCGTCGGCGCCGTCGTGCTCAAGTCGGTGACGCCCGGCCAGATGGTCGTGAAGATCGTCAACGACGAGCTCGTGGCGATGCTCGGCACCGACGCCGAGACCGTCGATCTCAACGCCCCCGCCCCGGTGCCGATCCTGATGGTCGGCCTGCAGGGCTCGGGCAAGACCACGACCACCGCCAAGATCGCCCGGCGCCTCTCCGACCGCGAGAAGCGCAAGGTGCTGCTCGCCTCCCTCGACACGCGCCGCCCGGCCGCCATGGAGCAGCTCGCGGTGCTGGCCAAGCAGGTCGGCGTGGAGAGCCTGCCGATCGTCGCCGGCCAGTCTGCGGTGCAGATCGCCAAGCGCGCCATGGACGCCGCCCGTCTCGGCGGGTTCGACGTGGTGATGCTCGACACCGCCGGCCGCACCACGGTGGACGAGGGCCTGATGGCCGAGGCCGCCGAGGTGAAGGCCGCGACGAAGCCCCACGAGGTGCTGCTCGTCGCCGACGCGCTCACCGGCCAGGACGCGGTCAACACCGCCCGCGCCTTCGACCAGCGCCTCGGCGTCACCGGCATCGTCCTGACCCGGATGGACGGCGATTCCCGCGGCGGCGCGGCTCTGTCGATGCGCGCCGTCACCGGCAAGCCGATCAAGCTCGTCGGCGTCGGCGAGAAGGTCGACGCGCTGGAGGAGTTCCACCCGGCCCGCGTCGCCAACCGCATCCTCGGCATGGGCGACATCGTCTCGCTCGTCGAGAAGGCCGCCGAGACCATCGACCACGAGCAGGCGCTCCGCACCGCGGAGAAGATGCGCAAGGGCAAGTTCGATCTCGAAGACCTGTCCATGCAGCTCGCCCAGATGGAGAAGATGGGCGGCATCGGCGGCCTGATGGGCATGCTGCCCGGGATGGGCCAGATCAAGAAGCAGGTCGAGGGCGCCAACCTCGACGAGAAGATGTTCAAGCGCCAGCGGGCGATCATCTCGTCGATGACCCCGCAGGAGCGCAAGAACCCCGACCTCCTCAAGAACAGCCGCAAGAAGCGCATCGCGGCGGGCTCGGGGGTCGACGTCTCGGAGATCAACAAGCTCCTGAAGATGCACCGGACCATGGCCGACATGATGAAGGCGATGGGCCAGGGCAAGCGCGGGATCGGGCAGGCGCTCGGCTCGATGTTCGGGCTCGGCGGTGGCGGGATGGGCGGTGGAATGCCCGGCCTCCCGCCCGGCATGCCGGAGCCGACGCCGGAGCAGATCGCGCAGCTCGAGAAGCAGTTCGGCGGCAAGCTGCCGCCGATGCCGCCGGGCCTGGGCGGGGGCGGGATGCCCAAGCTTCCCGGACTTCCGGGCCTCGGCGGCCCGAAGCTGCCGGGTCTCGGTGGGTTCATGCCGGGGAAGAAGAAATGAGCGTGCTCGCGGCCCAGGCCGTCGATCCCGAACTCGCGCGCCTGCGGGACAGCATCGACAATTTCGATGCGGCGCTGATCCACCTCCTCGCCGAGCGTTTCCGCTGCACGCAGCGGGTCGGCGAGCTCAAGGCCCGAAAGGGGATCCCCCCTTCCGATCCGGACCGGGAGGCCCGTCAGGTCGCCCGGCTCCGCAAGCTCGCGGTCGAGGCCAAGCTCGACCCCGACTTCGCCGAGAAGTTTCTGGCCTTCGTGGTCAAGGAAGTCATTCGGCACCACCAGTCGATCAAGGCGGACCACGAGTCCCAGATCGAGCAACAGCGAAAGTAGTCAGACCATGGCCCTCAAGATCCGTCTCACCCGCGGCGGCGCCAAGAAGCGCCCCTACTACCGCATCGTCGTCGCCGACGCCCGCGCCCCGCGCGACGGCCGCTTCATCGACAAGGTCGGCGCCTACGACCCGATGAAGGCCAAGGACGATCCGGCCCGCATCGTGCTCGACAACGAGAAGATCCAGAGCTGGCTCGCCAAGGGTGCGCAGCCGACCGACCGCGTCCTGCGCTTCCTCGACCAAGCCGGCCTCGCCAAGCGTCCGGCCCGCAACAACCCGCAGAAGGCGGAGCCGGGCGAGAAGGCCAAGGAGCGCGCCGCCAAGCGCGCCGAGAAGGCCGCCGCCCCCGCCGAGGACGCCGCCGCTTAAGGCGCACCGGTCATGGCGCGCCGCCCCGCAGGTCCCACCTCCCGCGACGGCGGCCGCCGAGGCCGCACGAGCTCGGCGATCGGCAAGATCGCGCCCGACGCGGCGACCTCGCCCAAGGCACCGGCCCCCAGGCCGGCGCCGCCGCCCGCGCCGCCCGATCCCAACCTCGTCCTGCTGGGCGAGTTCGGGCGGGCGCACGGCCTCACCGGCGAGGTCCGGCTCAAGTCCTACACCGGCGATCCGCAGGCGATCGCCGGCTACGGAGCGCTCCTGACGTCCGACGGCCGGACGCTGGCGCTCGCCGACGTGCGTCCCGCCCCCGGCTCGTCGCCCGACATGCTGATCGCCCGGGTGAAGGGTGTCTCGGGCCGCAGCGCCGCGGAGGCGCTCAACCGCGTAGCCCTGTTCGTTCCCCGCGACCGTCTGGCCGCGCCCGAGGACGACGACGAGGTCTACGCCGCCGACCTGATCGGCGCCGCGGCGGTGGACGAGGCCGGAACCCTCGTCGGGACGATCGTGGCCGTGCCGAATTACGGCGGCGGCGATCTCCTGGAGCTGCGACCGCCGAACGGCGGCGCCACCGCGCTCCTGCCCTTCACCAAGGCCTTCGTGCCGGTCCTCGACGTGGCGCAGCGCCGCGTCACCGTGGCCGCGCCGGAGGATCTGTTCGCGGCACCGGGCGAGAAGCCCGCCGACGATCCGGGCTAGGGCTCGAGCGCCGGTCCGCGGGCCGGGGGCGCGTCCGGGATCCGGGCGCCGTCCCGGCCGCGGCCGCCGCCCTCAGTGCCCCCCGGCCGGCGCCCCACCGCCGAGCTTGACGCTCTTCAGGCTCAGGGCCAGCGGGACCGCGCAGGCGGCGACGAGGCCGAGCACCCAGAACACGTCGATATAGGCCCAGTAGGCCACCTGGGTGCTGAGCACGCTCCCGATCCACGCCGTCGCCTGGTTCTGGGCCTCGACACCGGCGTAGCCGTGCTCGGAGAAGTACTGCGTCGCCTGCCGCATGGTCTCCTGGTAGGCCGGCGAGGCCGGGTTGACGCTCTCCACCAGGCGGCTCTGATGGAACTGGCTCCGGTAGGCCAGGATGTTCTGGGCGAGCGAGACACCCATCGAGCCGCCGACGTTGCGGGCGACGTTGATCAGCGCCGAGGCCTGATCGGTCTGGTCCTTGCGGATCCCCTCGTACGAGGCCGAGGTGATCGACAGGAACACCATCGGCAGGCCGATGCCGATATAGACCCGCGACCACGCGAAGAACGCGAAGGTCGTGCTGCCGTCGATCCGCGTCAGGTCGTACATGCCGAGCGCCACGATCGTCATGCCGGTGGCGATCAGCCATTTCGGCTGGACGTAGGACGAGATCCGGCCGGTGAGGAACATCATCACCACCGTGACGATGCCGCCCGGGCCGAGGACGAGGCCCGACAGGGTGGCGGTGTAGCCGTAATATTCCTGCGTGATCTGCGGGATGAACTGCGTGGTGGCGATCAGGATCGCCCCGGTGAACATCATCACCAGGAAGCACGAGCCGAACTGGCGATTGCCGATCAGGCGGAGGTCGACGACCGGGTTCTCGCGGGTCAGCAGCCACGGGATCATGGCGATGAACGAGACCACCATCAGCACGCCGGAGACGTTCATCAGCGTCGAGGTGCCGAACCAGTCCTTCCGCTGGCCCTCGTCGAGGATCACCTCCAGCGAGCCGAGGAACAGGGCGACCAGCACGAAGCCGACGATGTCGAAGCGGATGCCCTTGCGGACCAGGGCGCGGCGCTCCTTCTTGGCCGCGTCGCTGTCCTCGATCAGCCAGTACATCAGCCCGAGGGCGATCACGCCCACCGGCCCGTTGATCAGGAAGCACCAGTGCCAGGAAGCGTTGTCGGAGAGCCAGCCGCCGAGCGTCGGGCCGATCACCGGCGCCACCACGATGGCGACCCCGTAGAGCGCGAAGGCCTGGCCGCGCTTCGCCGGCGGGAAGGAATCGGCCAGGATCGACTGCGCGAGCGGCGCCATGCCGCCGCCGCCGAGCCCCTGCATCACCCGGAACAGCAGCAGGGATTCCAGGCTCCAGGCGAAGCCGCACAGGATCGACGAGGCGGTGAACAGCGCCACCGACCACATGAAGAAGGCCTTGCGGCCGTAGCGCTTGGCCAGGAAGCTCGACGCGGTCAGGGTGATCGCGTTGGCGACGAGGTAGCTCGTCACCACCCAGGCCGCCTCGTCGGGGCCGACCGCGAGCCCGCCCGAGATGTAGCGCAGGGCCACGTTGGCGATGGTGGTGTCGAGCACCTCCATGAAGGTCGCCAGCGCCACCACGCCCGCGATCAGCCACGGATTGTGGCCGCCCGGGGCCTTGCCGGACGCGGCCTTGCTTCCTCTCGCCTGCCCCGCACCCGGCTTGCGTCCGGGCGCGGCCGCGCTCGCCTGGCCGGCCACGGCGCTCACCGCACCGTGACGGTCGGGACGATCGACATGCCCGGGCCGATCGACACGTCCGTCGGCCAGTTCTTGACCACGATCTTGACCGGGATGCGCTGGGTCACCTTCACGTAGTTGCCGGTGGCGTTCTGTGCCGGCAGCAGGCTGAAGGCCGTGCCCGAGCCCGGCTGCACCGAGGCCACGGTGCCCTGGATCTTGCGGCCGGGATAGGCGTCGATCTCGATGTCGACCGGCTGGCCCGGCCGCATGTCGGTGATCTGCGTCTCCTTGAAGTTCGCCGTCACCCAGATGTCGTCGGGCACGAACATCGCCAGGGTCTGGCCGGCCTGCGCGAGCTGGCCGACGCCGCCGGTGAGCCGCACGATGCGGCCGCCCTGCACGGCGCGCACCGTCGTGTAGCCGAGGTTCAGCTCGGCCTGCTCGACCTGCGCCCGGTCGCGGCCGAGCTGCGCCTGGGTCGAGGCCTTCTGGGCCTGGAGCGAGCCGACCTGCTTCTGCGCGGCGACCACGCTGGCATTGGCGCTCTGCACGGCCGCCTGCCGCTGCTGCAGCGTCGAGGTCGCCGACTGCGACTGCTGGACCGAGCCGGAGCCGCGCTCGGCGAGGTCCTTGTAGCGGGCCGCGTCCTCCTGGGCGAATTTCAGCGCCGCCTCGGCGGTGGCGACCTGCGCCTTGGACACGTCGATGTTGGCGTACTGCGCCTGGATCTGCGCGTCGATGTTCTTGATGCCGGCCTCGTCGGCGGCGACCTGCGCCTTCGCCTGGTCGAGGGCGATGTCGTAGTCGCGCTGGAAGACCTGGAACAGGATCTGGCCGGCCTCGACGTGCTGGTTGTCGGTGACCGGCACGTCCACCAGGTAGCCGCCGACCTTCGGCTGGATCGAGATGCTGCGCGCGTCGACGAAGGCGTCGTCGGTGCTCTCGTAGGGATGCATGTAGAGCAGCCAGTAGAAGAACACCCCGACGCAGAGCGCGACGACCGCGAGGCCGCCGAGCAGGAACGCGACGGGGTGGCGCCGCAGGACGCTGGGGCGCCGCGCGCCGTCGTCGTCATCCTCGGCGTCGTCTCCCGCCTGCCCGTCCTGCGCCTCGGGCGCGTCGTCGGCCCCCTCCGTGCCGGGCTTGCGCGCGGCCTCGCGATCGGCCGCGCGATCGGCGGCCGGCTCGGTGCGGCCGAGATCGAGCACGTCGCGTTCGCGCGCGACGGCCGGGCCGTCGGCCGGCCGCGGGCGCGCCTCGTCCTCGGAGAGGTGCCGCTGATCGTCAAACATGGGAAGTCGTCGCCCGATGGGCCGGCCACCCGGGGGTGACCGGGCTTGTCGCATCGCCCGCCTCAGGCAGCAAAAGCCGGCCGCAGGCTCAAGGTTCCACGCGCAGATCGGCCCGTCTAGGAACGCATGCCGCACTGCGGCGTTCTGCGCCCGGAACCTTCGCGGTTCTCGGCCTCAAGGCCCAGGAGTTCGCCATGACCAGCAGCCCATCCCCGACACCGAACAGCCCCGGATCCGGCCCCGCGACGACGCCCTCCGGCATCCCGCTCGTCGGCGTGGCGCGCCTCGACGCCATGAGCGCGGCGCTGGCGCGGAACTGGTGGCTCGTCGCCCTGCGCGGCGTCATCGCGATCCTGTTCGGGGCGGTCGCGTTCATCGCCCCGGGCGCCTTCGTGCTCTCGCTGGTCCTGTTCTTCGCCGCCTACATGCTCGTCGACGGCATCTTCGCCGTCGTCGGCGCGGTCCGGGCCGCGCAGCGCCACGAGCGCTGGGGCTTCCTGCTGCTCGAGGGCCTCGTCGACATCGTCGTGGGCGTCGCGGCGGTGCTGGTGCCGGCCGCGGCCGTCTGGGCGTTCGTCCTGCTGCTCGCCGCATGGGCGCTGGTCACCGGCGGCCTGATGATCGCCGCGGCCTTCCGCCTGCACCTCCATTACGGGCGCTGGTGGCTCGTCCTGGGCGGGGTCGTGTCGATCCTGTTCGGCCTCGCGCTGCTCATCAACCCGGGCATGTCGGCCCTGGTGCTGACGTGGTGGATCGGCTCCTACACCTTCGCCTTCGGCATCCTCCTGCTGATCCTGGCCTTCAAGCTGCGCGCCCAGCACGGGGCCGTCGGTCCGGGAGCGCCGCTCGGCCGGTGAGCCGGCCCCGGCCGGACCGGACCCCGTGGCCCGATCCACACGGTCGCGGCGCGATCGACGCAGCGCCCGTCCCGCGACCCCGCACCGGCGGGACACCGGGACGGATGCGGCTTAGAAGGCTCGGTCGGCCGGATCGACCGGTCCCGGAACACGCACCACGATGACGCCCGACGCGCCGGAACGCGCCCCGGCCGACGGGCCGAAACCGCCGAAGCCGGATCCCGCCGCCGACGCTCCGGACCCGCGGCTCGCCGCCCGGGAGGCTGGGCGCGCCGCGCGCGACCTCGCGCGCCATCTCCGGACCCTCCTCGCCGCGGCCGGACTCGGCCTCGCGCGGACCGGCCGGGCCCTGTCGGCCCGCGCGGCGGAGCGCGCGGCGCGAGCGCGGGCCGATCTCCCGCCCGCCGCCGAGACGGGCGCGCGCGTCCGGACTCGGCGACGTCGCCCGATCCTCGGCCGCCGGCACCCGGCCGTGATCGCCGCCGCCCTGGTGGTCCTGCTGCCGGCGCTGGCGCTGGCGATCTACCTGTTCGCCGCCTTCGTGAGCCTGCCGCCGCTGGGCGGCGCTGTGGTCGAGACCGGCCAGCGGGCGATCACCGTCGAGGCCGACGACGGCCGGGTCTTCGCCACACGCGGCAGCTTCCGGGGCCAGAAGCTCACCGCGGCCGACCTGCCGCCGCACCTCGCCCAGGCGATCGTGGCGATCGAGGACCGCCGCTTCTACAGTCACTGGGGCATCGACCTGCGCGGCCTCGCCCGGGCGACGTGGCGCAATCTCCGCGGCGGCGGCGTGCGCGAGGGCGGCTCGACCATCACGCAGCAATACGTGCGCCTGACCTCCCTCAACCAGGAGAAGACGCTCTGGCGGAAGGTGCAGGAGGCCTTCCTGGCGCTGCGGGTCGAATCGACGATGAGCAAGGACGCGATCCTGCTCGGCTACCTCGACTCCGCGTATTTCGGCGCCGGCGCCTACGGGGCGGACGCGGCGGCGCGGCGCTACTTCGGCAAGCCCGCCAAGGCGCTGAACCTGCCGGAATCGGCGATGCTGGCCGGTCTGGTGCGGGCGCCCTCGCAGCTCGCCCCGACCCGCAACCTCGGGGGCGCCAAGGAGCGCGCCGACGTGGTGCTCCAGGCCATGGTCGAGACCGGCGCGATCTCGCAGGCCGAGGCCGACGCTGCGCGCAAGCAGAGCGTGACCCTGAAATCGCCCCCCGAGGCGCCGCCCGGCACCAACTACTTCCTCGACATGATCGCGGGCGACGTGAAGCGCCTCGCCGGCACCGACGGCGACATGACGGTGCGCTCGACCCTCAACCTCGACCTGCAGAGCCTCGCCGAGGGCGTCGTGGCCCGCCGCCTCGACAAGGACGGCGCCCGCCGCAAGGTCGGCCAGGCCGCCATGGTGGTGCTGTCGAAGGAGGGCGCGATCCTCGCCATGGTCGGCGGCCGCGACTACGAGGACAGCCAGTTCAACCGCGCCGTCCAGGCCAAGCGCCAGCCCGGTTCCCTGTTCAAGCTCCTCGCCTACCTGACGGCCTACGAG
Organism: Methylobacterium sp. ME121; assembly: GCF_000974725.1. NCBI lineage: Bacteria > Pseudomonadati > Pseudomonadota > Alphaproteobacteria > Hyphomicrobiales > Methylobacteriaceae > Methylobacterium > Methylobacterium sp. ME121. The sequence goes on from NZ_BBUX01000006.1 coordinate 79,448, forward strand.
AAGGGCTACACGCCGGAATCCGTGATGGTCGACCGCCCGATCCAGATTGGCGACTGGCAGCCCGAGAACGACGACGGCCGCTACCGGGGGGCCGTGCCCCTGCGGACCGCCTTCGCGCTCTCGATCAACACCGTGGCGGCCCAGCTCGGGCAGGATGTCGGCATCCCGGCGGTGATCGCCACCGCCCGCAAGCTCGGGATCCAGTCCGACCTGCCCAACGTGCCGAGCCTCGTCCTCGGCTCGGGCGCCGTGAGCCTCCTGGAGATGACCCGCGCCTACGGCTCGGTCCTGTCCGGGCGCACCCCGCTCCAGACCTACGGCATCCAGGCGATCCGCGGGGCCGCGCCGCAGCCGCTCTACGTCCGCACCGACGCGGCCCCGGGGCCGATGCTGGCGCAGGAACCGCGCACGATGATGCTCGACTCGCTGCAGGCGGTGGTGGAATCCGGCACCGGCCGCGCCGCGCGGGTGCCCGGCCAGATCATCGGCGGCAAGACCGGCACGAGCCAGGATTTCCGCGACGCGTGGTTCGTCGGCATGACCCCCGACCTCGTGGTCGGGATCTGGGTCGGCAACGACGACGACAGTCCGATGAACCGCATGTTCGGCGGCGAGATGCCGGCCGGGATCTTCCACGACTTCGTCCAGCGCGCCGCCGAGAAGCTCGCGAAGGGCAGGGCCCGCCCCTCGGCGGAGCGGGCCGAGCCGGCCCGGGCGACGGCACCCGCACCCGAGCCGGCCGCGGTTGGCGAGGTCCGCGGCGTGCCGGAGGTGATCGACACCGGCACCCTCAACCTGCGCGGGCGAGTCGTGCGCCTCCTCGGCGTGGTCGGCGAGCGCGGCCACCTCGCCCGCCAGCTCGCCAGCTACCTGCGCCGTCGCGAGGTCGTCTGCAGCGGCCTGTCCGACGGGGCCACGGCCCGCTGCCGCATCGAGGGCGACGACCTCGCCGGGCTGATCCTGGCGGCGGGCGGCGCCCGCGCCTCGGAGGACGCCCCACCGGACCTCCTGGGCGCGGAGGAGCAGGCCCGGGCCGAGCGGGTCGGCCTGTGGGGCCGGTGACGCCCTAGCCCGCCCCGAGCTTCGCCAGAGTCCGCGGGTCGGGGACGCCGTCGAAGTAGCGCGCGAGCGCGTCGGCGAAGACCGGCTCCCCCGGCACGGCGCGGGCGAACAGCGTCATGCTGGAGCGGAACTTCAGATCGTCGGGCGAGCCGAAGATCGCGTGTGCCGAGCGCCCGGCGACGGCGTTGACGGCCGCCGTGCAGGCGCGCAGGCGCGCGCCGAGCACCGGGTGCGCCGCGTAGGCCTCGGCCTCCGCGAGCGACCCGATGGCGTAGCGCTGCGCCATCGGGCTCGCGCCGAGCCCGGCGATCTGCGGGAAGACGAACCACATCCAGTGGCTGCGCTTGTCCCCGGCCTGCAATTCCGCCAGGGCGCGCGGGTAGACGCCCTCCTGCGCGGCGACGAAACGGCCGAGTTCGTAGGTGTCGGTCATACGCGGCTCCGATGCCCTTGCCTCGCCGGGTCAACCGCGCGGCGCCGGCCGCGGATGCACACGCGAAGGCACGCGCGAACGCGGGCGCGGATCCGGGTCGCCGCAGACGCCGCGTCGGGATTGGTGTAAGCGCCGCCCATGCTCGGAACGCTCGTCGCCTACATGGTCGCGAACCCGGCGATGAGCCACGCGCTGACGGCGATCCCCGAGACCGCCGGAATGGCGGCCGCGCTGATCCTGCTGCGCAGCCCCCGCCCGGAAGGCGTCGCGGCGCTCGTGGTCTCGACCTACTATTACGGCCGCGAGGCCGGGCAGCGGGAGCACGACATCAAGCATGCGGGCTGGGACGCCGTGCAGGCGCATCTCGGCGCCGAGTTCCTGTACGGCTGGTCGCTGCCGAACCTGCAGCAATGGGTGGCGCCGACCTGCGCCGCCTGGGCGGTGGCCGCGGCGATCTACCTGGTCCGGTCGCGGGCGGCGCGGGCGGTGCCCCCTCGGCCGCCGGGGCGCGGGCGGCCCTGATGGGCAGCCCGGCCGCACCCGCCGCGCGATCGCGCGCGGCGCCGGGTGCCCGGCTCAGGCGCGGGTGAACGGCCCGTCCGCTGGCCCGATCTCGCTGCGGTCCCCGAGAAGCCGCCGCCCCGAGGCGATGATCTGGACCGTCTCGCGGCTGCTGCACTGGCGCCGCGCCAGGGCCTCCAGGTCGCGCAGGTAGTCGATCACCGGGCTGCGCTGCTTGTCGGCGCGGCCGATCACCGGCTCGACCTTCGCGGTCACCAGACCGCCGACCGTGTCCCAGAACTCCGCCGGGCGGGTCGCGGCGTCGCCCATCGCAGGCTCGTGCATCGCTGATCTCCTCTGGCCTCGCCGCCGCTCTTGTCGAGCGTTTCGGCCGCCGGCGCATTAGCTCATGTTGAAGACGATCCTCCGGATCGCCGGGCTCGCGGCATCGTCATCCGCGCGCCGGGCGGTCCGACGGGACGGCATCCGGTGGCGCGGCCCGCAACGGACAGCGCCGCCGCGCGTGTCTCGGATGGACAGCAGGGAGCCCGTATGCCCGCCGACAACGTCCCGACCCAAGATGGCCGCGCGCCGGAGCCCGCCCGGACGGGCGCGTCCCCGGCCGGGGAGAGCCGCCTCCGCTCGATCGCCAAGGCCATGAGCTGGCGCGTCGTCGGGAGCCTCGACACGCTGCTGCTGTCCTATCTGTTCACCGGAAGCGTGCTGGTCGCCGGCTCGATCGCCTCGACCGAGACCGTGACCAAGACCGTGCTGTACTACCTCCACGAGCGTGGCTGGGGCCTGATTCCCCTTGGTCGCGCCTGAATGCCGTCGGGGGATGGCGATGCCCGCGATCCCCGCCCCGCCGCCCGCCGGCGCGACACCCTCGAGAGCCCGGACCGGAGAGAGCCGCATGCCGCAGATCACCGTCGGAGGACTCGGCCTCCGCTACCACCTTGAGGGTCCCGAGGACGCTCCGGTCGTCGCCTTCTCGAACTCGCTGGGGGCGACCCTTGAAATGTGGGACGCGCTCCTGCCGGCGCTCGCGGGACGCTACCGGACGCTGCGCTACGACACCCGCGGCCACGGCGGATCGGACACGCGCGACCGGCCCACGGCGATCGCGGATCTGGCCGGGGACCTCGCGGGCCTGCTGGACGCCCTCGGCATCGGCCGGGCCCATCTGGTCGGCCTGTCGCTCGGCGGGATGACCGTGCAGGCGCTGGCGAGCGCCGATCCCGGACGGGCGCTCAGTGCCACCCTGATGGCGACGGCGGCCTTCCTGCCGAGCCAGCAGAGCTGGGATGAGCGGGCCGCGACCGTGCGCGCCCAGGGAACGTCGGCCGTGGTCGAGGCGACGCTGGGGCGCTGGTTCACGCCGGGCTTCGCGGCGCGCGACCCCGAGGCGGTCCGGGCTGTCCGCGAGCGATTCCTGGCCTGCGATCCGGCCGGTTACGCGGTCTGCTGCGGGGCGATCGGACGCATGGATCTCCGTCCGGCGCTCGGAGCCATCACCGCGCCGACCCTGGTCATCGCCGGCCGCGACGATCCCTCGACACCTCCGGCCATGGCCGAGGAGATCTGCGGCGGCATCGCCCAGGCCGAGCTCGTCGTGCTGCCCCGCGCGGCGCACCTGCTGGCCGTCGAGCGCGCGGGCGCGGTCGGCGCCTACCTGCGCGCCTTCCTCGACCGCGCCGCGCCGGGCGCGTAGCCGGGCCGCCGCGGCGTCCCGGCGATCGCCTCAGGGGAGGGGTCGCGCGCCGCGAGCGGGATCCTGCGCCGCTTCAGTGGCAGGCGATGCCGACATCGGTGGGCGACATGCCGCGCGCCAGGCGCCGCCCGGTCCGCAGCAGCGCCTGTTCGAGCAGCGCCACGGTCAGCGGATCGCCGTCCTGCTCGGCCAGTTGATAGGCGGCGAGCAGCGCGTCGCCGAGCTCGCCGAGCCGGTCCGTCGGGTCCGCATCCGCGACGTCGGCGTCCCGCCCGGTGCCGGTGTCACGCCCGTCGGCCAGCGCGCACAGTTCCGCGCGGCGTCTCGCGTTCGCTTCGTCCTCTGGTGAGCCGTTGCGCATCGTGTTGGTCCCTCAACCAGCTCGAGGGTGCACCTACAGGTTGCGAGCCGTCAACTCCCCCCGGCGTGCCCGGCGAGCGGTCGAGCGTCGCATCTCTCCGGATGGGTAAACCGGGTGGCGAACGGTCCGCCGGACCGCGCGACGGAGCGCGGAGACACCGATGCCCGATGCCGTATGAGGGCCGATGCGGGGGCATGCCAGAAAAGGTCGGCGACAAACCACAACTTTTGCGTGCAGATCCGGCGGATGGCACGGTCCGGCAAGGTGAACGGATGGTTAAAACGCGGTGAGGCCCCCGCGGCAGCTCCGCGGGGGCCTCACTCATCGACGCACCATCAGGAGCGTCCGGCCGGTATTACTTGATGAGGGCGAGGAGGGCCTTGCCGGCCTTGGAGTTCAGCTCCTTGGCGTCGAGCGTGCCGTCGTTGTCCGGATCGGCCATCTTGAAGCGCTCGCCGACGGCCGCGAGGTACTCCTTCTTGTCGAGGGTGCCGTCGTTGTCCGGATCGGCCTGCTGCACGCCGGCCTTGCTCAGGCGGCCCTTCAGCTCCTTGGCGTCGAGCGTGCCGTCCGAGTCCTTCTCGAGACGGTCGAAGGTCGCCGAGGCCACCGCCTCCACTTCCTTCATGTCGACGGTGCCGTCGTTGTCGGTGTCGATCATCTTGACGGCGCTCGCTCCGCTCACCGGCTTGGCGAGAGCGGCCGGAGCAGAGAGGCCGCACACCGCGAGGGTCACCGCCGCGAAGCCACTGATGAAACGGAGGGTCATTGCCAGATGCTCCCGAAATTTGATGCTCGATCTTCCTAGTCTCCGACTCGCCGTGCTGCAAGTGCGAAATTCGACCCTGTGGGTTGAGCGCGCCGTCTCGGCTCGGTCGCCGGCGAGTCGGCATAGAAAAAGGGGCCGGCGCGAGCCGGCCCCCGAAGAGGACGCGTAATCACCGGACGGCGATCCGCGCGGCGAGTCAGTATCCGTAGCCGCGCCGCATCACCGGGCGGTCGTCGTCGAAGCGCTGCCGCCGGTAGAGGCGGTCCTCGTCGTAGGCGCGGTCGCGCCGATACTCTTCGCGGCGGAAGTCGCGCTCCCGCTGGGCGCGGGAGCGCAGGTCGACGCTCGGCCCGTCGGGGCCGATCTCGATTCGCTGCGCCGCGGCGGGGACGACGCTCGCGAGGGAGGCGGCCAGGACGGCGCCGGCAAGCAGGGTCTTCATGGGACTCTCCTTCGTGCGTTCGGGGTCCAACCCGTCTTCGCGCCGATCGTTCCCGATGTTCCCCCGTTCTTCCCGCGCGCCTCACAGTTCCGGATGGATCAGGCGAGCGTCGCGAGGTCCTGAAACCAGTGCTGCGCCTGGACGTAATTCTTCACCCGCGACGACAGCGCGTGCGGATTGGTGTCGTGAACCACCCAGACCTGCACGGCGTCGTCGACGACGATTTCGTGGATGCGCGCGAGCAGCCGGTTCTGCTCGGCCACGTCGAGGCTCGCCTTCACCTTGTCGCAGAGGGCGTCGACCTCGGGGTTGCGGTAGTGGCTCCAGTTCACGCCGTTCGGCGCGATCTGACGCGAATCGTAGAAGCGCAGGATCGCGTAGAACGGGTCGGACGTGACGTAGGCGATGTTGCCGGCGCTCACGCCCTTGAGGCTCGGATCCGCGGCGCCCTGGCGCCACGCCGTGTAGGCGACCTCCAGCTCGACGGTCTTGAACTCCACCTGGATCCCGATGTCCGCCCAGCTCTGCTGGACGAACTCGTTGATCGGCAGCGACAGCATCTGCCCGGTGCCGCCGGTCGGGATCAGGACCGTGGCCTTCACGGGGTTCTTCACCGAGTAGCCGGCCTCCTCGACGAGCTTGCGCGCGGCCTCGACGTCGGTCCGGATCCTGAAGCCCGGCTTGCCGAACCACGGGCTCGACTCCTGGACCTGCCCGACCGCGGGCTGGGCGAGACCGCCCATCAGCTCGACGACGCCCGCGCGGTCGATGGCGAGGTTGGCGGCCTTGCGCAGGCGCAGGTCGCGCCAGGGCGATCCCTCCAGCATCGACAGGTGGTAGTTCCAGACATGGGGCGTCTCGTTGCCCACGACCCGCATGCCGGCGGCCTTCAGGCGCGGCACCGCGTCGGGCGCGGGCGCCTCGATCAGGTCGACGCTGCCGGACAGGAGCGCGTTCACCCGCGCGAGATCCTCGGGCACGCAGGTGAGGGTCAGCTTCGCGAGCTTCGGGACCCGCTTCGGGTTCCAGTAGCCGACGTTCGGCAGCAGCTCGAGGCGCACCCGCGGCACCAGCTGCCCCATCCGGAACGGCCCGGTTCCCGAGGGCTCGAAGGCGAACTTCGCCCAGTCCTTCCCGACCTTCTCGTACTGCGCCGGCGACGAGATCAGGAACCAGAGCATCTGGTAGGGGAACAGGCTGTCGGGCGTCTTGGTGACGACCTGGACGGTCTTGGCGTCGAGCTTCCGGTAGCTCGCGACCCCGGGCAGGCGCGGCCGGACCTGGGCGGCCTGCCGCTGGTCGAAATGCGGCGCCTCCTTGTTCAGCACCTTGTCGAAGTTCCAGATCACCGCGTCGGCATCGAAGGCCGAGCCGTCGTGGAAGGCCACGCCCTCGCGCAGGTGGAAAGTCCAGACCTTGGGGTCGGCCGGGTCGGCCTCCCACGCGGTGGCGAGGCCCGGCACCATCTTGCCGGGCCGGTCGGCGACGTCGAGCTCCCAGGCGACCAGGGGGTCGTAGAGGGTCAGGCCGGTGAACTGGTAGCCGCCCGCGCCCCGGTCCGGCTGCCCGGTGGTCAGCGGCAGGTCGGTCATGGAGATGCCGTAGGTCAGGGTGCCGGGGGCAGCGCCCTGCGCGCCGGCCCGGCCCGCCGCTCCCAGCGCCGCGAGGGCGACGCCCCCGGCCATCAGGGATCGGCGTGTCGGCTTGATCGGGTCCATCGTGTCTCTCGGCTGAAGGCGCGGGCGCCGCACGGAGCGGCACCGGCCGTCAGGCGCGCGACGGCGCTGCCCCGGCCTCCTCCCCATGCTGCATACAGAATGATGCACGCATCGTGCCCAATGCCCGCCTGCGCCTGCCGCCGCTTCCCAGAGACAGCCCGAAGACAGCCCGGAGACAGCGCGGGTCAGGCCTCCCAGACCTGGCCCGGCCGGAGGGCGACGAAGCGCTCGGCCGGGATACCGGCGCCGCCGAGGGCCGCCGCGAGCGCCTCGACGGGCCGCTCGATGCCTTCGTCGGTGAGCTGGAACGTGCCCCAATGGTGGCCGAGGGCCTGCTCGGCGCCGAGCAGGGTGAAGGCCTTCACGGCCTCGGCCGGATCGACGTGCTGGGCCTGCATGAACCAGCGCGGCTCGTAGGCGCCGATCGGCAGCGTCGCGAGGCGCGGCGGCCCGAACCGGGCCCGGACGTCGGAGAACAGCGCGCCGTCGCCGAAGCCGGTATCGCCGACATGGTAGTGCACGCCGCGGGGCGAGGTCAGCACGAAGGCGCACCACAGTGCCATCCGTCGGTCGTTGACGCCCCGGGCCGACCAGTGGTTCGCGGGGGTCAGGTGGACCTGCAGCCCGTCGCCGAGATCGACCGACTCCCCCCAGTCGCGGGTCTCGACATGCATCGTGTCGTCGTAGCCGCGCAGGATCGTGTCGTTGCCCAGGGGCGCCACGATCAGCGGCTGGTGCGCCTGCCAGATCCGGGCGAGGCTCGGCCCGTCGAGATGGTCGTAGTGATTGTGGGTGATGAGGACCGCGTCGATGGGCGGCAGGTCGGCGAGGGCGATCCCCGGCGGGTTGACGCGCTTCGGCCCGGCGAAGCGGACCGGGCTCGCGCGCTTGGCGAAGACCGGATCGATCAGGATGTTCCGGCCGGCGACCTGCACGAGGTAGCTCGCGTGGCCGATCAGCACGACCCGCAGGCCTTCGACCCGCTCCGGTGGCCGGTCGGCGGGATAGGGGCTGGGGAAGCTCTTCGGCCAGGGCTCGCGCTGCCGCTTGGCCTGCCAGCGCAGCACGTCCGGCAGCGCCTTGTCGGTCGACTGTCCCGGCAGGAAGAACCGCAGCCCGTCGAAATGGTCGGAGGTCGGGCCGCGGTAATAGGGATTCCGTCCGCGCCGGTGCGCGGCGTAGCCGACGCCGCCGAGCGTCATGACCGTGGCCGCACTCGCGACCGTGAGCAGGCTGCGCCGTTTCATGGATCCGAGATGGCCGGAACCGGGGGGCGGTCAAGCGCTGCCGCGGCGCGGCGGGGAGCCTCAGGGCGGATTCGGCGCGGTCTCAGGGGCGCATCGCGGGCGCGGAGGACGCCCGCCTCACTCCACCATCTCGGCGGCGAGGGACAGGCGCGCCCGGTAGACCACCTTGCCGACGCCGTCGCGGACGCAGGCCACGTAATCCTGGCGCTCGACGTCCGGCAGCATGTCGCGGGCGATCGCCGACATGATCCGGGTGACCTTGGCGCGGGCCGCCGGCAGGTCCGGCAGGTCGAACCCGACCTCATCGTGGATCGGCTGCGAGCCGTCGTGCAGATCGATGAAGTAGCGGGGCATCGGCGCCAAGCGTCTCTTAGAGAAGTAGTCTGCCGACAGGATTGGTCTTGCTATGGTTAACAGTGCCTTAAAAGCCGAGGTCTGACGCTGCTCGGCGCTCGGGCGAGAGCCCGGCTCCGGCCCCGATGCGCCGCCCCTGAACCGCCGGATGCTCCGGGGCGCCGCGGGCGGGGCCGGAAGCCGGAACCGCGGTCGGCGCGAGAGCCGTTCCCGATCGCGTCGCGACGGTTCGGAACGAAGACGATTCCGTGCGGGAGAGCCGCGCCATTCCTCATTTTCACGCCCCCCTCTCCCGACGGGTCTCGGGCCTGCCCGAGATCCGCCCGAGGTGACATCTGGGCGCCTCGATCGGGGACGATGTCGGCAGGGAGGACTGTCAATCCGACAGACCCGGCGCGCCGAAGCGGCGATCCAACTTGCTCAGGCAATTGGCTCAGGCGAGCGGTCGCCCCGACGGGGTCCTCACACCCCGTCCGGTGGCAGCGCCTCCGTCACCTCGACGCGGCGGTTGCCGGCCACGGGAGCCGTCTCCTCGGCGGCGGCGACGTCGCTCTGGACCGGCGCCTTGTCGAGGGCCTCGGCGACCGCCGCCACGCCCTGGTAGCGGGTCAGCCGCCGGTCGATCATGCCGTCGATCCGGTCGTGCAGCTCGGACACGGTTAGGCTGCGGCGCTTGCCGCCCGTCTTCTCGGTGAACAGGCTGCGATTGGCCCGGGCCGCCGTGCGGAACTCGCGTCCGGCGACCTCGTCGGGCTTCTCGGAGGAGAGCGACAGGAAGCGGCCGGCGCTCGCCGTGCCGAGGAAATGGGCGAGGTACAGCTCGGTCGTGGTGAGCGCGCGCCCGACCCGGGCCTCGATCCGCTCGCGATCGCGCTTGATCAGCTCGGCCGCCATCAGGGCGGCGACGCGCGGGTCGTTGCGCAGGCCGAGCACCCGGGCGCGCATGCTGCCCGCGACGGTGATCGCGGCGCCCCGGCCCTTCACGGCGGCGGCCTCCTCGGCGAGCCCGTAGCGGGCACCGTAATCGCGGATCATCTCCAGCCAGGTGCGGGCGACGAACTGGAACAGCCCCTGCGCCGAGGATGTGGCAGCCTTCGCGTCCGTGTCGAAGCTCGATTCCTTGTCGGCCAGCGCCATCATGTAGACCGGATCGACGCCGGCCTCGTCGGAGGCCTTGACGATCGTGTCGACCACCTTGCGCGGCACGCTGCGCTCGCCGAACTTGACCGCGTCCTGCTCCTGCGTGACCCGCGGCAGGGCCGCGAGGTCTTCCTGGATCAGGGCCGTGGTGGCGGGCTCCTGCTCCGGCACCGGCAGGCCGTTCCAGGCGTCCTTGGCCGCCGGCGCCTCCGCGGGAACCGCGGGCTCGGACGCGCGTTGTGCGAGGGCCTGCGCGGCTCGCGGGCTGGTGTCGACCCGGTCGTGGGCCTGGGCGGCCGGCGCGAAGTAGGCGGGCGCGAAGGCGGCCTGCGGCAGGCCGAACCCGGCGACGAGCCCCAGGGCCAGCGTCCCGGAGATCCGGCCGAGGCCGGTGCGGCGAAGTGACCGGCGCCCTGTCTCGCGTCCGGCCCGCGGCAGCCACGCCACGGCTTCATCCTCGAAATGGCCCGTGCCGGTCAGGGTCTGCGGCACGAGTCGGCTCACGTCGTCGGCGCGACGCGCCGGCTCCGGGAAAACCCCCATCATTGGTCCTCTTCAGATCGGTCCTTGCGTCCGCCCGGCTCTGACGGCCGGGTTTTTTCCGGAAGCGGCGGCCCTATCGACGCCGGCCGTGACCAGAATGGGACGGCCCCGTGATCCAAGCGTGGCACGGTCAAGGAAGGGTTAACCCTGCTCCTTAGGGTCGCGTTAACGCCGCCGGCCGGCCCCGCGCGGGAGGACGGTGGGGCAATGTTGTCGCATTCGGCTTGGAACGCGGCACCGCCGAGCCAGTTAGGTACGGCCCCGGGGGGGCGAATTTCCGTCCCAGGACGGACCCTTCAAGACGCCACCCGCGTCCGCACAAGGACATCAGTTACCGATGAGCATGCAGTCCGGTCGCCGCGTCGGTGTCGCGTTCGTAGGCATGGGAGGCGCTGTCGCCACCACTGCCATCGCCGGCATCGAGATGATCAAATCCGGCTCCAACCGTCTCGACGGGCTGCCGCTCGCCGGTCTCTCCGTGGCCGGCATGGCCGACTACAAGGACCTCGTCTTCGGCGGCTGGGACCTGAACGGCGACGACCTCGCCTCCGCGGCGAGCGGGCACGGCGTGCTCTCGAAGGACGATATCGAGAACGGCGCCCAGGTCCTGAAGGGCATCACGCCCTGGCCGGCGGTCGGAAGCGCCAAGTTCTGCAAGAACATCGACGGCCAGAACCGGATCGTCGCCAAGGACCACCGCGAGGCGGTCTCGGTGATCGCCAACGACCTCCGCCGCTTCCAGAAGGAGAGCAACCTCGACGACGTCGTCGTGGTGAACCTCGCCTCCACGGAGCGCTGGCCCGACCTCAACGACCCGACCCTGAACTCGACCGCTGCCTTCGAGAAGGGCCTGGATTCGAGCGACGAGGCGATCTCCCCGGCGATGCTCTACGCCTACGCGGCGATCAAGAGCGGCATCCCCTACGCCAACTTCACCCCGAGCGTGGCCGCCGACGTGCCGGCGCTCCTGGAGCTCGCCAAGGAGCTGAACGTCCCGGTGGCCGGCAAGGACGGCAAGACCGGGCAGACCATGATGAAGACTGTGCTGGCCCCCGCCTTCAAGGCGCGTGCGCTCCACGTCGACGGCTGGTTCTCGACCAACATCCTGGGCAACCGCGACGGCCTCGCCCTGAACGACCCGAACTCGCTGCAGTCGAAGCTCAACACCAAGGGCACGGTGCTCGACTCGATCCTCGGCTACCCGGTCGAGGACCACTTGGTGCACATCCACTATTACCGGCCGCGCGGCGACGACAAGGAGGCCTGGGACAACATCGACGTCACCGGCTTCATGGGCCAGCGGATGCAGATCAAGGTCAACTTCCTCTGCAAGGACTCGATCCTGGCCGCGCCGCTCGTCATCGAGATCGCCCGCGTGCTCGATCTCGCGAGCAAGCGCGGCGACGGCGGCGTGCAGGAGCAGCTCTCCACCTTCTTCAAGGCGCCGATGGTGAAGAACGGCCACGGGCCGGAGCACGCCTTCGGCAAGCAGGAGCAGATGCTCCGCGACTGGCTGGGCGTGCACTAGGCGTCGTCGAAACCAGGGGGCGGCTTTTCGGAACGAGACGATGCCAAGCGAGACTCAGTCGCCCCATTCCGGCGCCGCCGCGCCGGAGGCGTTGCGCGACCTCCTGGTCGAGATGAACGACCTCAAGCGCGTCCGCTCGGCGGGCCGCCAGGGGTCGATTGCCGAGCGGCTGTTCGCGCAGGGGTGGGGGCTCCTCACCGGCGGCGGCGCGCCCGACGACGTCGCCCTCGACATCGCGGCCGTCACCCTCGCGGCGACGCGCCTCTGCGACCTCGACGCGGCCTTCCTGACCGCGGCGGGGCTCTCGGACGAGGCCGCCTCCGCGGTGCTGGTGGCGGGCTTCGACGCCGTCACCGAAGACCTCGATCCCGATCTCCGCGACCGCCTGCGCGCGCGGCTCGCGCCGCGTCCGGCGGGTCGGCCCGGGCCGCTGCCGAGCTTCGTCGGCGCCCTGGCGCAGCAGCCGCGGGCGGGCGTCACCTGTCCCGGCCGCGCCCGGATCCTGCTGGAGCCGCCGGAGAACCACGCCGAGCACTGCCTGATCGTGGCGGTCTACGGCGTCTGCCTCAGCCCGTTCTACCGGGCCGATCCCGGCACCGTGTTCCTGGCCGCGATGGCCCACCACTTCCACAACGCCGCGATGCCGGATGCCGGCTTCACCGGCGAGATGCTGCTCGGCGACCATCTCGGGCCGATCATGGCGACCACCACCGCCTGGGCGCTCAATGAACTCGACGAACCCCTGCGCGGTCAGGTCGAGCGCGCCCGCGCGATCCTGCCCGACGACGCCACCGCCGAGGGCCGCGCCTTCCACGCGGCCGACTGCATCGACCGCGTTCTCCAGATCGCCCAGCACCTGCGCGGGGCCTCGACCACGATGGGGATGGTGCTCGACGAGTGGGAGCTGGTCCATGCCGGCCCGGTGAAGGGCTTCCACGATCGTGTCCTCGCCGACATGCGCATCCCTTGATCGCCGGACCCGGTCGCCCATCTGCCCGGGCGGCTCCGAGAACCATGATCCCGTTCGAACTCAGATCGCCGGACACCGGCAACCCGCTGAAGGCCGACGGCCCGCACGCCCTGCGCGACGCGGAGACCGGCGCGCGCTGGCCCGTGATCGACGGCATCCCGTACCTGCGGATCAACCGCGCGGCCCTGATCGAGCGGGTGCTCGCCCATCTCGACGCCGGCGAGCCCGACGAGGCGCTCGCCGCCCTGCTGGTCGATCAGGACGATTGGTGGAACGGCCCGCCGGCCGATCCGGCCGGGATCATCCGCCTGATCAAGACGCGCCGCGAGGCGACCCTGCGCGACGCGGTCGAGCTCCTCGGCTGGGGACGCGTCGGCGACTACTTCCTGCACCGCTGGAGCGACCCGACCTTCCTGGCCGGCCTGTCGCTGCTGGAGGCACACTGGAACGAGCCCGTGTGCGTCTTCGAATTCGCCTGCGGCATCGGCCACTACCTGCGGGAGCTGCAGCGGCGCGGCTGCAAGGTCGCCGGGGCCGACGTGGTCTTCGCCAAGCTCTGGGTGGCCCGCCACTGGGTCGTCGCCGAGAAGGCGCAGCTCGTCTGCTTCGACGCCGGCTCAGCCCACTGGCCGATCCCGGGGGCTCCCGTCGATCTGGTCGTGTGCAACGACGCCTTCTACTTCCTCGACGACAAGGCGGCTCTGCTCGAGAGTCTCCGCCAGAATGCCGGCGATGACGGCTGGCTGGCGCTGAGCCACATCCACAACCGCGACTGCCCGGGCTTCTCGGCCGGCCGGGCGGTGACGGCCGAGGAGATCGCCGAGCTGTTTCCCGACGCCCTGGTCTACGACGATGCGGAGTTGACCCGGGCGCTGGTCGCGGCGCGGGCGCCGGGCCCGCAGGAACCCGCGGCCCTGCGCACCTGCGAGGCGTTCTCGGTGGTGTGCGGTCCCGGCATGCGCCCGGCGCCGCGCGCGCTGGTCGATGGCCTGACCCTGCCGAAGCCGGGGACCGTGCTGCGGCTCAACCCGCTCTACGCGCCTGACGGCGACGGTTACGTCGTGCGCTGGCCCTCGGAGCGCTACGAGGCGGAGTACGGCCCGCGCGCGACCTACCCGCTGCACTCCCCGGGACCCGAGACGCTGACCTTCGACGAGAGCCTCGATGCGCCGGAGACGCAGCGCGTGCGCGTGCGCGAATTCGTCGATCTGCCGGAGCGGTGGTGATGGACGCGGTCGGCTGGGGCATCGTCGGCTACGGCTGGGTCGCCCGCGACTACATGGAGCCGGGCATCCGCGCCGCCGGGCACCGGCTGGTCGCCGTCTGCGATCCGAACCCGGAGAGCCGAGCCGCAGCCGAGCGAGCGGGCGCGCGCGTCCATGCCGACCTCGCCGGCCTCATCGCCGAGCCCGCGGTCGAGGCGGTCTACGTGGCGACGCCGAACCACCTCCACCGCGGCGCCGTGGAAGCGCTGGCGGCGGCCGGCAAGGCGGTGCTCTGCGAGAAGCCCATGGCGGCGACGCTCGGGGACGCCGAGGCCATTGCCCACGCCGTCGGGTCGCAAAGAATCTTCTACGGCACGGCCTTCGACCAGCGGCACCACCCGGCCCACCGGGCGATCCGCGCGCAGGTCCAGGCCGGGCGGCTCGGCACCGTGACGGCGGTGCGGATCGTCTATGCCTGCTGGCTCGGGCGCGACTGGTCGGAGGCCGGCCAGCCGAACTGGCGGATCGACGCCGCCCAGGCCGGAGGCGGCGCGCTGATGGACCTCGCCCCGCACGGGCTCGACCTCGTGGACTTCCTGCTCGGCGAGCCGATCGCCGACCTCGCGGCCCTGACGCAGACCAGGGCCCAGGACTACGCGGTCGACGACGGCGCCCTGCTGATCGGGCGGACCGCGGGCGGCGCGCTGGCGAGCCTCCACGTCGCCTACAATTGCCCGGACGCGCTGCCCCGCCGCCGCCTGGAGGTGGTCGGCACGAAGGGCCTGCTCGTCGCCGAGAACACGATGGGCCAGACGGCCGGCGGATCCCTGACCTTCATCGACGGCGCCAGCGGCTGCGCGGAGCCGCTCGCCTTCGACGCCGACAGCTCGCCCTTCGCCGAGCAGGTGCGCGCCTTCGGCTCGGCCCTGCGCCGGCCCGAGGAGCGGGTGGCCTACTCGGCCGCGCGCGACCTCCACACGATGCGGCTCGTCGCGCGCGCGTACGGGCAGCGGTAGCGGACAGGAATTTCAATCACGCAACCGACCCAAGCATCTCCCACTCACCCCCTCATCCTGAGGTGCCGGAGCGCAGTAAAGGCCTCGAAGGAGGGCTCCAGGGATCCCGGCGTTATCTGGAGCCCTCCTTCGAGGCCCGCTTCGCGGTCACCTCAGGATGAGGGGGAATGGGACGAAGGTGGGAAGGCAGGCGGTCGCGGCAGACGGGAACACGACTTGAGCAACGCAGACGCCTTTCACGACCAGGACGACCGCGCCCGCCACGAGCGGATCAAGGCGCCGCGCCCCTACCGCTTCGGCGCCAAGCGGCCGATCGAGGGGTTGCCCGGGACCCTGCCGGACCCGGTCAAGGCCTATCTCGACGTCCTGCCGGAGGGGCGCGTCGTCGGCTTCCCGCTGGCGCCCCTCGATCGCACCGGCATCCCGGTCTGGTTCGTGGCCCTGTTTCTCGACGACCCGTTCTTCGTGGGCGCGATGCCGTCGGGCATCGGCTACGGCGCCACCGACGACGAGGCGCTGATCGGCGCCGTCGCGGAGATCGCCGAGAACCTGATGCCGTCGCTCGCGGTGCTGCCGCGGGCGAAGGAGCGGGCGAGCTACACCGATCTCGTCCGGGTCTACGGCGCCAAGTCGGTCGCCGACCCGCTGACCCTCTGCCTGCCCGCCGGCTCCCCGGTCGGCCGCGACACGGTGCTCGAATGGACCCCCAGCGTCCGGCACGCGACGGGCGAGATCGTCCTGATGCCCCTCGACGTCGCCGCGACCGACTATTTCGAGCTGTCGGAGGGCTACAAGCCCTTCACCAACCTGATCACCAACGGCCTCGGCGCCGGCCCGGACGTGCCCTTCGCGCTGGGCCACGGCGTGCTGGAGCTGCTGCAGCGGGACGGCAACGGGCTGCTGTTCCGGGCCCTCGACCAGGGCGTGATGCTCGACCTCGAGGGGATCGGTCCGGAGAACGCCGCGATGCTGGCCCGGCTCAAGGAGCTCGGGATCCGGGCGCTCCCGAAATTCGCCACCGACCAGTTCGGCCTGACCAACCTCTACGTCGTCGGCTACGACGAGGATCCGGCGCGGACCCCGGCGCCGATCGCCCTCTCGGCCTGCGGCGAGGCCTGCGACCCGGACCGGGAGCGGGCGCTGCGCAAGGCGCTCCTGGAGTTCCAGGCCGCGCGGGTCCGCAAGACCTTCGGCCACGGCCCCCTCGACATGGCCGCCACGGTGACGCCGCCGGGCTACGTCGACGCGTTCATCCAGAAGGCGCTGCCCAGCCTGGACCTGGAGGAGAGCCGCGCCCTGCAAGCCATGCTCGAATGGATCGAGATGCCGGCGGCCGACCTGCGCGGCGTGCTGGCCGACACGGTCTATTCCGAGCGCAGCACGAAAAGCTTCGCCGAGCTGCCCTCGACCCCGGCCGCCGACGGCCACGCCCGGGGGAAGATCGCCTGCGACCGGCTGCTGGAGGCCGGGTTCGACGTGCTCTACGTCGATTGCACGCCCCCGGGGGGCGGGGTCGGCGTCGTGAAGGCGATCGTGCCGGGGCTCGAGGTCGAGACCATGAGCTACTACCGGATCGGCGAGCGCAACACGAAGAAGCTTCTCGACCGCGACCACCCGCTGATCACGTTCGGCACCGAGAGCGAGACCCTGCGCCCGGTGCGTCTCACCCCGGAGGCCTTGGAGCGGTTCGGCGGCCAGCCGCTGTTCGACGTGGCCCTGGCCGAGCGGATCGTCGGGCGGCACTATCCGCTCTACCGCGAGCCGGAATCGCACCACGCGCCCTTCCGCCTCGCCCAGCGGAAGGGGAGGGCGGCGTGACGCTCCGGTTCGCCTACAACACCAACGGCGCGGCCAACCACCGCCTCGACGACGCGCTCCACCTGATCAAGGCGGCGGGCTACGATGGCGTGGCGCTCACCCTCGACATCCACCATCTCGACCCCTTCGCCGAGACCTGGGCGGCGGAGGCCGGCCGGGTGGCGAGTCTGCTGGAGAAGCTGGAGCTGACCTGCGTCATCGAGACGGGTGCCCGCTTCCTGCTCGATCCGTCCGCCAAGCACGAGCCGACGCTCGTGACCGCCGACGCCGCGGGCCGCGCCCGGCGCGTCGGCTTCCTGAAGCGCGCGATCGAGATCGGCGCGATGCTCTCCGCCGAGGCGGTCTCGTTCTGGGCCGGCGTGCCGAAGCCCGGCGTCGATCACGGCGAGGCCCGGCGCTGGCTGGTCGAGGGTCTGCACGAGGTCGCGGCCTTCGCGGCCGAGTCCGGAATCGTGCCCTGCCTGGAGCCCGAGCCCGGCATGCTGATCGAGACGCTCGACGATTACGCGGCGCTCGACGTGCCGGGGCTGAAGCTCGCCCTGGACACGGGTCACTGCCTCGTCACCGGCGAGCGCGAGCCGGCGGCCGCCGTGCGGGAATTCGCCGACCGGATCGGCACCGTGGCGATCGAGGACATGAAGCGCGGCAGCCACATCCACCTGCCCTTCGGCGAGGGCGACATGGACGTGCCGGGCGTGCTGGAGGCTCTGGAGGCGGTGGGCTTCGGCAAGCTGATCTGCGTCGAGCTCTCCCGCGAGAGCCACCGGGCCGACGTGATGATCCCGCAGGCGCTGGACTATCTCCGCGGCTGCCGGCGCCCCGGCCCGGTCCTGGCGGGCGAGCAGGAGACGCGGCGGCAATGGCAGTGAGGGCCGAATTGCGGCGAGGCGAGGATCGGGCACGGGAGAGGGAGCGCCTCGGCGCCTCTCCCGGTCTCTGCGAAGGTGCGGTGCGATGAGAATCCTCTTCCTCAGCCGCCGCTATTTCCCGGCCATATCGGGCATGAGCGTCTACGCGCAGAACCTGCTGCGCGAACTCGTCGGCGCCGGCCACGACGTCACGATGATCTCGCAGTACCGGGGCGACGCCTTCGGCACCCGGGTCTACGGGGGCGGGCCGCCGCCGCCGGTGCCGGGCGTGCGGGTGATCGGCCTGGAACAGCTCGGCGAGCAGACGTCGGGCGATTTCGAGCGCGACATCGCCACGATGGTGGACGCGATCGTCCGGGAGCACGCCCGGAACCCCTTCGACATCCTGCACGCCCAGTACGGCTACCCGACCGGCTGGGCGGTGCTGCTCGCCGCCCGCAAGCTCGGCGTGCCGAGCGTCGTCTCGATCCAGGGCGGCGACGGCCACTGGGTCGGCTCCTGCTGCGAGACCCACCGGGTCGCCATGTGCGAGGTGCTGGCCCACGCCAACGCGCTGCTGATCGGCGGCGCCTCCTTCGTGGACGAGGTCTGCGAGCGGCTCGGGTCGGACCCGGCCCGCTTCACCATCGTGCCCGGCGCGGTCGACACCGATCGGTTCGCGCAGGGCACGTCCGACGGGCTGCCGGCGCCCCATGACGGGCCGGTGCGGCTGTTCTACCACGGCCGGGTCGACCGTCGGAAAGGCGTGCTGGACTTCATCGAGGCCCTGGCGATCCTGCGCGCGCAGGGCACGCCCTTCGCGGCCACGATCTCGGGAATCGGGCCCGACGTGGACCCGGCCAAGGCGCTCGCCGCGGAGCGCGCCTTCTCGGAGCGCGCGATCGCCTTCACGGGCTACGCGGAATACGGCTCCGTGCCCGACCTCTACCGCCGCGCCGACGTGTTCGTCTCGCCGACCTACGCGGAGGGCTTCTCCAACACGATCCTGGAGGCGCTGGCGGCCGGGCTCGCCACCGTGTCGTGCCACGCGGTTGGCGTCTCGGACTGCCTGCGCGACGGGGAGAACGGGCTGCTGGTCAACCCGGGCGACGTCCCGGCGCTGGCCGCCGCGCTCACCCGGATCGTCACGGACGCCGATCTGCGCCGGCGCATCGCGACGGCCGGCCTGGAGGAGTGCCGGCGGGTCTACTCGTGGCACGCGGTCGGGCGGCAGATCATGGAGGTCTACGCGCGGGTGCGCCACGAGCAGCCCGCCACCGATTTTCCCGAAGACCTGCCCGACGACCCGACCTGCCGCTTCCGCGCCGAGCCGCACCTGCTCTGAACGGTCCGCCAGCGTCGGGAATCCCGATCCACCCCCTTCGAGGCCCCCGCTGCGCAGCGGTACCTCGGGATGAGGTCGCGGCTCGGACGTCGTGCCCGCCGACAGGCTCTGAACCATGCCCACCGCGCTCGCCCTCTCCCCCCATCTCGACGACGCGGCCTTCTCGTGCGGCGGCCTCCTGGCAAGCCTCGCGCAAGCTGGCTGGCGCGTCGTGATGGCGACCCTGTTCACCGGCAGCGTCGCCGAGCCGAAGGGCTTCGCGCTCGCCTGCCAGCTCGACAAGGGCCTGGGACCGGAGATCGACTACATGGCCCTGCGCCGGGAGGAGGATGTCCGCGCGGCTGCCGCGCTCGGCATCGCCCCGCCCGTGCACCTGCCGTTCCGGGAGGCGCCGCATCGGGGCTACGGCTCGGCGCCGGAACTCTTCTCCGAGACCCGCGCCGATGACGGCATCGCGGCCGACCTCGCGCCCGCCGTCGCGGCGCTGATCGCCGCGGACAAACCGGATCTCCTCCTCGCCCCCCAGGCGATCGGCGGCCATGTCGATCACGTCCAGGCGGTCCGGGCGCTGCGCGGCCTCGACCCGCTTCTCCCGATCCTGTGGTGGCGCGACTTCCCCTACACGGTGCGCGAGGCTGCGCCCCGGGAGCCGCTCGCGGATGTCTTCGCGGAACTTCCCGAGGCGACGGTGACCCTCGCCCCGGAGGCCCAGGCCCGGAAGCGCGCCGCCTGCGCGGCCTATGCCAGCCAGATCGGCTTCCAGTTCGGCGGCGTGGCCGGCCTCGACGCGCGCCTCGCCCGGGAGGCGGGCACCGAGCGCTTCCGCCGGTCGCGTCGCGGCGGCCCGACGATTCCCGGCCTCGATGCCGGCTGAGCCGCGGGCCCCGAAGGCGCTGGCCGATCCGGAGGCCCTGGCGGCCCGCCGCGCCCTGATCGACAGCCCCCACATCGCCCCGATCCGGGCCCTCGCGGCGCGCATCGCGGCCGAGCGCGGCGCCCCGGTCCCGGCGCCCGACCCCCTGGATGGCGGCGTCGGGGCGCGGATGCTCCTCCTCCTCGAGACGCCGGGCCCGGCGGTGCTGCGCACCGGCTTCGTCACCCGCGACAGCGCGAACGGCACGGCCGCGAACCTGTTCCGCTTCCTCGCCGAGGCCGGGCTCAGCCGGGCCGACACGCTGATCTGGAACGCGGTCCCCTGGCTGATCCACGCCGAGGGCGCCCGCAACCGGGCGCCCCGCCGGGCGGAGGTCGCGGCGGCCGCGCCCTATCTGGCCCCGCTCCTCGACCTGCTGCCGCGCCTCGCCGTGGCGGTGCTGGCCGGCCGCTTCGCCGGGGAGGCGGCGCCGTCCCTCGCGGCGCTCCGCCCCGACCTGCCGGTGATCCGGGTGCCGCACCCGAGCCCGACCTATGTCTGCACCGCGCCGGAGGTGCCCGAGCGGATCCGGCGCGGCCTCGCGGAGGCGGCCGCGATCCTCGATCGGGCCTCCGGCTGAGGATAGATCGCCCGTCACGGGCCTGCCTTCCCTGGCCTTGCGCGCCGGTTCGGCCTACATGCGGGGCAACGGGCCGCGGTCCGGGAGATTCCGGCACGGGCTGACGGCCTTCGGCCGGGCCGCGCAGCCGGAAGGGCGGACGCCGATCGGCATGAATTTTCAGGGACAGCACCGGAGCCCGGTCGAGCCGGTCGAGCCGGTCCAGCACGATGCCGGAGCGGGCTCGAAGCGGAAGAGCCGGCGCAGCCGCTATGCCTGGATCGGCACGGCGGCCAGCATCGTGCTGTTCGCGGTCTCCCTCGGCGTCCTGTGGAAGCTCGTGCAGAGCGTCAGCTGGGCGGAGGTGCGCAGCGCCATCGCGGCCGCGACCGCCGAGCAGCTCGGCCTCGCCTTCCTGTTCGTCGGCGTCAGCTACCTGTTCCTGACCGGCTACGACGCGCTGGCCCTGCGCCAGCTCAAGATCAAGGTGCCGTACCGGATCACCGCGCTCGCCTCGTTCACGAGCTACGCGGTGAGCTTCACCCTCGGCTTCCCGCTGCTCACCGCCGGGACGATCCGCTACTGGATCTACGCGCGGCAGGGCCTCTCGACGGCCAAGATCGCCGCGCTCACCGTCATCGCCGGCTTCACCTTCTGGCTCGGCATGGGCGTGGTGCTGGGCCTGAGCCTGATCATCGAGGCCGGCCAGCTCGCCGGGCTCGCCTTCACGTCGATCCGGATCAACCAGGGTGTCGGCCTCGCGGCGCTCGCCCTGGTGCTCGGCTACCTGGCCTGGGTCTCGGCCAAGAAGCGCAGCATCACCGTGAAGCACTGGCGCCTGGAGCTGCCCGGGGCGTCCGTGTCGATCGGCCAGATGATCGTCGGCATCGGCGACGTCTGCGCGGCGGCGGCTGTGCTCTACGTCCTGCTGCCGCAGGAGACGACGCTGGGCTTCACCACCTTCCTGGCGATCTACGTGCTGGCCGCCATGCTGGGGATCGCGTCGAACGCGCCCGGCGGCATCGGGGTGTTCGAGGCCACCGTGCTCCTCGCCCTGTCGAGCCTGCCGCGCAACGAGGTGCTGACCTCGCTGCTGCTGTTCCGGGGCTGCTACTACGTCGTGCCGTTCGTGACCGCCCTGGCGATGCTCGGCCTCTACGAGATCGTGAAGCGTGCGGGCGGTGCCCGCGATTCCGGCCCGCCGGAGGGCACGGCCGGGCCGTCCGGCCGGGCGTGGCGCGACGAGTCCGAGTCCCGCTGATCGGCCGGCCGCGCCCGCCATGTCCGGCCGCCTGCGCAGCTCCCCCGCCTGGACCGGCGCCGCGATCGCCGCGGGCCTGCTCGGGCTCGCCACCGCCCTGGCCGGGCGGCTCGACCTCCCGCTGATCCTGATCGGGCTCGCGGCGGTCTGCCTGGGCGGCTGGCTCGGCGGGCGCGGCCGCGAGGCCCCCGTCGCGCGACCGGCCGCCGCCACGCCGCGCCACGCCGTCGCCGAGGCGCTGCTCGCCCACGTGCCGGACCCGGTCATCCTCGTGGACCGGCGTACCCTGGTGCTGGAGGCCAATCCCGCCGCCCGGGCGCTGCTGCCGGCGCTCCATCAGGCCCGGCCCCTGTCCTTCGCGCTCCGCGACCCGGAGGTCCTCGACGGCATCGAGGCGGTGCTGAGTTCCGGCCTCCCGCGCCGGGTCGCGCTGTCGACCCGGGTGCCGCTGGAGCGGACCTTCGAGGTCCAGATCGGCGCGCTGCCGATGCCCGACGGGTCCGGCGTGAGCGCGCTGCTGTTCCTGCGCGACCTCACCTCGGCCCGGCGTCTCGAGGCGATGCGGGTCGATTTCGTCGCCAACGCGAGCCACGAGCTGCGCACGCCGCTCGCCACCCTGATCGGCTTCATCGAGACCCTGCAGGGTCCGGCCCGCGACGACGCCCAGGCCCGGGAGCGCTTCCTGGAGATCATGCGCGTCCAGGCCCAGCGGATGACGCGGCTGATCGACGACCTGCTGTCGCTGTCGCGGATCGAGCTGCGCGAGCACGTGGCGCCCACCGCGGTGGTCGATCTCGGGGCGCTCGCCCGCCAGATGGTCGACGCCCAGGGCCTGCCCGCCGAGGCGCGGGGCGCCACGATCCGACTGGAGGAGGGGGCGGGCCCCTACGCGGTCCCCGGCGACGCCGACGAGCTCGCCCGGGTGATCGAGAACCTGATCGAGAACGCCGTGAAGTACGGCGGCGGCCGGATCAGCGTCGGGCTCGCCCGCGAGGACGACCCGCGCCTCGGGCGCCGCGTCGTCCTGTCGGTGGCCGACGACGGGCCGGGCATCCCGCCCGAGCACATCCCGCGGCTGACGGAGCGCTTCTACCGGGTCGACGTCGCGTCGAGCCGCGCCCGCGGCGGCACGGGCCTCGGGCTCGCCATCGTCAAGCACAGCCTCAACCGCCACCGCGGGCGGCTTGCCATCGAGAGCGCGGCCGGGGAGGGCACGACCGTGCGGGTCAGCCTGCCGGAATACGGCGCCGCGCCGCCGCAGGCCGCGGCCGATCAGGCCGGCCCGGCGTAGGGGCCGATCCCGAGCCCGTCCTCGACGCGCTCGACCCACGCGCGGATCGCCGGGTAGTCCGCGAGGTCGTAGCCGCCCTCGTGGGCCATGCGCGTGTAGGCGACGAGCGCCACGTCGGCGAGGGTCAGGGTGTCGCCCACCATGAAAGCCGAGCGCGCGAGGGTTCGCTCCATCAGCCGCAGGGCGTCGGCGCCGCGCTCGGCGAGCTTCGGGTCGAGATCCTCCGGCGACCGCGCGAGATAGTGGAGCTGGTAGCGGCGGACCGCGATGTAGGGCTCGTGGCTGTACTGCTCCCAGAACATCCACTGCAGCATGCGGGCGCGGGGCAGGGCCTCCGCGGGCACCAGCGCCGAGCCCTCCGCGAGGTAGACGATGATCGCGTTCGATTCGGACAGCACGGTGCCGTCGGACAGGACGACGATCGGCACGCGGCCGGCGGGGTTCAGGGCGAGGAACTCGGGCCTGCGCGTCCCGCCGCCCGGGACGTCGACGTCGCGCCAGAGCGCCGGGATGCCGAGATGGGCCGCGACCCACTTGACCTTGAGGCAGTTCCCGGAACCCGGGTCGCCGTAGATCGTCAGCGCTTCGCCCATCCGTGTCCCCGCCGCTCCAGTGGCGCGGACCTTGGCCGGGCGCGCGCGATTCGACAACGGCGGCGGCCCCGCATCGGCGGGCCCGACCGGGGAGGTCGCCCGCCAACCCCTTGACCTTCCCATGATGGGAAGCCCCATCTGACCGGGCATGGACGCTTCGAACCGGATCACTGCCATGTCGAAATCCGTCGCCCTCACCCTGCCCGTCGAGGGCATGTCCTGCGCCTCCTGCGTCGGCCGCGTCGAGCGCGCCCTCGCGGCGCTGCCCGGCGCCCGGGACGTGGCGGTGAACCTCGCCACCCACCGCGCCAGCCTCGTCCTCGACGGCGCCACGGGCCCGGGCGACGTCGCGACGGCGCTCGCGGACGCCGGCTACCCCGTCCCCGAGACGCAGAGCCTGCTGGCCGTCGAGGGCATGTCGTGCGCGAGCTGCGTGGGTCGGGTCGAGCGGGCGCTGGCCGCCGTTCCGGGGGTGACCGGGGCCAGCGTCAACCTCGCCGCGGGCCGGGCCGCGATCCGCCATCCGGAGGGCGTGGTGCCGATGGACGCGCTGGTGGCGGCCGTCGAGACGGCCGGCTACGAGGCCCGGCCGGTCGAGGCCGGCCATCCGGCCGACCCCTCGGCCCGTCAGGCCGAGGAGGGCCGCGCCCTGCGCCGCGACCTGATCGTCGCCGCCCTGCTGTCGGCGCCCGTCGTGGTCCTCGACATGGGCGGCCACCTCCTGCCCGCCCTGCACGGAGGCCCCGTGACGGCCCTGATCCAGGCGGTGCTGGCCACCCTGGTCCTCGCCGGCCCGGGGCGGCGCTTCTTCCTGCGCGGCGTTCCGGGCCTGCTGCGCGGCCATCCCGACATGAACGCCCTGGTCGCCCTCGGTGCCGGCGCCGCCTACCTGTACTCGCTGGTCTCGACGCTGGCGCCCGATCTCCTGCCGGCGGGGGCGGCGCACCTCTACTTCGAGGCGAGCGTCCTGATCGTCACGCTGATCCTGCTCGGCCGGACGCTGGAGGCGCGCGCCAAGGGGCGCACCGGCCAGGCGATCGCGCGGCTGATGGACCTGACGCCGAAGACCGCCCGCGTCGTCCGCGACGGTGCGGAGAACGAGGTCCCCCTCGACGCCCTGCGCGTCGGCGACGTGGTCCGGGTGCGCCCGGGCGAGCGCGTGGCGGCTGACGGCGCCGTGGTCTCGGGCACCAGCCACGTCGACGAGAGCATGGTCACGGGCGAGCCGGCCCCGGTGCGCAAGGGGCTCGGCGATCCCGTTGTCGGCGGGACGCTCAACGGCCGCGGCAGCCTCGACCTCCGGGTCGGGGCCGTGGGCGGCGCCACCGTGGTGGCGCAGATCGCCGCCATGGTGGAGCGCGCCCAGGGCGGTAAGCTGCCGATCCAGGCGCTGGTCGACCGCGTCACCGGGCGGTTCGTGCCGGCGGTGATCGGCATCGCCGCGGTGACCTTCCTGGCCTGGCTGATCCTGGCGCCGGCCCCGGCCCTGGGGCCGGCCCTGGTGAACGCCGTGGCGGTGCTGATCATCGCCTGTCCCTGCGCCATGGGGCTGGCGACGCCCACCGCCATCATGGTCGGCACCGGGCGCGCGGCGGCGCGCGGCGTGCTGTTCCGCGACGGCGCGGCGCTTCAGGGCCTGCGCGACGTGCGGGTCGTGGCCCTCGACAAGACCGGCACCCTGACCGAGGGGCGCCCCCGGCTCACCGAGATCGTCCCGGCCGCCGGTGTCGCGGAGGACGCGGCGCTGGCCCTCGCCGCCGCGCTGGAGACCCGCTCCGAGCACCCGCTGGCCGGCGCCGTCGTGGCGGCGGCCCGCGACCGCGGCCTCGCCACGCCCGAGCCCGACAGCTTCGAGGCGGTGGCGGGTTTCGGGATCTCCGGACGGGTCGCGGGCCGGGCCGTGGCCCTCGGCGCGCCGCGCTACCTGGACCGCCTCGGAGTCGCCCTGGACCCGGATCTCGCCGCCCGGGCCGCGTCGCTGGCGGGCGCGGGGCGGAGTCCGATCCACCTCGTCCTCGACGGCCGCCACGCGGCGATCCTGGCGGTGGCCGATCCCGTGAAGCCGGGCGCCCGCGCGGCGGTGGCGGCCCTGAGGGCGCGCGGGCTCGCGGTGGCGATGGTCACGGGCGACGATCCCGTCACGGCGGCCGGCGTGGCGCGGAGCCTCGGCATCGACGCCGTGGCCGCCGGCGTGCTGCCCGGCGGGAAGGTCGAGGCCGTGCAGCGGTTCCGGGCCGCGCACGGGCCGGTGGCCTTCGTGGGCGACGGCATCAACGACGCGCCGGCGCTGGCCGAGGCCGATGTCGGGCTGGCGATCGGCACCGGCACCGACATCGCCGTCGAGAGCGCCGACGTGGTGCTGATGTCGGGCGACCTGGAAGCCCTGGTCGAGGCTCTCACGCTGTCGCGGGCGGTGATGGCCAACATCCGCCAGAACCTGTTCTGGGCCTTCGCCTACAACGCCGCGCTGATCCCGGTGGCGGCGGGCGTGCTGGTGCCGTTCGGCGGCCCGGCCCTGTCGCCGGTCCTGGCCGCGGGCGCCATGGCGTTCTCGAGCGTGTTCGTCCTCGGCAACGCCCTGCGGCTGCGCCGGGCCGGCGGGCGGCCCGCGGCGGCCGCGACGCCGGCCCTCGCCGCGAGGCCGGCATGAGTGCGGCGAACCTGACGATCGGCGAGGCGGCGCGCCGCACCGGCGTCTCGGCCAAGATGATCCGCTGGTACGAGGCGACCGGCCTGCTTCCGCCGGCCGCCCGGTCCGAGGCCGGCTACCGCCATTACGGCGAGGCGGACCTGCACACGCTGCGCTTCATCCGCCGCGCCCGCGACCTCGGCTTCAGCGTGGACGCGATCGCGGATCTCCTGGCGCTCTGGCGCGACCGGGCCCGGCCGAGCGCCGGGGTGAAGGCGATCGCGCAGGAGCAGATCGCCGATCTGCGCCGCCGCATCGCCGAGATGGAGGGGATGGCCCGGACGCTGGAGCATCTGGCGGAGGCCTGCTGCGGCGACGCGCGTCCAGAATGTCCGATCCTCGATGATCTCGCGGCGCCGGATCACGGGCCGACGCGGCAGCGGGCGATCCGCGCGCTCGTCAAGCGTGGCCGTTGACGGCGGCTCTGGCCCCGGCTTTGCTGGTCCGACCCACCCGCAAAGGCCACGAGAGCCCCGACCCGATGCCCGTCCTCGAACGGATCCACGCCTTCGCCGACACGATGACGGCGTGGCGGCACGACCTGCACGCCCATCCCGAGCTGCTCTACGACGTCGACCGCACCGCCGGCTTCGTCGCCGAGACGCTGCGGTCCTTCGGCTGCGACGAGGTCGTTACCGGTATCGGCCGCACCGGGGTGGTCGGCGTCATCCGCGGCCGGGGACGCAGCTCGAACCGCGCCATCGGCCTGCGCGCCGACATGGACGCCCTGCCGATCCAGGAGGTGCGCGACCTGCCCTACCGCTCGACCGTGCCGGGCAAGATGCACGCCTGCGGCCACGACGGGCACACCGCCATGCTGCTCGGCGCCGCCAAGTACCTGGCCGAGACCCGGGATTTCGACGGGGCGGCCGTGCTGATCTTCCAGCCCGCCGAGGAGGGCGGCGGCGGCGGCGAGGCGATGGTCGACGACGGCCTGATGGAGCGGTTCGGGGTCGAGTCGGTCTACGGGATGCACAACATTCCCGGCATGGCGGTCGGCACCTTCGCGATTCGGCCGGGGCCGATCATGGCCTCGACCGACCGCTTCACCGTCACGATCGAGGGACGGGGCGGGCACGCGGCCCTGCCGCAGAACGCCGTCGACAGCGTGCTCGTGGCGAGCCACGTCATCATCGCCCTGCAGAGCATCGTGTCGCGCAACCTCGACCCGGTGCAGTCGGCCGTCGTCTCGGTCTGCGCGCTGGAGGCCGGCGAGGCCTTCAACGTGCTTCCGCAGACCGTCACCTTGCGGGGCACGATGCGCACCCTGTCCCAGGCCGTGCGCAGCCAGATCAAGGCGCGGATCGAGACCCTGGTGGCCGAGATCGCCGGCGGCTTCGGCGCGCGGGGCCGGGTCGAGTACGGGGCGAGCTACCCGGTGACCGAGAACCATCCCGCCGAGACCGACTTCATGGCCGGCGTCGCCGCGGCGCTGGTGGGTGGGGAGAACGTCGACCGGGCGGTGGCGCCGATGATGACCGCCGAGGACTTCTCCTACATGCTCGGCCGCCGCCCCGGCGCGTACATGTTCATCGGCAACGGCGACAGTGCCTCGCTCCACCACCCGCACTACGACTTCAACGACACGGCCGCGCCGTACGGGGCTTCCCTGTGGGCGCGCCTGATCGAGACCGGGCTGCCGCGCAGAGCCTGAGCGCGCCGCCCGCCGCCCCGTCGCTGACCGAGGCCGTCCCGGTCTGGCTGCGGGTGGCGGCGCTCTCCTTCGGCGGGCCGGCCGGGCAGATCGCCGTGATGCACCGCATCCTGGTGGACGAGCGGCGCTGGATCTCGGAGCGGCGCTTCCTGCACGGGCTCGGGTTCTGCACCCTGCTGCCGGGGCCGGAGGCGCAGCAGCTCGCCACCTATATCGGCTGGCTCATGCACGGGCCGGCGGGCGGCCTCGTCGCCGGGGGGCTGTTCGTGCTGCCCGGGCTCCTCGCCCTGATGGCCCTGAGCTGGCTCTACGTGCTCTACGGCCATGTCGACGCGGTCGCCGGGCTGTTCTTCGGCCTCAAGGCGGCGGTGCTCGCCATCGTGCTGCACGCCCTGTGGCGGCTCGGCGGCCGCGCCCTGCGTGACCGGACGGACCGGCTCGTGGCCCTCGCGGCCTTCGTGGCGATCTTCGCCCTCGCGGTGCCGTTCCCGCTGGTCGTGGTCGCCGCCGGCGCGCTCGGCCTCGCCCGCGGCCGGCGCCCGGCCGCCGAGCGCGCGGTGGATCCGGCGGAGGAGGCGGACGTCCTGATCGGCGAGGCGGCGCTGCCGCGGGAGCGCGTCGGCGCCGCGTCCTCGCTGCGGACGGCCGCGCTCTGGCTCGCGGTCTGGCTCCTGCCGGTGGCGGCGCTGCTGGTCCTGCCCGGCGTGCCGCCGGTCTTCGGGCAGGTGGCGCTGTTCTTCTCCAAGATGGCCCTCGTGACCTTCGGGGGCGCCTACGCGGCGCTCGCCTACGTGGCGCAGCAGGCCGTGGAGCAGTTCGGCTGGCTGAAGCCCGGCGAGATGCTCGACGGACTCGGGCTCGCCGAGACCACGCCCGGCCCGCTGATCATGGTGCTCCAGTTCGTGGGCTTCCTGGCGGGCTTCCGGGCGCCCGGCGCCCTGCCGCCGCTGCTCGCCGGGACGCTCGCCGGGCTGCTGACGACCTGGGTCACCTTCGTGCCGTGCTTCCTGTGGATCTTCGCCGGCGCGCCGCTGATCGGGCGCCTGCGCGGCAGCCGCCGGCTGGCCGGCGCCCTCTCGGCGATCACCGCCGCGGTGGCGGGCGTGATCCTCAACCTCGCGGTGTGGTTCGGGCTGCGGACGCTGTTCGCCCAGGTCGAGACGGTGCCGCTCGGGCCGCTCAGGCTCGACCTGCCGGTGCCGGGCAGCCTGGACCCGGCCGCCCTGCTGCTGACCCTGGCGGCGATCCTCGCGGTCTTCCGGTTCGGGCTCGGGACGCTCCAGACCCTGGCGCTGTGCGCCGGGGCCGGGATCCTGCTGCGGCAGGCGGGGCTCGTTTGAGCCGCTCCGTCGTCCCGAGCGCAGCGAAGAGCGGCGATCAGCCGCCGTAGCGGGCCTTGAGCAGCGCGTAGGTCAGCCGCGCGGTCTGGACCTCGCCGCCCTCCGGCCGGCCGGGCTTGGTCGAGGGGTTCCAGCCGTAGAGGTCGAAATGGCCGTGCGCCCTCGTGTTGGGCGCGAAGCGGCGCAGGAACAGGGCCGCGGTGATCGCCCCCGCGAACGGCCCGCCGGAGACGTTGTTGAGATCGGCCACCTTGGAGTCGAGCAGGCTCGCGTAGGGCGCGTGCAGCGGCATGCGCCAGACCGGATCGATCGCCGTCCGCCCGGCCCGCGCCACCGCCTCGGCCAGCGCGTCGTCCTCCGTGAAGAAGGCCGGCAGGTCCGGCCCGAGGGCCACCCGGGCCGCACCGGTCAGGGTCGAGAAGTCGAGGATCAGCTCGGGCGCGTCGGCGTCCGCGAGGGCGAGCGCGTCGGCGAGGATCAGCCGGCCCTCCGCGTCGGTGTTGCCGATCTCGACGCTGAGCCCGGCCCGGCTGGGCAGCACGTCGCCGGGGCGGAAGGCGTTGCCCGCGACCGCGTTCTCCACCGCGGGGATCAGCAGGCGCAGGCGCAGGGTCAGGCCCGCGCCCATGACCATGTCGGCGGCGGCCAGCGCCGCGGCGGCGCCGCCCATATCCTTCTTCATCAGCAGCATCGCGGCCGACGGCTTGAGGTCGAGGCCGCCGGTGTCGAAGGCGACGCCCTTGCCGACCAGGGTCACGCGCGGCGCGTCCGCCGGCCCCCAGGTCAGGTCGATCAGCCGCGGTGCCCGGGGCGAGGCGGCGCCGACCGCGTGGATCAGCGGGTACCCCTCGGCGAGGGCCGCGCCCTCCGTCACCGTGACGGTGGCGCCGTGACGGTCGCCGAGTGCCCGGGCAGCCGCCTCGATCTCGGCGGGTCCGAGATCGTTGGCCGGCGTGTTGACGAGATCCCGGCCCAGCGCGACCGCGGCGGCGATCCGCTCGACCTCGGCCGCGTCGATGCCGGCCGGCGCCGCGAGCCGGGCCTTGGTCCCGCCGCCGGACCGGTAGCGGCCGAAGCGGTAGCTCCCCATCAGCCAGGCGAGGGCGGCCTCATGCGGCTCGGCGGCGTTCTCGAGGCGGAAGATCCCCTCCGGCAGCAGCCCCGGCAGCTTGCCGACGAGGAGACGGTCGTAGGCGGCCGCCTCCGGATCGCCGAGGCCGAACAGGACCCGCGCGAGGCTGGCGTCCGGGCCGGGCAGGAGCGCGAGGCTGCCCGCCTTCGGCGTGAAGCCGATGGCCTGGGCGAAGCTCCGCTGGGCCGGCTCCAGGCCGGACTCGACGACCGCCCAATCCCCCGTCGTGACCAGCGTCACCGGTACGGCCTGGGTGTCGCCGGGCAGGAGCCCGCGGGTCGTCGCCGGAATCTCGGCCTGGGTCATGTGCCTCTCGCGTGCCGCCCGGAGCGGCGGCTTAACCGGTGATTAGGGTTAACGCTCTATCACCGGCCGGCCGGGAGCGTGAAGCGCGTGCCATCGCGTCCGGTCCAGATGCCGGCGGAGCGCACCATGATGACGGCCCTGTTCCGGGTCACCCAGTCCCAGGCCCGTGCCGGACGCCGCGCGGCCCTCGCGGCCGCCGTCGCGCTCGGCCTCGCCGGCTGCAACACCGGCTCTCCGGAAACGACCGGCTCGATCGGCCCCCTCGGCGGCCCATCCGCGGCCGCCGCGGCGCCCTCGCGGCAGGACGTCGACCGGCTGGCCGAGCGCTTCAACGCCGACCCCGCCGACGGGCGCACGGCGATGGCCTACGCCCGCGCCCTGCGGGCCACCGATCAGATCAGCCAGGCCTCGGCGGTGCTGCAGCAGGCCGCCCTGCGCAACCCGCGCGACCGGGCCCTTCTCGGCGCCTACGGCAAGTCGCTGGTCGAAGCGGGCCGCTTCCGCGAGGCGATCGACGTGCTGGCCAACGCGCACACCCCCGCCAATCCCGACTGGCGCATCCTGTCGGCGCAGGGCTCGGCCTCCGCCCAGCTCGGCGAGCAGGCCCGCGCGCAGGGCTTCTACGAGGCCGCCCTCAAGATCCGGCCGAACGAGCCCTCGCTCCTGTCCAATCTCGGCCTGTCCTACGCGCTGTCGCGCAACCTCGATCAGGCCGAGCAGACCCTGCGGCTCGCCGCCGACCAGCCCGGCGCCGACGCGCGGGTGCGGGCGAACCTCGCCATGGTCCTGGGCCTCAAGGGCCGCTTCGCCGACGCCGAGGCCGTCCTGCGCCGCGACATGAGCGCCGAGGAGGCGGCGACCAACGTCGCCTCCCTGCGCCGGCTCGCGGCCCAGCCGAATCGGTCGAAGGCGCTGTCCGGCGCTGGGCTGCCGGGGCAGGGGTGATCGGGCGACCCGCCCGGCCTTGCGCGGCTCAGCCATGCCGGCCCTCACGCCGGCTCGACACCCCCGGTCCCGGCTCCGCGCCCCGGATCGGTGCTGCGCCGTCGCGCAGGACGCCTTCCCGACGCGTCCCAGCGCCCGGCCGCTGACCGCGCTCGCGCCCTCGCGCCCCGCGCCCGACAGGAAAACGCGCCTGTCATGACGACCCGGTAGCGGCCAGATTCGAAAAGTTCTATATCCCTCCGCGGCTGCGCCGCGCGGCATCACGGGCGTCCAAATCGCCCCCGCGCATCGTCCTGCCCGGGCACTCCCGGGGCGGCGCGCGCCCGTCGGGCGCTACACAGGCCGAACACAGATCTCGTAGCGCAGGTCTTGCCTGCGCGTGTTCGACAACCCGCAGCGAGGATAGAACCAGCCGTGCCCTCACTCGACAGCTTCAAGGCCCGCCAGACGCTCGAAGCCGGCGGCAAGACCTACACCTACTACTCCATTCCCGCGGCCGAGAAGAACGGCCTCGCCTCCGCCGCCGCGCTGCCCTTCTCCATGAAGGTGATCCTGGAGAACCTGCTGCGCTACGAGGACGACCGCTCGGTCAAGAAGGCCGACATCGAGGCCGCCGTCGGCTGGCTCGACCAGAAGGGCAAGGCCGAGGTCGAGATCGCGTTCCGCCCCTCGCGGGTGCTGATGCAGGACTTCACCGGTGTGCCGGCGGTGGTCGACCTCGCCGCCATGCGCGACGCCATGGTGGCGCTCGGCGGCGACCCGCAGAAGATCAACCCGCTGGTGCCGGTCGATCTCGTGATCGACCACTCGGTGATCGTCGACGAGTTCGGCACCCCGAAGGCGCTGGCCGACAACGTCGCCCTGGAATACGAGCGCAACGGCGAGCGCTACACCTTCCTGAAGTGGGGCCAGTCGGCCTTTGACAACTTCTCGGTGGTCCCCCCGGGCACCGGCATCTGCCACCAGGTGAACCTCGAATACCTTGCCCAGACCGTCTGGACGAAGTCGGAGAACGGCGCCGACGTCGCCTATCCCGACTCGCTCGTCGGCACCGATTCGCACACCACCATGGTCAACGGCATGGCCGTGCTGGGCTGGGGCGTCGGCGGCATTGAGGCCGAGGCGGCCATGCTCGGCCAGCCGCTGTCGATGCTGATCCCCGAGGTCGTGGGCTTCAAGCTGTCGGGCAAGCTGCCCGAGGGCACCACCGCCACCGACCTCGTGCTCACCGTCACCCAGATGCTGCGCAAGAAGGGCGTGGTCGGCAAGTTCGTGGAGTTCTACGGTCCCGGCCTCGACGACATGGCCGTCGCCGACCGGGCCACGATCTCCAACATGGCGCCCGAGTACGGCGCGACCTGCGGCTTCTTCCCGGTCGACCAGAAGACCATCGACTTCCTGAAGGTCACCGGCCGCTCCGACGATCGGATCGCCCTGGTCGAGGCCTACGCGAGGGCGCAGGGCATGTGGCGCGACGCCCAGACCCCCGACCCGGTCTTCACCGACACGCTGGAGCTCGACATGGGCGAGGTCCGGCCCTCGCTCGCCGGCCCGAAGCGCCCGCAGGACCGGGTGCTCCTCGACGGCGCCAAGGCGGGCTTCGCCGCTTCCATGGAGACCGAGTTCAAGAAGGCCGCCGACCTCGCCCGCCGCTACCCGGTCGAGGGCACCAACTTCGACATCGGGCACGGCGACGTGGTGATCGCCGCGATCACGAGCTGCACCAACACGTCGAACCCCTCGGTGATGATCGGCGCGGGGCTGCTGGCCCGCAACGCCGTCGCCAAGGGCCTGCGCTCCAAGCCCTGGGTGAAGACCTCGCTCGCGCCCGGATCGCAGGTGGTCGGCGAGTACCTGGAGAAGTCCGGCCTGCAGGAGCCGCTGGACGCGCTCGGCTTCAACCTCGTGGGCTTCGGCTGCACGACCTGCATCGGCAATTCCGGCCCGCTGCCGGAGGCGATCTCGAAGGCGATCAACGACAACGACGTCGTCGCCGCGGCGGTGCTCTCGGGCAACCGCAACTTCGAGGGCCGCGTGAACCCCGACGTGCGGGCGAACTACCTCGCCTCGCCGCCGCTGGTCGTCGCCTACGCGCTCGCCGGCTCGCTCCAGATCGACATCACCACCGAGCCGCTGGGCCAGGGATCCGACGGCAAGCCGGTCTACCTGAGGGACATCTGGCCGTCCTCGGCCGAGGTGCAGCAGTTCATCGAGGAGAACATCACCTCGGCGCTGTTCAAGTCCCGCTACGCGGACGTGTTCGGCGGCGACCAGAACTGGAAGGACGTCGAGGTCACCGAGGCCGAGACCTTCGCGTGGAACCCGGGCTCCACCTACGTGCAGAACCCGCCCTACTTCGTCGGCATGGAGAAGACCCCGAAGCCGGTCGAGGACATCGAGGGCGCGCGCATCCTCGGCCTGTTCCTCGACTCGATCACCACCGACCACATCTCGCCGGCGGGCAACATCCGCGCGGCGTCGCCGGCCGGCGAGTACCTGCAGTCGCACCAGGTGCGCGTGCAGGACTTCAACCAGTACGGCACGCGGCGCGGCAACCACGAGGTGATGATGCGGGGCACCTTCGCCAACATCCGCATCAAGAACCAGATGGTGAAGGACGCCTCCGGCGGCGTGGTCGAGGGCGGGTGGACGCACTTCCAGCCGTCCGGCGAGAAGATGTTCATCTACGACGCGGCGATGAAGTACGCCGAGCAGGGCACGCCGCTCGTCATCTTCGCCGGCAAGGAGTACGGCACCGGCTCGTCGCGCGACTGGGCGGCCAAGGGCACGAAGCTGCTCGGCGTCCGCGCCGTGGTGGCCGAGAGCTTCGAGCGCATCCACCGTTCGAACCTCGTCGGGATGGGCGTGGTGCCGCTGGTCTTCCAGGGCGACACGAGCTGGCAGTCGCTGGGCCTGAAGGGTGACGAGACCGTCACCATCAAGGGCCTCGCCGGGGAGCTGAAGCCCCGCCAGACGCTGACCGCGGAGATCAAGTCCGCCGACGGCTCGGTGAAGCAGGTTCCCCTGACCTGCCGCATCGATACGCTCGACGAGCTCGAGTACTTCCGCAACGGTGGCATCCTGCCCTACGTGCTCCGCTCGCTCGCGGCCTAGCCTCCTGCGGCGGCCCTCGGGCCGCCCGACCGACCCATGAGGCGGCGCTCAACCGGGCGCCGCCTTATTTGTTTCACAGGCCCGGCATTTCGCTTGCGCACAACCTTGTTTCGCGCGCGGGGCGCCCCATAACCCGGCTCCCGAAGCCAGGATGGGACCTCGATGAAGCATCTCAGCAAGACCCTCGCCGCCGCCGGCCTGACAGCCCTGCTGTCGAGCGCGGCCTTCGCCGCGCAGGTCGAGCGCGTCCGCGGGACCGTCGACAAGGCCGACGGCAGCACGCTCACGATCAAGACCGAGGACGGCAAGACCGAGACGGTCGACGTCGCCGGCGCCAAGTTCGCCTGGGTGGTCCCATCCAGCCTCGACGCGATCAAGGACGGCGTCTTCATCGGCACCGCCACCAAGGGCGAGAACCCGATGACCGCCCTGGAGGTCGTGCTCTTCCCCGAGTCCATGCGCGGCACGGGCGAGGGCCATTACGGCTGGGACTCGATCACCGACCACACCGCGGGCGCCGGCGCCAAGGTGAAGAGCGCGATGACCAACGGCACCGTGAAGGCCGAGTCGTCGAACGCCCCGAAGGTGAAGAGCGCGATGACCAACGGCACCGTGAAGGCCGACAAGGCCGCCTCGGGCGGCGAGCGCACCCTGACGGTGAGCTACGGCAAGGATGGATCCAAGGAGATCGTGGTGCCGTCCTCGGCGCCGATCGTCGCCTTCGAGCCCGCCGACAAGGCGATCCTGACGCCGGGCTCCAAGGTCTTCGCCGTGGTCGCCAAGGACGGTCCCAAGGCGGAGGGCAAGCTCGTGGCGGTCGGCAAGGACGGCCTGACCCCGCCGATGTGAGAAGGACCGCGGGGCCGGGCGCCGGACAAGACCGCTGCCCGGCCCCGCGGAGATCTCCGCGCGGTCGGCTGCACGGCGGAGCCGGTTCCCGACCGCGCCTCGCCACCCGTGCACGCGGAATATGCATACAGGCGGCGGCCAACGGGATTAAAAACGCCGGCTCAGCGTGTCGCGCGCTGGCACCCTGCACACAGATCGCGCATGGTCGCCCGCCGAGCGGCCCGCCAACGAGGCCGCGGCGGAGGAGTCCATCATGAGTGCTGGAGTGGCAGGCGCGATCGCGCCTGAGGGAACGCCGAGTCTGCTGTCGCGCGAGCGGATCGTCGCCAAGCCGGGCTTCAATCGCTGGCTGGTGCCGCCGGCGGCCCTGGCGATTCATCTCTGCATCGGGATGGCCTACGGTCTGTCGGTGTTCTGGCTGCCGCTGACCCGGGCGCTCTCCGTGGGCAAGCCGGCGCCCGCCGCCTGCCCCGACATGGGCGTGATGACGGCCCTGTTCACCACCACCTGCGATTGGCGCGTCAGCGACCTCGTCACGGTCTTCTCCATTGGCATCGTCGTGCTCGGCCTCTCGGCCGCGCTGTTCGGCGGCTGGCTGGAGCGGGCGGGCCCGCGCAAGGCCGGCATCGCGGCGGCCCTCTGCTGGGGCGGCGGCTTCCTGATCGGCGCCCTCGGCGTCTACATCCACCAGCTCTGGATCGTCTGGCTCGGCATGGGCCTGATCGGCGGCGTCGGGCTGGGCCTCGGCTACATCTCGCCGGTCTCGACGCTGATCAAGTGGTTCCCGGATCGCCGCGGCATGGCAACCGGCATGGCGATCATGGGCTTCGGCGGCGGCGCGATGATCGGCTCGCCCCTGGCCGACAGCCTGATCAAGGGCTTCCGGACCGCGGATTCGGCCGGCGTCTGGCAGACGCTGGCGGTGATGGGAGTCGGGTACATCCTGTTCATGCTGGGCGGCGCGTTCGGCTACCGGGTGCCGCCGGCCGGCTGGCGGCCGGACGGCTGGACCAGCCCGACTGCCAAGAACGCCATGATCGCCTCGGGGCACGTCCACCTGCGCGACGCCCACAAGACCTTCCAGTTCTGGATGATCTGGCTCGTCCTGTTCCTCAACGTGTCGGCCGGCATCGGCGTGCTGGCCCTGGCCTCGCCGATGCTCCAAGAGATCTTCGGCGGCGAGCTGATCGGCCTGCCCGGCACCGGCTTCTCGGCCCTCGACGCCGGCCAGAAGGCGCAGGTCGCGGCCATCGCGGCCGGCTTCGTCGGCCTGCTGTCCCTGTTCAACATCCTGGGCCGGTTCTTCTGGGCCTCGATGTCGGACCGGATCGGGCGGAAGGGCACCTACGCGATCTTCTTTGCGCTGGGCGGCCTCCTGTACGCGGCGGCGCCCTGGGCCGCCGGCATCGGCTCGCAGGCGCTGTTCGTCGCGATCTTCTGCGTGATCCTGTCCATGTA
This sequence comes from Methylobacterium sp. ME121, assembly GCF_000974725.1. Classification (NCBI taxonomy): domain Bacteria; kingdom Pseudomonadati; phylum Pseudomonadota; class Alphaproteobacteria; order Hyphomicrobiales; family Methylobacteriaceae; genus Methylobacterium; species Methylobacterium sp. ME121. The sequence goes on from NZ_BBUX01000006.1 coordinate 116,563, forward strand.
CGGCGGCGGTTTCGCGACGGTGCCGGCCTACCTCGCCGACGTGTTCGGCACGCAGTTCGTGGGCGCGATCCACGGGCGCCTGCTCACCGCGTGGTCGATGGCCGGCATCGTCGGGCCCTTCGTCATCACCAAGATCCGCGAGGCGCAGGTCGCCGCGGGCGTGCAGGGGGCCGATCTCTACGGCCGGACCATGTACGTGCTGGCGAGCTTCCTGGCGGTCGGCTTCCTCTGCAACCTGCTGGTCCGGCCGCTGGCGCAGCGCTGGTTCATGTCCGATTCCGAGCGGGCCTCCCTGGACGTCCGCGCGGGCGCCACGGCCTCGGGACCGTCCGGCTCCTTCGGCATCGGCCGCGGCGGGTTCAGCGCCGGGGCCGCCGTGGCCTGGGCGGTGGTCGGCATCCCGATCGTCTGGGGCATCGGCATCACCCTGTCGAAGGCGTTCATCCTGTTCCGCTGAGCGGGCGCGCTCGGTTGTGGCGGGCACGGCGGGTCGCTAGGTTTCCGGCGCCTCGCCGTGCCGGGATGCCGTCGTCGTGATCGACAAGCTGGACTTCCTGCTCGCGCTCGCCCGCGAGCAGCATTTCGGGCACGCCGCCGAAGCCTGCGGCGTGACCCAGCAGACGCTCTCGGCCGGCGTGAAGCAGCTGGAGAACCGCTTCGGCGTGCAGCTCGTGCTGCGCGGCTCCCGCTTCCAGGGCTTCACCCCCGAGGGCGAGCGGGTCCTGGAATGGGCGCGGCGCATCGTGGCCGACGCGCGGGCCATGCACGAGGAGGTCACCGGCCTGCGCCGGGGCCTGACCGGCCACCTGCGCATCGCCGCCATCCCCACGGCGTTGCCGATGATCGTGAACCTCACGACGCCCTACCGCGAGCGGCACCCGGACGTGCGGCTGACGGTCGAATCCGCCACCTCGGCCGACATTTTCTCGTTGATCGAGAACCTGGAGGCGGATGCGGGCCTGACCTACCTCGACAATGAGCCCCTCGGGCGGGTGATCTCCGTTCCCCTCTACCGGGAGCGCTACCGCCTCGTGACGGCGATCGGCGGCCCGTTCGACGATCGCGCCAACGTCACCTGGGCCGAGACCAGCCGGCTGCCCCTCTGCCTGCTCACGCCGAACATGCAGAACCGGCGGATCATCGACCATCAGATCCGGGAGGCGGGTGCGGATCCCGCCGCGACCCTCGAATCGAACTCGATGATCGTGCTGCTGACCCATGTGCGCACCCTGCGCTGGGCCTCGATCATGCCGGAGATTCTGGTCGACGCCCTCGGCCCCATGGCGGGCGTGCGCAGCCTCCCGATCACCGCGCCGGACCTGGAGCACACGATCGGCCTCGTCGCCCCGCGGCGCGAGCCGTCCACGCCGATGGTCACGGCCCTCGTCTCTATCGCGCGGTCCCTGGCGCGGACGCTCGATCCGGATCTGGCAGCGTCGGGGCCCGCGTGAGCGATCGGCTCCGCGCCCGGACCGGGGCGCGGCGTGCCGGGAGCAATCCGCGGGTCGCACGGAGCGCGTGCACCGGCAGCGTCAGGAGGAGCCAGAGCGCGAGTACCGCCGCGGTGATGAGAAGCGCCAGCAGGATCCGCTGCATCGAACCCGCCCTCCACCTGTCGGGCTGGCCGAACCCGCGGGCCGGTGATCGGCCGGCGAATCGAGCAGCCTCCGGGACGAGCGACGGTTAACGATTCGTGCTGGCGCCAAGCTGTCGGCCGTTCGGGCCGCAGCGCTCCGAGTTCGCCCGGCCGCGGGCGGGATCGCGGTGTCGGGCAAAGAAAAAGCCGCCCCGTGTCGGAGCGGCTTCCCGTCGGCCGTGGGGCCGCGATGCGGCCCGCGGGCTTACTTGATCTTGGTTTCCTTGAACTCGACGTGCTTGCGCGCGACCGGATCGTACTTGCGCATCGTCAGCTTCTCGGTCTGCGTGCGGGAGTTTTTCTTGGTGACGTAGAAGTAGCCCGTGTCGGCGGTGGAGACGAGCTTGATCTTGACGGTGACGGCCTTGGCCATGGCGCGGCGCTCCTGCAGGGTGCGGCATTCCGCGTGAGCGAAACGCAAATGGCCGGGAGGGCCCGGCCGAATACGGGCGGGTGAATGCCCGATCGGGCCCGGCAGGTCAAGAGCGGGCGCGTCGGCGCTCCGTCGCGGCGAGCCAGCCGGCGAAGGCCAGGAACAGGGCGAGCAGCGCCAGCGCGAACCCGTTCGGCGGCACGAGGTCGAGCCCGCCGCCGATCACCGGCGGTCCCAGCATCAGGCCGACATTGTAGAGCACCACGAAGGCCGCGTTGGCGCCCGCGAGGTCGTTCAGCGGCGTGCGGTCGCCCAGCATCGCGAGGCCGACCGTGTAGAGGGTGCCGGCGATGCCGCCCCAGACGAGGAGGAGCAGACCGAACGCCGCCGGATGGCCGGCCGCGAGGGGGATCAGGGTCGAGCCCGCGGCGCCCGCGAGGCCCGCGCCGAGGAGCACCGCGCCCCGGTCGAGGCGGTCGGCGAGCCAGCCGAACGGGATCTGGAACAGGACGTTGCCCAGCGCGATCAGGCTGACGAGGCCGGCCGCCCCCTGCGCGTCGTAGCCGAGGCGCAGGCCGTAGAGCGGCAGGATGGCGAAGATGCCGGTCTCCACCGCCCCGTAGGCCAGGGCCGCCGCCAGGGCGCCGGGGGCGAGCCGGACGTAGCCGAGGATGCCGCGGCCGGAGCCCGTCTCGATCGTTGGGGACAGGCCGCGGGCCAGGGCGATGGGCAGGCCGCCGGCCAGCATGAGGGCGGCCCCCGTCGCGTAGGGCGCCAGCCCCTCGGTGCCGACCAGGGCCAGCAGCAGCGGTCCGACCGCGAAGCCCGCCGCCAGGACGGTGGCGTAGATGCCCATCACCAGACCGCGCCGCTCCGGCGGGGCGGCGGCGTTGATCCAGTACTCGGAGAGGACGAACAGCGCGCCGAGCGTCGCCGAGAAGACGAAGCGCAGGGGGAACCACAGGGCGATGCCCGGAAGGAGCGGGAACAGCGCGAGGCTGACCGCCCCGACGAGGAGCGCCAGCCCGAGCAGCGGAGCGACGCCGACCCGCGCGGCGAGGCGCGGCACGAACGGCACCGTGCAGATGCTGGCGATGCCCGCCACCGCGGTGTTGAGCCCGATCAGCGTGCTCGAGGCGCCGCGACGCTCCATCTCGATCGAGAGGAGCGGTATCGAGAGGCTGAGGCCGATGCCGACGACGGTGACGCAGGTCACGGCCGCCGAGATCGCCGCCACCTCCTCCGATCTGATCCCGCGCCGCTGCTCCTGCTCCAATCCGTTGGAACCGCTCACAAGGCCACCCGCTCGCGCCGCCCGTAGCGCTCGTAGTGGAAGGGGATCATCCGGTAGGGCGCGAAATCGGCAGCGATCTGCGCCTCCAGATCGTCCAGGATCGCGCGGGTTATGGTGGGCAGGTCGAGCTTGCGGGCGGCGTCGAGCCTGACCCAGGCGAGCTCGGTGAACTCGGCGTCGGCCTGGACCCGCCCCGGCTCCTCGGCCGCCACCATGCGGCGGTCGACGGTGAAGAAGCGCGTGTCGAAGCGGCGCACCCGCTTCGGCGGGGTGATCGCGCGGGCGACGAGGTGCAGCGCCTCGAGGTCCGGCAGGACGCCGTGCCGCGCGAAGCCTTCCCAGCCGGCCGGAACGTCCTCGGGCGCACCGTGCTCGGTCGTGCCCAGCAGCAGGCCTGTCTCCTCGTAGGTCTCGCGGATGGCGGCGAGCGCCAGGGCCCGGCCGAGATGGTGCGGGGGCCGGGAGACCTGCCGGGTCAGCGCCGCCTCGGTGTAGTCGGGCAGCGCCCCAGCCACCGGCATGTGGCGGTCGCCGAGCTCGATCCGGCCGCCCGGGAAGACGAACTTGCCCGGCATGAAGGCGAGGTTCGGGTTGCGCCGGCCCATCAGGACCTTCGGGCTGCCCCGTCCGCGCCGGTCGATCACGATCATGGTCGCGGCGTCCCGCGGCCGCAGGCGCGCGGCAGCGGCGGGCTTCCGCTCAGGAGCTGTGGCGATCTGGGGCTCCTGCTGCGGCAGCGGCAAGGCGTGTCTCCTCCGGTCCCGGGGCGGGGCGGCTCCGCGGTAGCGTGGCGAAGCCGTGCATGCCAAGGGCGTATTGCAGCCCGACGACGGAGCCCTTCACGGGCTGGAGCAGGACCAGCGCGAAGACCAGGGTGAAGACCGGCCAGACGCCCATCTCGACCCAGAGCGGCACGTCGTAGGCGCTCTCAGTCTCGAGGATCAGGTAGCCGACGATGTGGGCGACGATGAAGATCACCACGTAGGGCGGCAGGTCGTCGGCCCGGTGGTGGTGCAGCTCCAGGCCGCAGACGTCGCATTCCGGCCGCACCTTGAGGAAGCGCCCGAAGATCCGGCCCTGGCCGCAATGCGGGCAGCGGCCGATGAAGCCCCGGGCCATCGCGGGGATCAGGCGGGTGCGCTCGGGTATCGCGTCGGCGGCCATGTCCAGGGTCTACACCGCCCGGGTCAGCGGCGCGAGCCGCGGTGGCGCGACCCGGTGTTGCGGATGCCGGGGGGACGTCCCGGCGGCGCGGCCTTGAAGGCCCGGCCGCCGGCCTTCTTGCCGGCCCCGGCAGTCCGGCCACCGGAGCGGGTCCGGCCCTCGCTGAGCAGCTCGAAGCGCAGGGCCCCGGCCACCGGTGCGGCCTCCACGAGCCGCACTTCGAGCCGGTCGCCGAGGCGGAACGTCTCCCCGGTGCGCTCGCCCACCAGGGCGTGGCGGCCCTCCTCGTGGCGGAAATAGTCGGCGCCGAGCTGCGAGACCGGCACGAAGCCGTCCGCGCCGGTCTCGTCGAGCTTGATGAACAGGCCGGCCCGGGTCACGCCGGCGATCTGGCCCGCGAAGGTCGCGCCGACCTGGTCGGCGAGGTGGTGGGCGATGAGCCGATCGATCGTCTCGCGCTCGGCCGCCATGGCTCGGCGCTCGGCCGCCGAGATCTGCTCGCCGATCTGCGCCAGCTCGCCGAGGGAGACGTCGCTCGCGAGCCCGTCCGATCCGAGCCGGCAGGCGGTGATCAGCGTCCGGTGCACGATCAGGTCGGCGTAGCGCCGGATCGGCGAGGTGAAGTGCGCGTAGCGGCGCAGGTTCAGGCCGAAATGCCCGAGATTCTCGGGGGCGTAGACGGCCTGGGCCTGGCTGCGCAGGATCACCTCGTTGAGGAAGACGCCGTGCTCGGTCTCGGCCGCCGTGGCGAGGATCCGGTTGAACAGGGCGGGGCGCAGCGCCCCTTCCTTGGGCAGCTTGATGCCCACCGAGGCCAGGACCTCGCCGAGCGCCCGCATCTTCTCCAGGGCGGGCTCGTCGTGGACGCGGTAGATCAGGGGCTGTCGGGCCTGCTCCAGGGTCTCGGCGGCGGCGACGTTCGCCTGGATCATGAACTCCTCGATCAGCCGGTGGGCGTCGAGGCGCTCCGGCACGATCACCCGGTCGACCGCGCCCTCGGGCGAGAGCAGGACCTTGCGCTCGGGCAGGTCGAGGGCCAGCGGCCCCCGGCGGTCGCGGGCCGCGCGCAGGGCCGCGTAGGCCGCCCAGAGGGGGCGAAGGGCCGTCTCCAGAAGCGGCCCGGTCGCATCGTCCGGGCGCCCGTCGATGGCGGCCTGCGCCTGCGCGTAGGCGAGCTTCGCGCGGGAGCGCATCATCACCCGGTGGAAGCCGTGGCGGCGCTTCTCGCCGTCGGCGGCGATGACCATCCGCACCGCCAGCGCCGGCCGGTCCTCGCCCTCGCGGAGCGAGCAGAGATCGTTCGAGATCCGCTCGGGCAGCATCGGCACGACCCGGTCGGGGAAGTAGACCGAGTTGCCCCGTTCCAGGGCCTCGCGGTCGAGGCTGGAGCCCGGCCGGACATAGGCGGCCACGTCCGCGATGGCGACGGTGAGGATGAAGCCGCCGGGATTGGCCGGGTCGGGATCGGCCTCGGCCATGACGGCATCGTCGTGGTCCTTGGCGTCCGGCGGGTCGATGGTCAGGAGGGGCCGGTCGCGCCAGTCCTCGCGGCCCTTCAGCGTGGCGGGCCTGGCGGCGTCGGCCTCCGCCAGGGTCGCGTCGGCGAAGACGTGCGGGATGTTGTGGAGGTGCAGCGCGATCAGGCTCACCGCCTTCTCGGAACCGAGCGAGCCCAATCGCTCGCGCACACGCCCCTTCGGCAGGCCGAACCGGGTCTCGCGCTCCAGCGAGACGCTGACGAGGTCGCCGTCGCGGGCCTGCCCCTCCTCGCCGGGCGGGATCAGGATCTCGCGGCCCTGCGCGCGCTTCTCGACGGGCACGATCCGGCCGCCCTGCGCGCCGGCCCGGTAGACGCCGATGATCTCGGCCTTGTTCTTCCCGATGACCTTGACGACCCGGCCGGCGTAGCCACCCTCCGCGTCGCGCTCGACCCGGATCAGGGCGCGGTCGCCGATGCCCGGGGCCGGACGGTTGCCCTTCCGGGGGCCGCGCGGCTGCACCAGAACGATGGCGGGCGGCTTGCCGGTCCCGGTCCACTCCACCGGGATCGCCAGGAAGTCGCCGTGGCGGTCGCGGGAGCGGATGTCGGCCAGCACGACCGGCGGTAGGTGGCCCGCCGGGGCGAGGCCGCCGCGGCCGCGGTCGAGGGCGCCGTCCTCTTCGATCTCCTTCAGGACGCGCTTCAGGTCGATCTTGGCGGCCCCCTTGATGCCGAAGGCCTTGGCGATCTCCCGCTTGCCGACGCGCTCCTTCGACTCGGCGACGAAGGCGAGGATCTGCTCACGGGTGGGGAAGGGCTGCGGAGCGGCGGGCTCGGCCGCCGGGGCGGTGGTGCGTCGTGCCAAAAGGGGGGTGCCGGACAGTTCTGCGATAGACGGGACCCGCGTGCGGGCGCGGGACCGAGGCGTCGGTCCTGTGCGTGTAACATGGGTGTCCCGCCCGCGCGCGGCAACGTTGTCCCGGCAATCCTCAACAGGCGCGATCAGCCCGTCGACGCGCTCTTCCGGATGCGCGCCACGGCCAGGTCCACGTTGAGGCCGGGCGCTAGGAGTTCGTCCAGGGTGAAGGGGCAGGCGCGCGGCAGGGTCAGGTTCACCCGTCCCTCGAGCGGCGCGAGTTCCGGTCTCTCCGCCTCCTGCACGGCGAGCGTCCAGGCGCCGTCCATCCGCACGCTCTCCGGCCCGGGCGGGTCGCCCGCGAGGTCGGCGAGCTTGGCGCGACCCGCGTCGCGGCAGGCGCGGCTCAGGCCGTCATCGGAGAGAAGTGCGGCCTTGATCAGCTCGGCCAGGGCATCCCTGACCCGTTCGACGCTCGCGTTCATGGGCATCCGTCTCGAAGGCCGCGGCCGGTCGCAGGTGCGTGGCAAGCCGGATGCCAGCGCGCCTCGTCCCGTCGCCGATGGTCTCCCGCGATCCGTCGGGTGTAGAAGGCGCGGATGATCCCGGTCCTGACCCGCCACACCGAGGCCGTGCCGCTCTACGCCGCGGCCTGCGCCGAGCTGCGCCTGCGCGGCTTCGAGGGCGACCTGACGCTGTCGGATGCCGACCGCACGGTCTTCTCCACGGACAACTCGATCTACCAAGTGGCGCCCGGGGGCGTGGCGTTTCCGCGCACCCGCGACGACCTCGTGCGCATCGCCAAGCTCCTCGACGACCCGCGCTTTTCCGAGATCGTGATCCGGCCCCGGGGCGGCGCGACCGGCACCAACGGTCAGTCGCTGGGCCACGGCCTCGTGGTCGACACCTCCCGGCACATGAACCGCATCCTGGAGATCGACGTCGGCAACCGCGTCGTCCGGGTCGAGCCGGGGGTGGTGAAGGACCAGCTCAACCGGGAGCTGGCCAAGCACGGCCTGTTCTTCGCGCCCGAACTCTCCACGTCGAACCGCGCCACGATCGGCGGCATGATCTCCACCGATGCCTGCGGGCAGGGCTCATGCCTCTACGGGAAGACCCGGGACCACGTCCTGGCCCTGACCTGCGTGCTCGCCGACGGCACGGTCTGGACCGCCGAGCCCCTGGACGCGGAGGGCCTCGCCGCCGCCAAGGGCCGCGACGACCGCGTCGGCGAGATCCACCGCACCGTCGACGCCGTCGTCACCGAGAACGCGGCGCTCATCGCCGAGCGCTTTCCCAAGCTCAACCGCTGCCTCACCGGGTACGACCTCGCGCATCTGCGCGACGCGGCCGGCCGGTTCGACCTCAAGAGCGTGATCTGCGGCTCCGAGGGGACGCTGGCGCTGATCGCCGAGGCGCGGCTCAACGTTCTGCCGATCCCGAAGGCCGCGGTCCTGGTCGCGCTGTCCTACGTGGATTTCGACGCGGCGCTCCGCGACGCGCAGGCGCTGCTGCCCTTCGGCGCCGCCTCGGTCGAGACCATCGACTCGACCGTGCTGGCGCTCGCCCGCAAGGATCCGATCTGGGCCGAGGTCCGGGCCTTCTTCCCCGACGACCCGGCCGGGCGACCGGTGGACGGCATCAACCTCGTGGAGTTCGTCGGCGACGACGAGACCGTCGTGGAGGCCGCCCTCGCGCGGCTCACCGGGATGCTGGAGGCCGAGCGCGGCACCGACACCAAGCGCCTCGGCTTCACCATCGCCCGGGGCGAGGCGATCGAGCGGCTCTGGACCATGCGCAAGAAGGCGGTGGGCCTGCTCGGCGCCGCCAAGGGCGACGCGCGCCCGATCCCGTTCGTCGAGGACACGGCGGTCCCGCCGGAGCGGCTCGCCGACTTCATCGCGGAGTTCCGCGCGCTGCTCGACGGCAAGGGGCTCCGCTACGGCATGTTCGGCCACGTCGATGCCGGCGTGCTGCACGTCCGGCCGGCCATCGACCTGAAGGATCCGGCCCAGAACGGCCTGATCCGCGAGGTCACGGAGGGCGTGGTCGCCCTGACCGCCAAGTACGGCGGCCTGCTCTGGGGCGAGCATGGCAAGGGGTTCCGCTCGGAATTCGTGCCGGCGACGTTCGGGCCGCTGATGCCGGCGCTGGAGGCGGTCAAGCGCGCCTTCGACCCGGGCGACCGGATGAACCCGGGCAAGATCGCCTCGGCCAGGGGCGCGGGCCTCACCCGGATCGACGGCGTGCCGCGGCGGGGCGAGCAGGACCGCGCCATACCGGCGCCGGTCCGGGAGGATTTCGACGCGGCGCTCCACTGCAACGGCAACGGCGCCTGCTTCAGCTTCGACGCGGACGAGGCCATGTGCCCGTCCTGGAAGGCGACGCGGGAGCGGCGACACTCGCCCAAGGGTCGCGCCTCGCTGATGCGCGAGTGGCTGCGCCGCGCCGCGGAGGCCGGGATCGACCCGGCCGCCGAGCTGGCGCGGCAGCCCGCCGGGTGGCTCTCCGACGTGGCGGCGACCCTGCGGAGTCGCCTCCGCGGCCGGTCCGAGGCCGACGACTTCTCCCACGCCGTCAAGGAGGCGATGGACGGCTGCCTCGCCTGCAAGTCCTGCACGGGATCCTGCCCGATCAAGGTCGACGTGCCGACCTTCCGGGCGAAGTTCCTGGCGCTCTACCACACGCGCTACGCCCGGCCGCTGAAGGACCATCTCGTGGCGGCGCTGGAGCCGCTGCTGCCGCTGGCGGCGCGGGCGCCGCGCCTGAGCAACGCGGTCCTGGCCAACCCGCTGGCCCGGCTGATCCTGGCCCGGGCCGGGCTGGTCGCGATCCCGGCCCTGTCGCCGGTCGCGCTCGCGGCGCGGCTGGCGGAAAGCGGCGTCGCCGTCGCGACCTCGGACGCCCTGGCCCGACTGGATGCGCAGGAGCGCGCGCGGTCCGTGCTGGTGGTGCAGGACGCCTTCACCAGTTACTTCGACGCGGCGGTCGTGGCCGACAGCTGCGACCTCCTCGCCGCCCTCGGCTTCCGGCCCTGGCTCGTGCCCTACCGGCCGAACGGCAAGCCGCTGCACGTGCACGGCTTCCTGGCGCGGTTCGCCGCCGTCGCCCGGTCCAACGTCGCGATGCTGCGCGACCTCGCCGGGCACGGCGTGCCCCTGGTCGGGATCGATCCGTCGATGACGCTGACCTACCGGTCCGAGTACGCGCAGGCGCTCGGCGGCGACCTTCCGAAAGTCCACCTCCTGCAGGAATGGCTCGCCGGCCGCCTCGACCGGATCGCGCCGGGGCAGGGCGGGCGCACGCTGCGGCTGCTGCCGCACTGCACCGAGCGCACCAACGCGCCGGGCGCGGTGCGGGACTGGCAGGCCGTGTTCGCCCATCTCGGCCTGCGGCTCGAAGTGCCGGCCGCCGGCTGCTGCGGCATGGCGGGGACCTACGGGCACGAGGCGCGCCACCGCGCCACCTCAGAGGCGATCTACGGCCTGAGCTGGGCCCGCCACGTCGCCGAGGCGCCCGGCTGCACGCTGCTGGCGGACGGCTATTCCTGCCGCTCGCAGGCCAAGCTGGTCGACGGCGTGCGGCTGCGGCACCCGGCCCAGGCGCTGCTCGAGCATGTCCGTGCGGCCGCGGCGGCCGCCGCGCCGTTCCATCCCGAGCGCGCCGCGGCGGTGGCGCCGTGAGCCCCGCCATGAACGTCGCGGTCGTGGGGGCCGGCGCGGTCGGCTGTTACTACGGATTTCTCCTGGCGCGGGCCGGCCACGCGGTGACGCTGATCGGCCGTCCCGCCCTGGTCGAGGCGGTTGAGAAGGACGGTCTCGTGCTGGAGAGCGCGGCCGGGACGGCCTCGGTGCCCGTCCGGGCGACCGATGCGGGGGCGGGCGTGTCGGGCGCCGACCTCGTGCTGGTCTGCGTGAAGTCGGGCGACACCGAGGCGGCGGGCGCGATGATCGCCCCCCACCTCGATCCGGCCGCCACGGTCCTCAGCCTCCAGAACGGCGTCGACAACGCCGAGCGGCTCGCCGCCGTGCTGGGCCGCCCGGTCGTGCCGGTGGCGGTCTACGTCGCCACCGCGATGGCGGGCCCCGGCCACGTCCGGCACAACGGACGCGGCGACCTGATCCTCGGCGCGTCCGAGACGAGCGCGCGCGTCGCCGCCGCGTTCGCGGCGGCCGGCATCCCGACCACCGTCTCGGCGAAGGCCGTCGACGCGCTCTGGGCGAAGCTGATCATCAACTGCGCCTACAACGCCCTGTCGGCCCTGACGCAGCTGCCCTACGGCCGCCTGGTGGAGGGCGATGGCGTGGCCGCGGTCATCGCCGACGTCGTCCAGGAATGCGCGCGCGTCGCCGAGGCCGAGGGCGTGTCGGTGTCGCCCCGCATCCTCGACGACGTGATGGCGCTCAGCGCCGCCATGGCCGGCCAGCGCTCGTCCACCGCCCAGGACCTGGCCCGCGGCCGGCCGAGCGAGATCGACCACCTCAACGGCACGATCGTGCGCAGGGGCGCGGCGCACGGGATCCCGACGCCGGTCAACCGGCTGCTGCACGCGCTGGTCAAGCTCGCCGAGCGGCGGGACTGAGGCCGTCCTTGCACGGGCATGGACGTCGGCGGCCCGGTCCGCGGCGGGCGGTCACGCCCGCGCGGCGGCGTTGGCCTTGCGGGTCGCGGCGGCCTTCCGGGCGGAGGCGGAGCGCTCCGCGGCCGTCCGCCCGGCCGAGGCCTTGCCGCCGGACGCGCCGCCCTTGTGGGCGGCCGGGTGGCCGGTGGCCTTGCCGCGGCCCGATCCGCCCGGCTTCTTGCCGCCGCCGTCGTCCTTGTTGACGGTGGCCCAGGCCCGGGCCTCCGCCTCCTTCTCCGGCACGCCGCGGGACTCGTACGACTCGGCGATGTGCTCGGCCTTGCGCTTCTGCTTGTCGGTGTATTTCGACTTGTCGCCCTGGGACATGGGCCGTCTCCCGAAGCTCAGCCCACCCCGGTCGGACCGTCGAGGATCGCGCGGACGCGGCGGACTAGCTCCGTGCGCCGGTAGGGCTTGTTCAGGAGATCAAACTCCGAGCCGCCGATATCGGTTCGTTCCAGGCTCGCCTCCGCGTAGCCCGTGGCGAGCAGCACCTTGAGCTTGGGCTGGCGGCGCCGGGCCTCGCGGGCCAGGAGCACCCCGTTCATGCCCCCCGGCATGATCAGATCGGTGAACAGCAGGTCGACCTTCCCGCTCGAATCCAGGATCTCCAGGGCCTCGCGGGCGTTGCTCGCCACCAGCGTCGTGTAGCCGAAGTCCCGCAGGATCGTGCGGGCGAGTTCGGCCACGTCCTCGCGGTCGTCGACGATCAGGATCGTCTCGGTGCCCTGGCGGTCCACGGCCCGCAGCGAGATCTTCGCGGGCGCGTTGACGTCGCCGTCGGTCGCGGGGAACGACAGGCGCACCGTCGTGCCGGCCCCCACCGCCGACTCGATCTGCGCGGCGCCCCCCGACTGCTTGGCGAATCCGTAGACCATCGACAGGCCGAGGCCCGTGCCCTTGCCCTCCTCCTTGGTGGTGAAGAACGGGTCCATCACCCGGGCGAGCACGGCGGGCGGGATGCCGGTGCCGGTGTCCTTGATGGCGATGCTGACGTAGCGGCCGTCGCGCAGCGGCCCGATCTCGCGACCGCGCGAGGCGACCTCGCTGTTCTCGGTGGAGATCCGGACGGTGCCGCCCTCCGGCATCGCGTCGCGGGCGTTGATCAGGACGTTCAGGATCGCGACCTCGGCCTGGGTCGGGTCGACGCGGCAGTTCCAGAGATCCGGCGCGAGATCGAGTTCGACCTTCACGGCCTCGCCCACCGAGCGGGCGACCATCTCGCCCATACCCTCGATCAGGGTGTTGAGGTTGACCGCGCGTCCGTCCAGCCGCTGCTTGCGGGCGAAGGCCAGCAATTGCTGCGTCAGCGTCGTGGCGCGCTCGGCCGCCTGCCGGATGTTCTCGGTGGCGCGGCCGAGCCGCGCGCGGTCGGCGTCGGGCTTCTCCAGGCCGGCCGCCAGGATGTCGACGTAGCCGACGATCACCTGCAGCAGGTTGTTGAAATCGTGCGCGATGCCGCCGGTGAGCTGGCCGAGCGCCTCCATCTTCTGGGCCTGACCCAGCGCCTCCTCGGCGTCGCGGCGGCGCGAGACGTCGAGCTGCGAACCGAAGTAGTACACGAGCTCGCCGTCGGCATTGTAGACCGGAGAGACGAACAGGGCGTTCCAGAACGTCGAGCCGTTCTTGCGGTAGTTCAGGATCTCGGTGGCGAATTCCCGCTTCTCGGCGATCGCCGCGCGGACCTGCGCGACGCTGTCGCGATCGGTGTCGGGACCCTGGAGGAAGCGGCAGTTGCGCCCGATCAGCTCTTCCGGCGTGTAGCCGGTCATCGCCAGGAATGCCCGGTTGGCGAAGATGATCGGGTTGTCGGGCTGGCGCGGATCGGTGACGATCATCGGCATCCGCGTCGTCTCGACGGCCGCGAAGAAGATGTCGCTCTTGCGGTCGCTGATGTCGCTCGGGGCGCTGTCCCGGATCGGCGGACTCGGCCCGGAGGGCGGCGTTTCTGGCGTCTCAGACATGCGAGGCGGTCGTCACCTTCCAGGCCGGGAAAGACCTCTGCGCGCGGTCGATCACGAAATGCGTGCGCGAGATTAGCGGCCGGACGGCCGAAGTCGACCTTGTATCCCCAGCGGCGGTGTCGCGCGACGAGCTCATGCCGCGGCGGGCCGCGCCGCCTCGGAGGGCGTGCCCACGGGCGCCGGGACGAGCCGGGGCGGCGCGGGTTCACGGCAGGCGCCCAGCACCGCCGACAGCGCCTCGTTGAGCGACGTCACGAGAAAATCCGCCGAGGTCGCTCGGCGCAGCCGCTCCAGCGTCGCCGGATCGCGCTCCCGCCAGAAGCCGACCATGATGCGGACGCCCGGCACCGCGGCCCGGGCCTGCCGGACGGTGAACCGGATCTGCGACAGGCTCACCGGCTCCAGGTAGGAGAAGCAGATCAGCGCGAGGCCGTCCGGGTTCTCGGGCCGCTCCCCGGCGCGGATCGCCGCCATGGACAGGATCTGCGAGGCCAGCCCGTGGCGCGCGAGGATCTGGCTCAGCATCAGCGTCGCCGCCTCGTCGAACGGGCCGCGGCTCGACACGCACAGGACCGGCGTCGCGCTGCGCCAGTTCGGCGCGAGGTCCTCGCGCTCGAGGACGATGCCGGCCACCTTCCGGTCGGGTCCGACGGCCGCCAGTGCCGCCGCGGTCTCGGTGTCGGGCCCCCGGCCGGATCCCCGCCGGGAACGGCGGCCGACCGGCGCCGTGCCGAGGCGGTCCACCACCGTCCGGATCGCCGCGCCGACCTCCTCCTGCCGCGCGCGGTCCAGGGTGCCGCGCGACAGATCCTCCTGCGCCAGCAGCAGGCCCGCGAGGGCGACCTCGTCGTAGTAGGTGACGAGGGCGCGTTCCTTCAGGAACTGCCAGCCCTGGTCGATCGCCTCCACCGGGTCGCCGGCCAGCATGCGCTGGTAGAAGATCTCGGGCGGCGACAGCGCGGGCTGATCGCCGAGCAGCACGTCGAGATACCAGAGTCGCTCCACGTGCCGGCCCAGCACCACCAGGCACACGGTGAGCGGCGTGGCCAGCACGAGGCCGATCGGCCCCCAAAGGAACGTCCAGATCGTCGCTGCCAGGATGACGGCGACCGGCGAGAGGCCGGTGGAGTGCCCGTAGAGCAGCGGCTCGACCACGTGGCCGCAGATCGGCTCGACCACGAGGAACAGGGCCGCGGTGGCGATCACCATGCTCCAGCCGGGATCGACGGCGGCGGCCAGGATCAGCGGCAGCAGGGCGCTGATCGCCGCGCCGATGTAGGGCACGAAGCGGAGGATCGCCGCGAGGACGCCGAACAGGGTCGGGCTCGGGACGCCGATCACCCAGAGTCCGAGGCCGATGACGAGGCCGAAGGCGATGTTGAGGGCGAGCTGGGCCAGGAAGAAGCGGCTCAGCCGGCTCGTGGCGTCGTCGATCGCCGCCGTCGTGCGCCGCAGATCGCCCGAGCCGCCGGCGAGCCGGATCGCCCGGTTCCGCAGGTCCTCGCGCTGGAGCAGGATGAAGATCGTGAAGATCAGGATCAGGCCCGTCGTGGCCAGCGGGTGCAGGATCGGGCCCGCGAAGGTCTGAAGCGTGTCGACGACGCTGGCGCGGGCGGGGGTGAGCTCGACCGTCAGGGGATGCGTGCGCGATCCGGGCTCGCCGCGGACCTCCGCGGCCGGCGGCGGCTGCAGGGTGGCGCTGAGATCCTGCACCATGTCGACGATCCGCGAGAGCGTGCCGGTCCCGGCCGTCGCCCCGCGCAGATCCTTGATCTTGGTGCGCATCACCTGGGTGTAGCGCGGCAGGTCGGAGGCGAGCTGGGACGCCTCGCTGGCGATCAGGCTGCCGATGCCGAACAGGGCGCCGAAGACGATCACCACCACCAGCAGGACCGCCGGGGCGCGGGGCACGCGCAGCCGCCGCAGCACGCGCACCGCCGGCACGAGGACGAAGCTCAGAAGGATCGCCAGCGTCACCGGCACGAGGATCTCGCGCGCCAGGTACAGGGCCGCCATCGTGGCGACGACGAGGAGGATCGACGCCAGCGCAACGAAGATCGGCAGGCCCTGCCGCAGGCGCTGGGCAGTGACGGGATCCTCGCTCACGGACACGCTCCACTCACATCGGGTCTCGGGGCCACAGGTCGCGCGTCCGTCGCGGGTCAGCTCGCCTGCGCGGTCTCGCCCAGGGCGGCGCTGATCTGGCTCAGCAGCTTCGAGAAATCGACGGGCTTCGGGTGGTAGTCGTCGCAGCCCGCCTGGATCGCCTTGTCGCGGTCGCCCGACATGGCGTGGGCCGTCAGCGCGATGATCGGGATCGCCCGCGTGTCGGTGCCGGATTTCAGCGTCCGGGCGACCGACCAGCCGTCGAGGACCGGCAGGTTCATGTCGAGGAGGATCACGTCGGGCTGGCCCGAGCGGGCCTGCCGGACGCCGGCCTCGCCGTCATGCGCGAGGATCACCTCGTAGCCGCGCCGCTTGAGGCGCCGGGAGAGGAAATCCCAGATCTCTTCGTGGTCCTCGACCAGCAGAATCTTCGCCATCAGAACTCGTAACCCCCGGCTCGCGTCGTGCCGGCCGGATGCCCAACGCGCGGCAACGCACAATCGCCCAACGTTCCTGCCGCGATTCCGGTCCCTGGAGAAGTGGCGCTCCGGTCCGCGGTTGACCCGTCGGTTCGCCGGTAAGAGCGTGCACGCCCACGAATCGACAATCCTCGGACGGGACGGAACGGCCAGTATGCCTGACATCGAGCTCTATCATTCGCCCAATACCCGCTCGTCGGGCGTGCGCGTGCTGCTCGAGGAACTCGGCGTCCCGTACCGGCTGCACGCGCTCAACATGCGCGCCGGCGAGCATCTCCAGGACGCCTACCGCGCCGTCAACCCGATGGCGAAGGTGCCGGCGATCCGCCACGGCGACGCCCTGGTGACCGAGCAGGCGGCCGTCTACCTCTACCTCGCCGACCTGTTCCCCGAGGCGGGGCTCGCCCCGGCGCCGACCGAGCCCGACCGGGCCACCTACCTGCGCTGGATGGTGTTCTACGGCTCCTGCTTCGAGCCCGCGGTGATCGACCAGTACCTGAAGCGGGAGCCGGGCCCGCGCGCCATGTCGGCCTACGCCGATTACGACAGCGTCATCGCCCGGGTGAAGGAGGCCCTGACGCCCGGCCCGTACCTGCTCGGCGCGCGCTTCAGCGCCGCCGACGTGCTGTGGGGCGGCGCCCTCGGCTGGACGACGGGCTTCGGCCTCGTCGCGCCCGACCCGGTGCTGACGGCCTACGTGGAGCGCATCCGGTCCCGCCCGGCCTCCCGGAAGGTCGCGGCCGCGGACGCGCAGCTCGCCGAGGCGCACCAGGCGGCCGCGCCCGCCTGAGCGCGGCCGGACTCTTGCTGGGGCTCCGGCCGGGGGCCGGCCCCGGCGCGCGGTCCGGTCTCCCGCCGCCGGCTCACTCCGCCGGGCGGCCCCCTCGCGCGTCCGGAACCCGTCGGCCCATGCGTCTGCTCGCTCCCCTCCTCGCCGCGCTCCTTCTCGCCGCCCCTGCCGAGTCCGCCGAGCTCACCGGCACGCTCAAGAAGATCCACGACAACAACAGGCTGGTCCTCGGCGTGCGCGATACCGCCACGCCGTTCAGCTACCTGGACCAGAACCAGAAGGTCGTCGGCTTCGCGGTCGACATCTGCCTGAGGATCGCCGACGCGGTGAAGCGCGAGCTGAAGATGCCGGGCCTCGAGGTCGGGATGGAGTTCGTCAACTCGTCGTCCCGCATCCCGCTGATGACCAACGGCACGGTCGATCTCGAGTGCGGGACGACCACCAACAACGCCGAGCGCAAGAAGCAGGTCGACTTCACCAACACGCACTTCCTGACGGCGACCCGCTTCGTGTCCCGCAAGGACCAGCACATCGCCGGCCTGGACGACCTGCGCGGCAAGACGGTCTCGTCGGTCGCCGGCTCGACCAACATCCTGATGCTGATCAAGGCCAACAACGAGCGCAAGCTCGGCATCACGGTGATCGCCGCCAAGGACGTCCCGGAGGGATTCCTCATGGTCGAGACCGGCCGGGCGGCGGCCTTCGTCATGGACGACGTGCAACTCAGCGTGATCGCGGCCCAGTCCAAAGAGCCCGCCGCCTACGTGGTCAGCGAGGAGACCCTGTCCAACCCGGAGCCCTACGGGATCATGCTGCGCAAGGACGACCCGGCCTTCAAGGCGGTGGTCGACCGGGCGACGGCCGATCTCTACCGGAGCCCCGAGATCACGGCGCTGTACGACCGCTGGTTCCTGAGGCCCGTGCCGCCGCGCGGCCTCAACTACAACGTGCCGCTGTCGTCGGCCCTGCGCTGGGCCTTCGCGCACCCGACCGACAATTCGGATCCCGCGTTCTACGCGCACTGATCTGTCGCGCGGCGGGGTTCCGCTCCGGCGAGGGAGATGCGATGCCGCGAGTCTGATCCCGCCCGCGTCGCGAAGCGTGCCATGACCGACAGCACAGAGCCGGCTCTCTCGTCCCGTGCGGCCGTCTCCGCGCCGCCGGCCACGTCGATCCCGCGGCTGATCCTCGTGCTGGCCTGCGCGGGGTTCGGAAGCACCTTCGCGCTCCGCTCGGTCGAGCCCCTGGTCGGCGTGCTCGCGCGGGATCTCGCGAGCGACGCCCACACGGTGGCGCTCCTCTCCACCGCCTTCGCGCTGCCCTACGCCTTCATCCAGCCGGTGCTCGGCCCGATCGGCGACGCGCTCGGCAAGGAGCGGGTGATGAGCACCTGCCTCGCGGTGCTCGCCGTCGCGCTGACGCTGTGCAGCGTCGCGCCGGATATCGGCAGCCTGTTCGGCCTGCGCATGCTGGCGGGGGCGGCCGCGGGCGGCTGCATCCCGCTCTCGCTGGCGCTCCTGGGCGACCGGGTGCCGATGGAGAGCCGTCAGGTGGCGATCGGGCGCTTCCTCGTGGCGGTGATCCTCGGCCAGCTCTCGGGCTCGACCTTCGCGGGCCTGATCGAGGCGGCGATCGGCTGGCGCGGCGTCTTCGCGGTCACCGCCGCGGTGGCGGCCCTGGCCTGTGCGGCGACCGTCTTCGGCTTCGACCGGGCCGGCCGGGCCCCGGCCCGCCGCCCCGCCTTCGGCGAGGCGGTGACGCGCTACCGGACGATCCTGCGCAATCCGCGGGCGCGGGTGCTGTTCGCGGCGGTGTTCATCGAGGCGATCGCGATCTTCGGCGTGTTCCCGCATCTCGCGCCGCTGATCGAGGCGCGGGGGGAGGGTGGCCCGCGCGAGGCCGGTCTGGTCCTGGCGGGGTTCGCGGTCGGCGGCCTGCTCTACTCGGCGCTCGTCGGGCTGCTGGTGCGGCTGCTCGGCCTGCCGCGGATGCTGATCGGCGGCGGGCTGATCTGCGGCGCATCGCTCACCGTGGTCGGGCTCGCGGGCTCCTGGCAGGTCGACTGCGCCGCGCTCACCGCCATGGGCCTCGGCTTCTACATGCTGCACAACACCTACCAGACGCAGGTCACCGAGGTCGCGCCCAAGGCCCGCGCCTCCGCGGTGGCGCTCCACGCCTTCTCGTTCTTCTGCGGTCAGGCGCTCGGCGTCGCGGTGATCGGGCAGGCGCTGCTCCGGCTCGGCCAGCTCGGGGCGCTCCTGGGGTGCGCCGTCACCATCCTGGCGCTCGGGATCGCCACGGCCATCGCCCTGCGGCAGAAGCCGGCGCCGGTGGCGTTCCCCAGCTGAGGTCAGGGCCGCCGCAGCGCCAGACCTTTCAGGTCGAAGTCCGGATCGGCCGCCTGGTCGGGCGTCAGCGGCGTTCCGGCCGTGAGCAGGCGCCGCGCGATCATGTGGTCGCCCGCCCGGTCGACGGATTCCACCGCGCTCAGGTGCCCGTCGCGGAAGCGGAAGACCGAGAAGGCGTCGCCGGTCCCGCGGACGACGCTGGCATCGCCGGGCCCCGACAGGCCGGCGATCTGCAGCTTGTGGGGACCCTGGTCGCTCCAGAACCACGGCAGCGCGCCGTAGGAGGCCGGCTTGCCGGTGAGCCGCGCCGCGAGGCAGCGGCCCTGGTCGATGGCGTTCTGCACGGACTCGATCCGCACCGTCCCGTCCGGCGTCAGCCCGCGGGCGAAGGGGATGGGGAAGCGGGCGCAGTCGCCGATCGCCGAGATGGCCGGGTCGGGCGTCGCCAGGAACGCGTCGACCCGCACGCCGTCCTCGGCCGGCAGGCCGGCCTCCGCGGCGAGTTCCCGGTTCGGCAGGACGCCGATCCCCACGAGGATCAGGTCGGCCGCGAGTTCCCGTCCGTCCGCCAGGGCGACGCCGGCGGCGCGGCCGTCCCGCCCGACGATCGCCGTCACGCCGGCCCCGAAGGCGAAGCGCACGCCCATCGCCGCGTGGGCGCGGCGGAAGAACGCGCCCATCTCGGACGAGACCGCCCGGGCCATGGGCCGCTCGGCCGCCTCGATCACCGTCACCGGGAGGCCGCGCGCGGCCGCGACGGCGGCGAATTCGAGCCCGATGAAGCCGGCCCCGACGACCACGATGGCCCGGGCCGTCGCGAGCGATTCCTTGAGGGCGTCGGCATCCGCGAGGCCGCGCAGCTGGCGCACGCCCGCGAGTTCGGCGCCCGGGACCGGCAGGGGGCGGTTGCGCGCGCCGGTGGCGAGCACGAGGTGGTCGTAAGGGAGGTCGGTGCCGTCCGAGAGCTGCAGGCGGCGCGCGTCCCGGTCGATCGCGACGGCGCGGAGCCCCGGACGGTGCGCGACGGCGTGCTCGGCGAAGAAGCCGGGCGGGCGCAGGAACAGGCCCTCCTGGTCGGTCTTGCCGGCGAGGTAGGCCTTCGAGAGGGGCGGCCGCTGGTAGGGCAGGGCGGCCTCGTCGCCCACCAGGGTGATCGGGTTCCGGAACCCGCCCTCCCGCAGGGAGGCGGCGAGCTGGAAGCCGGCCTGCCCGGCCCCGGCCACGACGACGCCGGCGCTCACGCCCTGGCTCCCGCCGGCACGAGACCGCTCTGGGCGACGCCCGGGAGGCTGCGCGCGCCCTCCGACATCAGGTAGGACCAGACCGCGGAGGCGGCCGGACCCAGCACCTTGTCGGCGCGCCGGACCGCGTACCAGTCGCGCCGGATCGGAAGGCCCCTGACGTTGAGGAGGACGAGGCGCCCGCTCTCCAGCTCGGCCGCCACGGAATGCACCGAGAGCAGCGCGATCCCAAGCCCGGCCATCACCGCCTGCTTGATGGTCTCGTTCGACCCGGTGTCGATGTCCAGCGGCGCCCGCTTGACCAGGACGCCGCTCATGAACTCCTCGAAGACCATGCGGGTGCCCGAGCCCTCCTCGCGCAGGAAGAACGGCTGGTCGGCGAGGTCCTCGCGGTTCAGGTCGGTCCTGCCCGCCAGGGGATGGCCCGGCGGCGCGATCAGCACGATCGGGTGCGGCCCGAACGTGGCGGCCTCGATCGGGAAATCCCGGGGCGGGCGGCCCATCAGGGCGAAGTCGATCTCGTAGCCGCGGAGCGCCTCCACGGTCTGGCCGCGGTTGCGCACCGACAGGCTGATCTCGACGCCGGGGTGCTTCTTGACGAAGCCCGCGATCACCTGCGGGGCGAAGTACTTGGCGGTGGAGACGACGCCCAGTGCCACGCGCCCGCCCTCCGCGCCGCGCAGGGTGCGCAGGCGGTCGGTGCAGGTCTCCAGCACCGTGTTGATGCTGTCGATCGCCCAGAGCATCTCGCGGCCGGCATCGGTCGGCTTGAGGCCGCCCGGCGTCCGGTCGAACAGCAGCAGACCGGCCTCCTCCTCGAGCTGGCGGATGCGCGCGTAGAGGGCGGCCGAGGTGACGTTCAGCTCCTGCGCAGCCCGGGTCATGGTGCCGAGGCGGGCCACGGCAGCGACCGCCTGAAGCTGCTTGAGGGAGAGGTTGCGCATGGCGGATTTCTCGGCGGACATCTCGTTTTTTTCGTCCTATGGCACAAGATCGCACAGAAATCTTGAAGGCCCGGCCGCGGGTTCCTGTCGATCCGGCGGCAGAGACCGCTATCCTGGCAGCGAGGCGGCCGCTACAGAGCCGGCGCGGAACGCGCGATCCCGGCGGACGGGATCCGAGCAGGAGGAGTAGGCCGATGGCAATTTCAGCGGCGATCGGGACCCCCCTCGAGACCTGCCTGGCGCAGGCCGTGGACGCCAATCCGGCGCTGAAGGACGCCGCCGCGGTGGTCGCGGCCGTGGCGCGGTCGGCGGTGGAGATCAGCGAGCGCATCGGGCGCGGCGCGCTCGGCGGCGACCTCGCGGCGGCCGGCGATCACAACAGCGACGGCGACGTCCAGAAGGCCCTCGACGTCATCGCCCACGAGAGCGTGACCGCGGCGCTGCGGGGCGCCCCGGTCGCCGAGGTCGCCTCCGAGGAGGCCGAGGAGGTGATGCGCCTGAACCCGGACGCGCCTCTGGCCGTCGCCATCGACCCGCTCGACGGCTCCTCCAACATCGGCGTGAACATGGCCGTCGGGATGATCTTCGGCATCCGGCCGTCGATCAAGGATCCCGCGAACCCGCTGGCCTCGTTCACGACCCCCGGCTCGACGCAGATCGCCGCGGGCTTCGTCACCTACGGCCCGGCCACCGCGCTGATCCTGACGCTCGGCGAGGGCACCCAGTCCTACGTGCTCGACCGTGCCGAGGGCCGGTTCAAGCTGACGAGCCCGGCCATGTCGGTGCCGCCCTCCACCAAGGAGTTCGCCATCAACGCCTCGAACGCCCGGCACTGGGACGCCCCGGTGAAGGCCTATATCGAGGATTGCCAGCGCGGCACCGAGGGGCCGCGCGACAAGGACTACAACATGCGCTGGCTCGCCTCCCTGGTGGCCGACATCCAGCGCGTTCTGACCCGCGGCGGCGTGTTCCTCTATCCGGGCGATGCCCGGAAGAACTACGCCCGCGGCCGCCTGCGGCTGCTCTACGAGGTCGCCCCCGTGGCGATGCTGGTCGAGCAGGCCGGGGGCGCCGCCACCGACGGCCAGACCCGCATCCTCGACATCGTGGCCAACGGCATCCACGAGCGGGCGCCGCTGGTCTGCGGCTCCACCGAGGAGGTGACGTGCGTCGCCACCTACTATGCCGGCGGCAAGCCCGATGCCGGCCGCTCGCCGCTCTTCGGCCAGCGCGGCCTGATGCGGTCATAACCGCACCGTGAAGTCGTAAAGGCATGTCGGCGCGGCACCCCATCATCTCGGTGACCGGCTCCTCCGGGGCCGGGACCACCTCGGTGCGCAACACCTTCGAGCAGATCTTCCGCCGCGAGGACGTGCGGGCGGTCTTCATCGAGGGGGACGGCTTCCACGCCTTCGACCGCGACACGATGCGGGCGATGATGGCGAACGAGCCGACACTGTCCCACTTCGCGCCGCGGGCCAACCTCCTGCCCGAGCTGGAGGCGGTATTCCGCAGCTACGCCGAGTCCGGGACGGGCCGGACCCGTCACTACGCCCACGATCAGCACGACGCGCAGGCCTACGGCATCCCGGAGGGCAGTTTCTCGGACTGGGAGACGTTCCCACCCGATTCCGACCTGCTGTTCTACGAGGGCCTGCACGGCTGCGTCGCCGATCAGGACGTCGACATCGCCCGCTACGCCGACCTGAAGATCGGCGTCGTGCCGGTGATCAACCTCGAATGGATCCAGAAGCTGCACCGGGACCGCTCGTTCCGCGGCTACTCCACCGAGGCGGTGACCGACGTGATCCTGCGGCGCATGCCCGACTACGTGCAGACCATCTGCCCGCAATTCTCGTTCACCGACATCAACTTCCAGCGGGTGCCGACGGTCGACACGTCGAACCCGTTCATCGCCCGCTGGATTCCCACCGCCGACGAATCGATGGTCGTGATCCGCTTCAAGGACCCGAAGGGGATCGACTTCTCGTATCTCGTCTCCATGATTCACGACAGTTTCATGAGCCGGGCCAACTCCATCGTGATCCCCGGCGGCAAGCTCGACCTGGCGATGCAGCTGATCCTGACACCGATGATCATGCAGCTCGTCGAGCGCCGCCGCCGGCTGGCCTGAGCCGATCCCGAAAGCCTCCCATGCTCGCACCCGTCATCGCCCCGTCGATCCTGTCCGCCGACTTCTCGAAGCTCGCCGAGGAGACGCGCGCCGTGGACGCGGCCGGGGCCGACTGGATCCACCTCGACGTGATGGACGGCCATTTCGTGCCCAACATCACCTTCGGGCCGCCGGTGGTGAAGGCGCTCCGGCCCCACACCCAGAAATACTTCGACGTGCACCTGATGATCGCGCCAGCGGATCCGTACCTGGCGGCGTTCGCGCAGGCCGGCGCCGACGGCATCACGGTCCACGCCGAGGCCGGGCCGCACATCCACCGCTCGCTTCAGACCATCCGCGACCTCGGCAAGCGCGCCGGCGTGGCGATCAACCCGGGCACGCCGGCCGCCATGGTCGAGCCGGTGCTCGACCTCGTGGATCTCGTGCTGGTGATGACCGTCAATCCCGGCTTCGGCGGCCAGAGCTTCGTCAAGGGCGCGATGGAATCGGTGGCGCGGGTGCGCGCCATGGTGGCGGGCCGGGACATCCGCATCCAGGTCGACGGCGGGATCGATCCCGAGACCGTGAAGGTCGCGAGCCGCGCCGGGGCCGACACGTTCGTTGCCGGCAACGCCGTGTTCAGCGGCGGCCCGGACGCCTACGCCGAGCGCATCGCGGCGATCCGCGAGGGCGCGGAGGGCGCCTCCGGTCGCGACCTGTCGTGCTGAGGGCGCTGATCTTCGACGTCGACGGGACCCTCGCCGAGACGGAGGATCTGCACCGGCAGGCGTTCAACCGCGCCTTCGCGGAGCTCGGCCTGCCCTGGCGGTGGGACGAGGCGCTCTACGCCGACCTGCTGGCCGTCATGGGCGGCAAGGAGCGGCTCGCCCACTTCATCGACAGCGCGCACCCGGCGGACGCGGAGGCGCTCCACGCGCGCGCGCCGGAGATCCACGCCCGCAAGACGCGCGCCTACGGCGACCTCGTCGCGCAGCACGGCCTGCCGCTGCGTCCCGGGATCGCCCGGCTGATCGCCGAGGCCCGGGCGGCGGGAATCCGGCTCGCCGTGGCCACCACGACGAGCCGCCCGAACGTCGACCGGCTGCTCGCCGCCAACTTCCCGCCGGGCGCCGCGCCCTTCGACGTGATCGCGGCCGGCGACGAGGCGAGCCGCAAGAAGCCCGCACCCGACGTCTTCCTGCTGGCGCTCGCCGGTCTGGGCATCCCGGCCTCCGAGGCGGTGGCCTTCGAGGATTCGGCCGCCGGCATCAGCTCGGCCCGTTCCGCCGGTCTGCCGGTCCTCGCGACCCGGAGCCGCTACACCGAGAGCCACCGGCTCGACGGCGCCTTCTCGGCTGTCTCGGATCTCGGCGAGCCGGAGCGGCCGCATCGGCACCTCGCGGGCGTCGCGTGGCCCGGCGGGGTCGTGGATCTGGCCGCCCTGATCCGGTGGCACGAAGCGCCGGACGGTCAGAGCGCGCCGTTCGAGGCGATGGGCACCGGCCGGTAGCCCGACCCGTCGCCTGCGCCTGATCGGCATCGCGATCGTACATCACGTGCCAGTCCGGGTGCTTCAGGAAGAGGGTCGGGATGTCGGTCACGTCGGACCGGGCCAGAGGGCGTCCGTCCCCGATGCGATCGCGACTGCCGTGTGGCCCGGCCTTCGGCCGGGCGCCGCTGCCGAGACCCAGGGCAGCCCCGCCGGCGAGCGCGCCGCGCACCGGATCGCGACGGTCCGTGACCGGCACCGGATCCTCCCAGAGGCCCGCGCCCACGGGGCGCGACGTGGCCCCGTGGGCGAGGCCCTCGCGGCGGCGCGACGGGCCCGCGAAGGCCCGGGTCCTAGCGTCGGCCCAGCCGGCGGTCGGCGCGGGCATCCGCACGTCCGTGCGCCTCGGTGGCGAACAGCATCGTGCCGGCGACGACACCGAGCGCGGCCGCGAGCCCGAACTTGAGCCAGCGGGGATCGGCCGCCGCGACGTCGCCGGTCGCGCGGGCGTCGAAGCGGCCGTGGGCGCCGGGATCGGTGTCCACCGGGTCGTAGAGGTTGTCGGGGCGGTTCTTCTGTGCCTGCACGCCGGTCATCTCCCCGCGATAGCCGTGCCGGGCGAGGTAGCCGTCGATCCAGCCCGGAATCAGCATGTTCCCGATGATCGCCTTCCAGGCCGAGGCCCCGATCCACATTTCCCGCGGCGCGTCGTGCGCCGCTCGGAAGACGTGCCGGGCGATGGCCTCGGGCTGGTAGATCGGCGGCACCGGCTCGAGCTTGCGCGGCAGCCGCGAGCGGGCCCAGTCGAACTGCGGCGTGTTCACGGCCGGAAGCTGCACCATCGTCAGGCGTACCCGGCTGCGATCGTGCAGCAGCTCGCTGCGCAGGGAATCGACGAAGCCCCGCACGGCGGCCTTCGCGGCGCAGTAGCTCGCCTGGAGCGGGATCGACCGGTAGGCGAGCGCCGAGCCGACATGCACGATCGTGCCCCGGTCGCGCGGCACCATGTGGCGGAGCGCCGCCAGCGTGCCGTGCACCTGGCCGAGATAGGTCACCGCGGTGGCGCGGTGGAACTCCTCCGGGCTCGTCTCCTGAACGGGCGCGTAGACCGTCACCATCGCGTTGTTGACCCAGACGTCGATGCCGCCGAACGCCTCGGCCAGCTCGTCGGCCGCCTGGGCGACGGCCTCCGCGTCGGCGACGTCGGCCGCGAAGGCCAGGGCCCGGCCTCCGGCCCGCTCGACGTCGCGGATCGTGCCCCGCAGCCCCGCCTCGCCGCGCGCGATCAGCCCCACGTTCCACCCGTGCCGGGCGAACTCGTGGGCGACAGCGCGGCCGACGCCGGCGCTCGCACCCGTGACCATGACCGTGCTGCGTCCGTTCCGGCTCGACATCGGGTTCCCAGCTGCGCGTGAAGTCCAGCGCCAACGCCCGAGGCGGCCGTTCTTTCCGCGGTCACGGGATTGCGAAGTCCGGGCGAGCCTGTCCGCCGACGCTGTATCGGACGGCGGCGGGCGCGTTGCTTCGTCCGAAGGCGGCGGCCTATATACGGCGCGACCTCACAGCCGCGACGGCGGGGTCCCGCACGCCCGCCCTCGCCAACGAACAAAAGTCTGAACCGTCATGGCAGGCCATTCGCAGTTCAAGAACATCATGCACCGGAAGGGCCGGGTGGACGCCGTCCGCTCGAAGGTGTTCGGCAAGCTCGCCCGCGAGATCACGGTGGCGGCCAAGCTCGGCACGCCCGACCCGGCGATGAACCCGCGCCTGCGTGCCGCGATCCTGGCGGCCCGCGCCGAGAACATGCCCAAGGACAATATCGAGCGCGCCATCAAGAAGGCCGCCGGCGCCGACGGCGAGAACTACGAGGATATCCGCTACGAGGGCTACGGGCCCGGCGGCGCCGCGCTGATCGTCGAGGCGCAGACCGACAACCGCAACCGCACCGCCTCGGACGTGCGCTCGGCCTTCACCAAGTCCGGCGGCAGCCTCGCCGAGACCGGGGCCGTCGCCTTCATGTTCGACCGCGTCGGCGTGATCGCCTATCCCGCCTCCGTGGCCGATGCCGACACGATGCTGGAGGCGGCGATCGAGGCCGGCGCCGACGACGTCAGTTCCGGCGAGGACGGCCACGAGGTCATCTGCGCCCAGGATTCCTACGGCGAGGTCACGAAGGCCCTCGAGGCGCGGTTCGGTGAGCCCGCCCGCACGGGCCTGATCTGGAAGGCGCAGAATACCATCAACGTCGACGACGAGACCGGCGAGAAGCTGATCCGCCTCGTCGAGGTGATCGAGGATCAGGACGACGTCCAGCACGTCTACGTCAACTTCGCCCTTTCGGACGCGCTGGTCGCGAAGCTGCAGGCCTGAGAGGCGTCGCCGCCCGGCCGGGTCTCGCTACCCGTGAGACGAACGCACCGCCATTCCGGTGCGCCGCAGGCGAGCCCCGGCTCGAAGGGGCCCGCCGAGGTTCTGAATGCCGGCCGCTGCCACGCAGTCCCGGAATGACGGAGCTCCCGCTCCGGGACGCGAGACGGTCTTGAAGCCCACGTCCGTTCCTCAGGTGCCGGCCGCCGCGAGCTCGGCCCCGAAGCGGTCCTGCGCGTAGCGCTCCACCGAGAAGGTGTCGTCGGGCAGCTGAACCATGAAGCGCTCGGCCACCTCGGTCAGCACGATGTCGGGGCGGACGCGCTCGATGTACGACCAGTCCAGCGAGGTGCTCCAGACGAAGTGCACCTCGCGGAACGTCTCGGCCAGCATGATCGTCAGCATGTACGGCATGACGTGAGAGAAGGAATCGCCGAACAGCGCCAATCGGCGCGGGTCGGTGGCCTTCGTGTTCCCGTAGATCACGTGCGCGCCGACATGCAGCGTGTGCAGCAGGCCGGCCTTCTCCCGGGCTTCGACGATCGGGCTGCCGTAGATCCGGACCGCGTCCTGCTGCATCTGGACGGTGCGCGAGCGCGCCCGCCGGGGCGGATCGAAGGCGCTGCCCAGATCGCCGTCGTGGTCGGTCTCGAAGGACGGCCGCTCCCGCAGATCCTGCCGGGGCTCGGCGCCCAGCGCCCGGCAGATCTCCGCGTAGGCGAGATAGCAGCCGTCGGCGGACCAGTGGGTGTCGGTCCGGCAGTAGAGGTCGGCCGCGTCGCGCTGCGCCCGCATCGGCGTGACCAGGTCGATGCAGGTCTGCCGCCAGCGCTTCCGTCGGCGCCAAGCCGCGTACAGACCGACCGGACCCGGGAAACGGCCCGCCGGGGGCTCGCTGTGGAGGAGCCGGTAGGCCGGCGACGCGCTCGGCCGGATGGCGAGCCCGTCGAGCCGGTGATCGTAGATCATCAGCTTCTCCGGGGCGACGACGTGGCGGTACAGGATCCCCTGGGCGCGCAGGCGCCGCTCTCGCGTCGTCACGAGGCTGCGCCACTGCCAGATCAGCTCGGTCGTCTCCTCCGGCCGCTCGTACTGGCCGAGCACGTCGTTCGTTCCCGTCTTCAGGAACAGCCAACCGTCCTGGCCGACATGGATGTGGTCGGGCGTAGTCGAAGCCATGGCGCACTCGTGGGGGCGAAACGCCCGTCCCGGCGGCCGCCGCGGATATCGAATTCGGCCGCAAGGAGCGGGATGCCGGCGCGGCAGCGGACCGACACAGTCCTGCGCGCGTCATCCACCACCCGGCAGGCCCCGTCATGCCCCTCCTCAACGCCTACGCCAAGCCGCATAGTGCCGCCGCCATGAGCCCTGTACCCGCGACAGACCCCGACGATGCCGCGCGCTGGGCAGCCCTCGCCGCCCGCGACGCGCGGGCCGACGGCACCTTCGTGTACGCGGTCCGCACCACCGGGGTGTACTGCCGGCCGAGTTGCGCCGCGCGCGCGGCGCGCCCCGAGAATGTCAGCTTCCACCGGACCTGCGCCGAGGCCGAGGCGGCCGGCTTCCGGCCGTGCCGGCGCTGTCGTCCGGACGAGCCCGCCCTCGCCGAGCGCCGGGCCGAGGCGGTCGCCCGCGCCTGCCGCTCGATCGAGACAGCCGAGACGATGCCGTCCCTCGCCGCGCTCGCGCGCGCCGCCGGCCTGAGCGCCTACCACTTCCACCGGGTTTTCAAGGACGTCACCGGCGTGACCCCCAAGGCCTACGCGGCCGCCCACCGCGCCGCCGCGGTGGCGCGGCGGCTGCCCGGCGCCGCGTCGGTGACGGAGGCGCTCTACGAGGCCGGCTACGGCGCGGCGAGCCGGTTCTACGCGGGTGGCGCGCCGCGCCTCGGCATGGCGCCCGCCGCCTACCGGACGGGCGGCGCGGGCCTGCGCATCCGGTTCGGCATCGGCGCCTGCAGCCTCGGGGCGATCCTCGTCGCCGCCACCGAGGCGGGCGTCTGCGCGATCCTCCTCGGGGACGCGCCCGAGCCGCTCCTGCACGATCTCCAGGACCGCTTCCCCGCCGCGGAGATCGAGGGCGGCGACCCGGCCTTCGAGGGCTGGATGGCGCAGGTCATCGGGTTCGTGGAGGCCCCGGGCACCGGCCTCGACCTGCCGCTCGACATTCGCGGCACGGCGTTCCAGCAGCGGGTCTGGGCGGCGCTGCGCGAGATCCCGGTCGGCTCCACCGCGACCTACGCGGAGATCGCCCGGGCGATCGGCCTTCCGACGGCGACGCGCGCCGTCGCGCAGGCCTGCGGGGCGAACCCGGTCGCGGTGGCCATTCCGTGCCACCGCGTCGTGCGCTCGGACGGCGCCCTGTCGGGCTATCGCTGGGGCGTCGCGCGCAAGCGCGCGCTGCTCGATCGGGAGGCGGAGGCCTGAAGCGTCCCTGTCCCGCGCGCTCCGGTGCTCAGCACACGCTGCCCTAGCGTCGACCACCGCCGGGACCGCCAGGACCGCCGAAGCCGCCGCCGAAGCCGCCTCCGCCCGGGGCCGGGCCGGGTCCGCCGGGCGGGCCGCCGAAGCCCCCGGGTCCGACCGGGAACGCCCCGGGGCCTGCGGACGGCGCGCCGCCGAAGCCGCCGCGGGGCGCCCCGAAGCCGCCGGGGCCCTCCGATCCGGGGACGACCGCACCGCCCGGCCGGGTGTCGATCGCGGGGCCGCGCGGCTCGCCGATGCCGCCCAGGCCACCCTGGCGGCCGCCGGACCCGGCGCCGAAGCGGCCGGGCAACTCGTCGGGGAGGTTGCGCAGGTCGAGCCGGTCGCGCTCCCGCTCGAACCGCGGGGCGTCCGGTTGCTGCGGCTCGGGCGCGACGCGGTTCTCGATCCGCAGCCGCTCCACCGTCAGGTCCCCGTCCCGCGCGATCGCCGCGGTCAGCACCGCCCGCACGCTCCCGTCGCGCGGAACCCGCGCGACCGGACGGCCCGCCACGGCGTAGCCCGCGCCGATGTCGAGCCCGCTGCCGGCCCGGCCGATATAGGCCTCGATCGACACCCGCTTCAGACCCGGCGGGAAGGGCAGGCCGACCTGCGCGGCGCTGGTCACGGTGAGGACTCCGTTCGCAGCACGGCCCGTCACCAGGGCGCGCTTGCCCGGCGGCAGGGCGTCGGCGCCCGCGAGCCGGAGGCCGCCGATCCCGAGGCCGCCCGCGAGACGCCGCACCGGGCCGGCGACGCGGTCGGGACCGGAATCCCGCGGCTCGATCAGGCTCGCCACGATCACGCCGTCGGGCCGGCGCAGCCCGCTCACCGCGACCCGCGCGCCCGGCTGCCACGCGCCGCTGAGACCGGCGGTCGAGACCCGTTGCCCGAGCACCACGAGCCGCCCCGGCGCGACCGATTCCACCGGCCCGACCACCTCGCTGGTGACGTCGATCCGCCGCGTGGCGAGCCCGCCGCCCTCGGGCCGCGCCACCACGTGGACGACCTGCCCGATCTTCAGGTCGGCGGCTCTCGCGGCCGTGCCGTCGATGCGCACCTCCACCTCGGGTGGGTAGGCGATGCGCAGGTCGTTGACGACGATCGAGCCGAAGCGGCGGATCGTGCCGATCACGCCGGTGCCGCCGATGCCGCGGTCGCCCTCGCCGAGGGACCCGTTCCGCGGCTCGTCGGTCCGCATCATGCCGGTGCCGCCGATGCCCTGGTCGCGCGGCGATTCCTGCGACCGGATCGTGCCGGGCAGCAGGGTCGCGGCGCCAGCGAGCAGGCGCAGGACGAACCGGCGGTTGAGCGAGGCGCGCACCGGCCGGCCTCTCACCGCTCGTCCGCTTGCCGCGCCGGCGGCGCCGCCTCGGTGTAGACGTAGAGGCCGAAGTTCCAGCGATGCGTGCCGCCGGGATCGGTCTGGCAGGCGGCGTGCGCCTCCCGGTTGGCCTGCTGCAGCGCCTCCATGGCGATCTCGCGGGCGCGTTCCTCGAGCCTGATCGCGAGGTCCTCGGACAATCCGTCGTAGTGGACCGCCCGCTCCAGGAAGCGGGGCGCGTCGCCGACGATGTTGGCGACCGCGGCCGCGATGTGGTCGTGCAGGTTGCGGCCGAAATAGTAGAGCTGCGGCCCCTCGGCGCCGTCGCCACGGGGGACGTAGGCGGCCTCCGCCAGCACGATCCGGTCCTGCGGATCGGTGAAGGCCAGCCCGCGGTCGAGCCACTCGTCGAGGACAGCGCGGGGCCGGAGATCCCGCGTCACGCCCGCGACCAGCGACTCGAACGAGGGCGCGCCGCCCTCGGCCGTGCGCGGGAGCTTCAGGGGCTGGCCCTGCGGATCGGTGAAGGTCGGGTCGGCGATCCAGCGGGCGATGATCCGACTGGTGCGGGAGACGACCGCCGGCACGGCGCTGACCGGAGCACCGGCGCCCCGCAGGCGCCGAACTTCCTTGCGGTGGATGCCGGTGAGGAGGGAGACGCGGCTGTCGGTCTGCTCCTTGCCGGTGAGAGCGAAGTCGTACTCGGCGACGTTCACGTAGAGCTCGCGCAGCAGGTCCGTGAGCGCCGGGAAAGTGATGCCGCGGGCGACGAGCAGGCGCACGAGAGGGCGCAGCAGCCGCGCCAGCGGCGCGTGCAGGCTGGCGCCCTCCCGCGGTGTATCGGCAGTCTCAGACATCGGCGCATCGTGACGGCTCGCGTCGTGGGATACAATCCCACCGGGTGTGGCGGCGCACACGCGAGCGCGCTTTTCGCGTTGACGTGGGATTTTTGCACACGTACACCGATCTCGTGGTCAAATTTCCCACGCCAGTCCGGAGGCACCGGCCGATGACGGTTGAAACGCGCATCCTCGTGGCGAAGTCCCTGCCGCCGCTCACGCTGCCCGTGGCCCCGGCGGGCCGCCCGCGCCCGAGCGACACCCTTCCGCGGCTCCGGCGCCTCGTCTGCGTCGTCGCCGCGCTCTCGCTGCCCGTCCTCGGTGTCGCTGTCGCGGAAACGGTCCACCGCGCCAGTTCATCGCGGGCGCCGCAGGCCGCCGCTCCCGCCTTCCCCTCAGGCGGGGCGGCGGCATCCTCGAACGCCGTCGTGCCCGGGCGCGCCGCGCGGACCGCGAGGATCGCGGCCCGTTCCGACGAGAACCAGTGGGTCCGGTCGTGAACGCCCTGTTCGTCTCCGGGAGCGCCCGCGCTGTGCCGACCTGCGGCGGAGCGGCCATCCTCGATCTCGCCCTCTGCCTGATCCTGTCCGTGACCGTCGTCGGCCTGCTCCTCCTGGCCCTCTGATCCTGCGGCGCCGCCGCGTTCCAGAACGAGACACCCATGAACGCTCGAATTCACGCAGCCCTCGCGGGCGCCGCTTTCGGCTGCCTGGCCCTCGCCGCCCAGGCGGCGGATCTGCCCCGCCGCGCGCCGCCGCCGCCGCCGCCGTCGCTGCCGGTCTTCACCTGGACCGGCTTCTACGCCGGCGTGAACGCCGGGTACGCGTTCCCGACCGGCAGCGGCGGCTTCACCGACCCCACCTACGGCACCGTCACGGGCGGCGGCCGGTCCGGCGGCTTCGCCGGCGGCGGCCAGGTCGGCTACAACTATCAGTTCACGCCGGGTTCCGGCGTCGTCGTCGGCGTCGAGACCGACATCCAGGGGACGGCCTTCGCCAAGGCGGACGCCGCCTATCTCGGCACCGCGCCGTACTACAGCGTCCGACCGAGCCTCGACTATTCCGGCACGGTCCGCGCCCGGCTCGGCTACGCGTTCGACCGGGTCCTCGTCTACGGCACCGGCGGCTTCGCGTACGGCGGCGGGGCGCGCTCGACCTACGCGGCCTCCTACCCCTACACCCTGCCGTCGACCGACCGGACCGGCTACGCGGCCGGCGGCGGCATCGAGTACGCCTTCACCGAGAAGCTCTCCGCCAAGGTGGAGGCCCTCTACCTCCATCTCGGCCGCGGAACGACCGCCGCCACGTACTACAACGCCAGTGTTCCGGCATTTTATGGCGCCGGCAAACAGGATTCCGGCCTCGCGTTGGTCCGGGCCGGTGTGAATTACCGATTCTGAGTAGTATTCGCAGGCCGAGAGCTTGACGGGACGGTCGAGCTGGGCCGCAATGCCCGGCGTTCGGCTTCGCGAATCCGTCGGCCGCGCGAGCCTGTCCACGGCCGAGGGCTGTCGGTGAAGCCGGATACCGCGCGGGTCGCACCCCGCGGGACCAGGGTCTCTCTCCGAGAGGATCGGCCGTGAGCATTCCCAGCACGACCTCCCTCACGACAAGGCTGCTCGCCGTCGCGCTCGCCGCCTGCGCCGTCCCGGCGCGGGCCCAGGAGATCGTCCCGCCCGGGCCCGCCGGGCGGGGCGCCATCCTGATCTACGGGAACTTCTGCGGCCCCGGCAGCCGCGGCCCCGGCTACCCGCCGATCGACGCGCTGGACCTCGCCTGCGCGCACCACGACGCCTGCTCCCCCGAGCCGACCGCGGGAACGCTGCCGACCTGCGCCTGCAACCACCGCCTCCGCGTCGAGGCGGGGCTCGTCGCCCGGGATCCGGCCGCGCCGGCCCAGACCCGCCAGACCGCGCAGTTCATCTCGGATTTCGCCGCGGCGCTGCCCTGTCAGTAGGGCACGCCGCGGTGACCGCTCAGGCGGCGTCGGCCGGGTTGGCGGCCGCCTTCGGGCCACCCTTGGCGACGCCGACCAGGGCCGGGCGCAGCACGCGCTCGCCGATGACGTAGCCCGCCTGCACGACCTGCACGACGGTGCCGGCCGGAACCTCCGCGTTCGGCACCTCGAACATCGCCTGATGGCGGTTCGGGTCGAACTTCTGGCCCTGCGGCTCGACGATCTTGACGCCGTGGCGCTCGAGGGTCTTGGCGAGGTCGCGCTCGGTGAGCTCGATCCCGTCGATCAGCCCCTTCAGGGCGCCGTCGGCCGTGGCCTTCGCGTCGGCCGGGACGCTATCGAGGGCGCGGCGGATGTTGTCGGCGACGTTGAGCACGTCCCGGGCGAAGTTGGTCACCGCGTAGGCGCGCGCGTCGGCGACCTCGCGCTCCGTCCGGCGGCGCAGGTTCTCCATCTCGGCGAGGGTGCGCAGCGTCCGGTCCTTGAGCTCGTCGCGCTCGGCGGTCAGCAGGGCCAGGGCCTCCGCGACCGGATCGACGGTGGCCGACTCGCTGCCCTGACCCGCGGGCGCGGGATCCTGGGCCGCGCCGGCACCGGCTTCGACCGTGGTCTGGCGCTGGTCATCCTGGGGCATGTCGTTGCTCGTCATCACGTTTCAGTCGTGGGCGGGAATCGGTGAGGGATGATGGAATCGGCGCTGATATCTGGCCACGGGGCCGCGAAATCAACCCGCACGCTCACGCCTCGCGCGGCGGCGGCGCCGCCACGAGCGCCTCCAGACCCTCGGCCTTGAGGGTCGCGACGTCGTGCGCGAACACGTCCATCACGGCGGCCCGGATCGCGGCCTGCCGGTCGGGCTGCGTCACCCGCGTGCCGGTCAGGTCGGTGACGTAGAAGACGTCCACGGCGCGCTCGCCGAAGGTCGCCACGTGCGCCGACGTGATGTTGAGCGACAGCCGGCTGAAGGCGGTGGTCAGCTCGTAGAGCAGGCCCGGCCGGTCGAGGCCGGTGATCTCCACCACGGTCTCCCGGCTCGACAGGGCGTTGTCGATGATGACGTCCGGCGGGACCGGGAAGGTCTTGGCGCGGGTGCTCGTCGGCGGGTGCTTGTCGGCCACGAGGTCGGCGATCTTGATCTCCCCCTTGAGCGCCCGCTCGATCGCCGCGGTGATGCGCTTGGTCCGCCGCAGCTCGTCGTCGTCGCGCTCGAAGGCGCGGGAGATGAAGATCGTGTCGAGGGCGAACCCGTCCGTGGTGGTGAAGATCTGCGCGTCGACGATGTTGCTGCCGGCCGCCGCGCAGGCGCCGGTGACGATGGCGAGCAGGCGGGGATGGTCCGGCGAGTAGACCGTGATCTCGGTCACGCCCCGGACGGGATCGAGGGCCACGTCGGTCGCGCTGGTCCGCCCGTCGCGCACGACGTCGCGCAGGAAGATCGCGTTCTTGAGCTGGCGCGTGCCGTCGACCTTGAGCCAGTAGGCCTGGCTGTGGCGGGCCGCGTAGGTGTCGAACTCCTCCGAGCCCCAGCCGGGCAGCTGCTCCCGCAGGCCCATCTGGACGAGGCGCACCCGGTCGGTGCGGGCGATCTCGGAATGGCCACCCGACAGGTAGACCTCGGTCTCGTCGTAGAGCGTGCGGAGCAGCGTGCCCTTCCAGGCTGTCCAGACGCCGGGTCCGACGGCGGTGATGTCGGCCACCGTCAGGATGGTCAGGAGCTTCAGCCGCTCCAGGCTCTGCACGCTCGCGGCGAAACGCTCGATGGTCTTGGCATCCGAGAGGTCGCGGCTCTGCGCGGTCATCGACATCAGCAGGTGGTGTTCGACGAGCCAGCGCACCGTCTCGGTCTCGGCCTGATTCAGGCCGAAGCGCGGGCAGAGCTTCTCGGCGATGGCGGCGCCCGCGATCGAGTGATCCTCCGGCCGGCCCTTGGCGATGTCGTGCAGCAGGATCGCCACGTAGAGCGCGGTGCGGTTGTGGATCGAGTGCACGAGGCGCGAGACCAGCGGGTAGGTCTCCTGGGCCCGGCCCGACTCGATGTCCGCCAGCACGCCGACCGAGCGCAGCAGGTGCTCGTCCACCGTGAAGTGGTGATACATGTTGAACTGCATCATCGCGACGATGCGGCCGAAATCCGGGATGAACCGGCCGAGCACGCCCGCCTCGTTCATCTCGCGCAGCGCCTCCTCCGGCGCGTTCCGCGAGGTCAGGATCTCGACGAACAGCCGGTTCGCCTCGGGGTCCACGCGCAGCGACGGGTTGACGAGGCGCAGGGACCGGTTGGCCAGCCGCTTGGCATCCGGGTGGATCGCGAGGTTGTGCCGGTCGGCGAGCCAGAACAGCCGGATCAGGTTGACCGGGTCGCGCTCGAAGGCGTCCTCCGCGCGCAGGTTCACCCGGCCGTGGTCGATCCAGAAATCCTCCGCCTCCATGGCGGTCGCCCGGAAGCGGTCGCGGAACCGGCCGATCCAGCGGTCGAGCACCGGCGTGCGCTTGGCGTGGCGCGCCTCCAGCTCCGCGCAGACGATGGCGGTGAGATCGCCGACATCCTTGGCGATGCGGAAATAGGCCTTCATGAAGCGCTCGACGCCGGAGAGGCCGCCGCGGGCCTCGTAGCCGAAGCGCTCGGCGATCCGCGGCTGCAGGCCGAAGGACAGGCGCTCCTCGGCGCGCTTCGTGGCGAAGTGCATGTGGCAGCGCACCCGCCACAGGAACTCCTCGCAGCGCTCGAACAGCGCGTACTCCTCCGGGGTGAACAGGCCGGCGCTCACGAGCTCGATCTGGTCGCGGACCCGGTAGGTGTACTTGGCGATCCAGAACAGCGTGTTCAGGTCGCGCAGGCCGCCCTTGCCGTCCTTGACGTTGGGCTCGACGAGGTAGCGCGAGGTGCCGGCCTTGGACACGCGCATGTCGCGCTCGCGCAGCTTCGCCTCCACGAACTCGGCGGCGGAGCCGACCACGAGTTCGGCGTCGAAGCGCGTCACGAGCTCCTCGTAGAGGACACGGGTGCCGAACAGGAACCGCGCCTCCAGGAGGGCGGTGCGGATCGTCATGTCGGCCCGCGCCTCGCGCAGGCACTCCTCGACCGAGCGGGTGGCGTGACCGACCTTCAGCTTCAGGTCCCACAGGACGTAGAGCATCCCCTCGACGACGCTCTCGGACCACGCGGTCTGCTTGTAGGGCAGCAGGAACAGCAGATCGATGTCCGAGCCCGGCGCCATCGTGCCCCGGCCGTAGCCGCCGGTGGCGACCACGGCGAGCTGCTCGCCGGTCGACGGGTTGTCGTTGGGGTAGAGCCGCCAGACCACGGCGTCGTGGATCGCCCGGACCACCGCGTCGGTGAGGTTCGACAGCGTCTGCGCGCAGAGCAGCCCGTTGCGATCCTCGAGGAGCTGCGCCTCGGCGGCCCGGTGGCCCTCCTCGATCACCCGGCGCAGCTGCGGCACCAGCGCGGCCCGGAGCTTGGTGGGCTCGCGGGCCTCGCGGTCGAGGTTCTCAAGGACCGTATCGAGGGCGGCGACGGGATCGAACATGGTTCCCGTTAGCATGATATCCCTACGCCGCCAGCCATGCGGCGCCCGCCGCTATTCCGCGGCCGGCAGGTCGAGGGCGAGCAGCCGCGCCGTGCGGTTGCGGGTCGCGGCCCGGGGCTCGGTCTCGCTCGTCTGACGCCGCGCGTCGGCGATGGCCGCGTGCACGCCGTCGACCGCCAGGATCAGGGCGCTGACCGTCCGCGCGTCGATGCTGCGCTCGCGGGCGTAGCAGACGACGTCGGCCACCAGCCCATCGGTCTCGATCGCGATCGCGTCGAGTTCGGCGGCGCTGGTCGCCGCGCGCACCTCGCGCATGATGTCGAGCAGCCGGTCGAGGACGAAATCGACGCGCTCCCGGCGCTTGCGGGCGAGGCGCTGGCCGATCCAGGCGAAGCCGGAGCCGATCGTGCCGCCGAAGAAGGCGAACAGGTAGATGTAGTCCTCGTAGCGGTCGAGGAAGGTCTGCTGCTCGCGCTCGAAATAGTCGACGGCGCCGGGGTGGTTCGGCAGGCGGGCCGAGGTCGCCGCCACCGTCGTGTCGAAGTCCGGCGCCTTCATCAGCTTGGCCACCGGCGCGGTCGAGGCGAGCCGCGAGCGCCACTCGAACAGGTGCTGCGTCGCCGAGGCGACCGCGACGCGGCTGACCGTGCCCCGGGCCATCAGCCGATAGGAGGCGCCGACGGTCTTGATCTCCTCGTCGGGCCGCTTCGGACGGCCGCCGAAGGTGCCGGCCGGGATCGTCACCGATTGCAGCTCGGGGAAGCGCTGCAGGATCGCGTCGCCGTCAGGGATCGAGACGAACCCGACCTTCCGGTCCGGCGAGCCCAGCTCGACGGCGCGGACCACCGCGGCGGCCGGTTTGGAGGCCGGGCTCGCGATCACCGCCACGGCGTCGACGCGCTTCTCGGCGAGCGCGGCCGTGACGTCGCCGACCTTCAGGGGCACCACGACCACGTGACCGGGCTCCGCCTCGGCGGCGTGGCCGGCCTCCGCCGCGTCCTCGCCCGCGCTGTCCGGCACGAGGTCGTAGAAGGAGAGCAGGTTCGTGAGGAACGACAGGTCGGCGCTGTGGCGGACCACGATGCCGAGCCGCTTGCGCGCCAGGGCGGGCACGTCGTCGATATCGGCCGCCTCGGGCGCCGCGATGACCAGGGCCTCGTCGTGCAGGATCGCCAGGGTCAGCCCGTTCTCGGGCAGGAACACGTCCGGCCGCACCACCGCGAGGTCGGCCTTGTTCCGCTGCAGCGCGAGGGCGCTGTCGCGCACGTCGCCGTAGCGCACCACCTTGAGCCGGACATCCTCCCGCGCCCGGTCGAGGGCGCCGGCGTAGGCCTCGATCAGCGCGGCCTCGGGCCCGTCCTGCGGGCCCACCGCCACCGTGAGGGTGTTCGGGCGTGACAGGTAGACGATCGCGGCGGCGGCCGCGGCGAGCCCCAGGGCCACGAGGACCAGGAGCCACTCGCGCCGCATCAGAATAGCCGCCGCGCCGTGCAGCCGCCGGTGCCATCGGCCCTGCGGCGTGCCGGGCGAAGAACGGTGGTTCGGGCCATGGCCGAGCCTGTCGCGTTGCGCGCGTTCCATACCCGAGTCATGGAACGCAAACCTGTCAAGATCGTGAAGAACCGGTGAAATCTCCATTCGTTGCAGGATCTGCGCCAGAACGTCGCGACCGGGAGATCAAGCCGCCCGGCCCCGTGAGCCCGGCCTGGCTCGAGCGGGCGGCGCTCCATTACCTGGAGCGCTACAGCGCCTCGACCGAGATGCTGCGCCGGACGCTCGCGCGCCGCGTGCAGAAGCGGGCGCGGGCCCGGGGCGAGGATCCCGAACGCTTCGCCGACCTCGTGACGGCGACCGTGGCGCGGGCGGTGTCGGCCGGCCTCGTGGACGACGCGCGCTTCGCCGATACCCGCCTCGCCACCCTGCGCCGCCGCGGCACGTCGAGCCGCGGCGTCTCGGCCAAGCTCGCCGCCAAGGGGGTCCCGCGCGACGTCGTCGAGGCCGCCATGCTGGCGGAGCGCGACGCCCTGCCGGTCGGGGAGGCGGACGCGGTCGAGGAGCAGGCCGCGCAGGCCTACGCCAAGCGGCGACGCCTCGGCCCGTATCGCCGCCCGGACCAGCGGGCGGCGCACCGCGACCGGGACCTCGCCGCCCTGGCCCGGGCCGGCTTCGCCTACGGCCTCGCCCGCCGGGTGGTCGACCGGGAGACCGAAGAACCCGACGAGCCTGCGTGACGGGTGCGGCATCGCGGCCCGGGGCGAGGGCCGCGCCGGCCTTGCACCTTCCGCCGCGTTGTTCATTGTCTGTTCGATGGACGAGACCCTGGCCAAGAAGCTGCGCATCCTCGCGGACGCGGCCAAGTACGACGCCTCCTGCGCCTCCTCGGCCGCGCCGAAGCGGGCGGCCGGCAAGGACGGGCTCGGGTCGACCACCGGCGCCGGGATCTGCCACGCCTACACGCCGGACGGACGGTGCGTCTCGCTCCTCAAGATCCTGCTGACCAACTGGTGCCTGTTCGACTGCGCCTACTGCGTGAACCGGCGCTCCTCGAACGTGCGGCGGGCGAAGTTCACCGTGGAGGAGGTCGTGAACCTCACCCTGAACTTCTACCGGCGCAACTACATCGAGGGCCTGTTCCTCTCCTCCGGCATCATCAAGTCGCCGGATCACACGATGGAACTCCTGACCCGCGTGGCGAAGTCGCTGCGGCGCGACCACGGCTTCGCCGGCTACATCCACCTCAAGTCGATCCCGGAGGCGAGCCCCTGGCTGATCGAGGAGGCCGGCCTCTACGCCGACCGCCTCTCGATCAACGTCGAGCTGCCGACCGAGGCGAGCCTGGAGCGGCTCGCGCCCGAGAAGGACGGCGCCGCGATCCAGGGGGCGATGGCGCAGATCGGCGAGCGCATCGTGCAGGCCAAGGCGGAGAAGCGCCGCTTCTCGCCGGCCGGCCACTCGACGCAGGTGATCGTCGGGGCGGATGCCACCACCGACGAGGCGCTGATCCGCAAGAGCGCGCTCCTCTACGGCAGCGTCGGCCTGAAGCGGGTCTACTACTCCGCCTTCAGCCCAATCCCGGACGGGTCCGCGATCCTGCCGCCGAAGCCGCCGCCGCTGCAGCGCGAGCACCGCCTGTACCAGGCCGACTGGCTGCTCCGGTACTACGAGTTCACCCCCGACGAGGTGGCCGACGCCTCCGAGGGCGGGATGCTGGCCCTCGACATCGACCCGAAGCTCGCCTGGGCGCTCAAGCACCGGGACAAGTTCCCCGTGGACGTGAACCGCGCCGACCGGGAATGGCTGCTGCGGGTGCCGGGGCTCGGGGCGCGGGCGGTCGACAAGATCATCCGGGCGCGCCGCCACGCGACCTTGCGCCTCGACGACGTCGCCCGGCTGACCTCCGGATTGAAGCGGGCGCGGCCGTTCCTCGTGGCCGCCGATCATCGCCCCGTCGCGCTCACGGACCGGCTCGACCTCCGGGCGCGGCTGGTCGAGCCCGCGGCGCAGCTGAGCCTGTTCTGATGGGGGTGGGGCACGCGCCGCGTCCCTCGCCCCGCGGTGACGGGGCGGATCCACGGTCGCCGCGCGCCGTCACGCTGCGCCCCGGCGCCGATCTCGACGGTTTCCGCAAGGCCGTCCGGAGCCTCGTCGCGCAGGGCGTCGCGCCCGGAGCCGTGACGTGGTCGGTGACGGACTCGCCCGGCCTGTTCGGCGGCGACGGGGAGCCGGCCGCCGGAGCGCCGCTCGTCCTGCCGAAGGCCGTCGCCAGCCTGATCCCGCAGGTGATCCCTCACCGCGATCCGGAGCGCTACGGCCTGCTCTACGCGCTGGTCTGGCGGGTCTGCCGCGGCGAGCGCCACCTGATGGAGGTCGGCAGCGACCCGCTGGTCCACCGCCTGCACCGGATGGCGAAGGCGATCGGGCGCGACCTCCACAAGATGCACGCCTTCCTGCGCTTCCGCCGGGCGGAGGGACCGGACGGCGAGCGCTACGTCGCGTGGTTCGAGCCGGACCACCACATCCTCGAGGCGGCGGCGCCGTTCTTCGTGAACCGCTTCCGCGGGATGCGCTGGTCGATCCTGACCCCCGACGGATCCGCCCACTGGGACACCGAGACCCTGACCTTCGGGCCGGCCGGGGACCGGGCGCAGCTCCCCGAGGGCGACGGCTTCGAGGCGGGCTGGCAGACCTACTACGAGAGCACGTTCAACCCGGCCCGCACCAACCTGAAGGCCATGCGGGCGGAGATGCCCAAGAAGTACTGGCACAACATGCCCGAGACGGCCGCGATCCCCGCCCTGGTCCGGGCGGCGGCCGGGCGCACCGTAGCCATGATCGAGAGGGAGCCGACCATGCCCACACGCC
Source organism: Methylobacterium sp. ME121 (assembly GCF_000974725.1). Classification (NCBI taxonomy): domain Bacteria; kingdom Pseudomonadati; phylum Pseudomonadota; class Alphaproteobacteria; order Hyphomicrobiales; family Methylobacteriaceae; genus Methylobacterium; species Methylobacterium sp. ME121. The sequence goes on from NZ_BBUX01000006.1 coordinate 158,301, forward strand.
GCGAACCCGCCCGGGCCGTCGCCGCCATGGCCGACCAGGATCCGAAGACCCTGGAGGAGCTGAACGCGATCATCCGCCGGACCGAGCCGCTGGTCCCCGGCGCCACCCAGGCCGTGCTCGGCGAGGGCCCGGTCGGCGCAACGGTGGCTTTCGTGGGCGAGCAGCCCGGCGACCAGGAGGACCGGCAGGGCCGCCCCTTCGTCGGGCCCGCCGGCCAGCTGCTCTCCCGCGCCATGGCGGAGGCCGGGATCGACCGGGGCGCGAGCTACCTGACGAACGCGGTCAAGCACTTCAAGTTCGAGGAGCGCGGCAAGCGCCGCATCCACCAGAAGCCGACCGCCGGCGAGGTCAGCCACTATCGGTGGTGGCTCGACCGGGAACTCGAATTCGTCGGCCCGATGCTCGTGGTGGCGCTCGGCGCGACCGCCGTCCTGGCGCTGACCGGCAAGGCGATCCCGATCACGCGGGCGCGCGGCCCGTTCCGCTTCGACCGGCACGACAACCGCTTCCAGGGCTTCATCACGGTCCACCCCTCCTACCTGCTCCGGCTGCCGGACGAGGCGAAGGCGGAGGCCTACGCGGCCTTCGTGGACGACCTGCGCCGGGTGGAGGCGCTCGGGCGCGAGCTCGCGGCCTGATCCACCGCTGCCGCGGTTCTGCTATGCTGGCGGCCGCCGATTCCCTCCGGTCCCGCCGCCATGGACAAGCTCGCCGCCCTCGACATCCTGCGCGCCAACGAGGCGGAACTGCGCCGCCGCGGCGTGCTGCACGCGGCCTTGTTCGGTTCGGTTGCCCGGGGGGAGGCGCGGGCCGACAGCGATCTCGACGTGATGATCGAGATCGATGTGTCGGTCGTGGGCGGTCTCTTCGGCTATGTCGGTCTGTGCCACTTCATCGATGATCTCTTTCCGATCCGGGTCGACGTGGCGGATCGGGCGGCCCTGAAGGATCGGGTTCGCACGCACGCGGAGCGCGATGCCGTTTCCGCCTTCTGAACGCGAGCGGGCCGCCTGCGCCGACATGATCGCCAACGCGGAGCGCGTCGCGCGCTTCGTGGCGGGATTCACGCTCGAGACGTTCGAGGCAGACGAGCGCACCCACTTCGCGGTCGTGCGCTGCCTGGAGATCATCTCGGAGGCGAGCCGCCGATTGAGCGCCGAGACGAGAGCCCGATATCCCGACGTGCCGTGGCGTCAGATCGCGGATGCGGGGAACGTCTATCGCCACAGCTATCATCGGGTGACGCTGGACATCGTCTGGCTCACCGTCCACCACGAGTTGCCCGTTCTCGTCGCGGCCTGCCGCGCCGAGCTGGACCGCGCGCCCGACTCCTGATCGCCCCGAGCCGCCTGAGCCCATGACCGACTCGAAGCCCGACGCGAAGCCCGACTCGAGCCCCGAGACCAAGCCCGTCGGACCCGGCGATCAGGTGATCCTGGTCGACGGCTCGTCCTTCATCTTCCGGGCCTATTTCCAGTCGATCAATCAGGACCAGAAGTACAACTCGCGCCCCTCCGACGGGCTACCCACCGGCGCCGTGCGGCTGTTCTGCACCAAGATCGCGCAGTTCCTGCAGGACGGGGCCGCCGGCACGATGCCGACCCATCTCGGCATCGTCTTCGACAAGTCCGAGGGCTCGTTCCGCAAGGAGATGTTCCCCGACTACAAGGGCCACCGCCCGGACGCGCCCGACGACCTGAAGCGGCAGATGCCGCTGATGCGCGACGCGGTGCGCGCCTTCGGCCTGCACGCGGTGGAGCTGGAGCGCTACGAGGCCGACGATCTCATCGCCACCTACACCCGCCAGGCCGAGGCGCGGGGGGCCGGCGTCATCATCGTCTCGTCCGACAAGGACCTGATGCAGCTCGTCGGGCCGCAGGTCCGGTTCTACGACTTCGAGTCGGGCGCCAAGGGCAAGCCCGGCTACCGGCCCGAGCGCAACCTCGACGTCGAGGCGATCGTCGCCAAGTGGGAGGGGCTGCAGCCGAACCAGATCGGCGACGCGCTGGCGCTCATCGGCGACACCTCCGACAACGTGCCGGGCGTGCCCGGCATCGGCCTGAAGACGGCCGCGGCGCTGATCAAGGAGTTCGGCAGCCTCGAGGCCCTGCTGGAGCGGGCGGGCGAGATCAAGCAGCCCAAGCGGCGGGAGACGCTGCTCGCCAACGTCGATCAGGCCAAGCTGTCGCGCAGGCTCGTGGCGCTGATGGAGGACGTGCCCGTCCCGGTGCCGCTGGACGATCTCGGCGTGCCCCAGCCCAATCCCGAGAAGCTGGTCGGCTTCCTGAAGGCGATGGAGTTCAACACCCTGACGCGCCGCATCGCCCAGATGCTGCACGTCGACCCCGAGGCGGTGAAGCCCGATCCGCGGCTCCTGCCGGGCGCCCGGCCGCACGGCTACGGCAACGCCGCCGGCGGCAGCGACGCGGTGCCGTTCTTCGGCGATTCCGTGCCGCCGGATCCCGAGACCGCGGCCGCCGGGGCCGAGCGCCCGCCGGGCGCCGCCCCGCCGGAGGGCGGCGAGATCGATCCCTTCGCCGATCTCGACCTGCCGGACGCGCCCGCCAAGCCCCGGGCGCCCGTCGAGGCGACACCCGGCAACGTGGTGGCGGCCCGGGCCGCGGAATCCGTGGCGCCGTTCGACACCGCCGCCTACGAGACGGTCTCGTCGCTGGAGCAGCTCGACGCCTGGATCGCCGAGGCCGAGGAGGCCGGCGTGATCGCGGTCGACACCGAGACCGACAGCCTCGACGCCCACAGGGCCGGCCTCGTCGGCGTCTCGCTGGCGGTCGCCACCGGCCGGGCCTGCTACATCCCGCTGGCCCACGTCCAGGCCGCCAAGGTGCAGGCCGACGCCACCGACCTGTTCGGCGAGGGCGCCGCGCCGTCCGACGTGGTCGAGCCGGTGCCGGGCCAGATCCCCCTGAAGGAGGCCGTCGCCAGGCTGAAGCCGCTCCTCGAGAACCCGGGGGTCCTGAAGGTCGGCCAGAACCTCAAGTACGACTGGGTGGTGCTCGCCCGCTACGGCATCGAGGTCGCGCCGTTCGACGACACGATGCTGATCTCGTACGTGCTCGACGCCGGCAAGGGCGGCCACGGCATGGACGAGCTGGCCCGCCGGCATCTCGGTCACCAGCCGATCACCTTCTCGGACGTGGCCGGCACCGGCCGCAACAAGGTGACCTTCGACCGGGTCGCGATCGACAAGGCCACGGCCTACGCGGCCGAGGACGCCGACGTCACCCTGCGCCTGTGGCGGATGATGAAGCCGCGCCTCGTGGCCGAGCGCCGGGTCGCCGTCTACGAGACGCTGGAGCGGCCCCTGCTGCCGGTGATCGCCCGGATGGAGCAGCGCGGCATCCGCGTCGACCGGGAGATGCTGAGCCGCCTGTCGGGGGATTTCTCGCAGATCCTCGTCCGCCTGGAGGAGGAGATCCAGGAGGATGCCGGCGAGAAGTTCTCGGTCGGCTCGCCGAAGCAGATCGGCGACATCCTGTTCGGCAAGATGGGCCTGCCGGGGGCCAAGAAGACGCCGTCCGGCCAGTGGGCGACGCCCGCGACCCTGCTCGAGGAGCTCGCCCAGGCGGGCCACGAACTCCCCAAGAAGATCCTGGAATGGCGGCAGCTGTCGAAGCTGAAATCCACCTACACGGACGCGCTCCAGGCCCACGCCGACCGCGAGACGGCGCGGGTCCACACCTCGTTCTCGCTGGCGGCCACCACCACGGGGCGGCTGTCCTCCTCCGAGCCGAACCTGCAGAACATCCCGATCCGCACCGAGGAGGGGCGGCGCATCCGCCGCGCCTTCGTGGCGGCGCCCGGCAACCGGCTGATCTCGGCCGACTACTCGCAGATCGAGCTGCGGCTGCTCGCCCACATGGCCGACATCCCGGAACTCCGGAAGGCGTTCGAGGACGGCATCGACATCCACGCGGCGACCGCCTCGGCGATGTTCGGCGTGCCGCTCAAGGAGATGACCCCCGACCTGCGGCGCCGGGCGAAGACCATCAACTTCGGCATCATCTACGGCATCTCGGCCTTCGGCCTCGCCGACCGGCTCGGCATCGGCCGCGAGGAGGCCTCGGCGTTCATCAAGCAGTATTTCGAGCAGTTCCCGGGCATCCGGGACTACATCGAGACCACCAAGAAGAGCTGCCGCGACAAGGGCTACGTCACCACCCTGTTCGGCCGGGTGTGCCACTACCCGCAGATTCGCTCCAACAACCCCTCCGAGCGGGCCAGCGTCGAGCGGCAGGCGATCAACGCGCCGATCCAGGGCTCGGCCGCCGACATCATCCGCCGGGCCATGACGCGGATGGAGGCGGCGCTCGCCGCCAAGAAGCTGAACGCCCGCATGCTGCTGCAGGTGCACGACGAGCTGGTCTTCGAGGTCGCCGAGGACGAGGTGGAGCGGACGATCCCGATCATCCGCGGCGTCATGGAAGAGGCGCCGGCGCCGGCCCTGACGCTGAAGGTGCCGCTCGTGGTCGAGGCCAACGCGGCGGGCAACTGGCAGGAGGCGCATTGACGGGTCGGGTCGGATCGAGGCCGAGCCGGTGGCGCTCTGAACCGACGTCGCTGAACCGCGACCGGGCATTCTGGACAGGCCGCCGAAGACCGTCATACGCCGTACGCCCATGACCTGCACCGCTCAGAGCCCGTGACCGACTCCTTCCCCTTCCTCTCCGGCGGCGGCGAGGCCGCGCGGATGATCCGCGCGCGCGACTGGTCGGGTCATCCCCTGGGGCTTCCGGAGACGTGGCCGGCGGAGTTCCGCGCGGCCCTGTCGCTCGTCCTCAACTCCCCGGAATCGATGATCCTGGCCTGGGGGCCCGACCTCCACTTCTTCTTCAACGACACCTACTTCCCGCTCCTCGGCCCGCGGTTGCCCTGGGCGATGGGCGAGCGGTTCGACGTGGTCTGGGCGGATGCCTGGGATCAGGCCAGGCCGATCATCGACGCCGCGATGGCGGGCCGCCCGGAGCGCTTCGTCGACCTGCCGTGGCAGCTCGACACCGACCGCGGCGCCCGCGAGACGTGGTGGACCTTCTCGTACTCGCGGGTTCTCGATGCCGACGGCCGGGTCGCCGGCCTGTTCATCCTCACCAACGAGACCACCGGCCGGGTCCTGGCGGACGCCGCCCTCAAGGAGAGCCAGGGCCGGCTCGAGGCGGCGCTGGCGGAGCTGCGCGATCTGAACGCCACCTTGGCGCAGCAGGTCGAGGAGCGCACGGCCGACCGCAACGCCCTGTGGACGCTCTCGTCCGACATGATGCTGCGCTGCCTGTTCGACGGGACGATCACCGCGGTGAACCCGGCCTGGACCGAGGTGCTGGGCTGGCGCCCGGACGAACTGATCGGAACGAAGCTCATCGCCCTCGTCCATCCGGACGATCTCGACCGCACCGTCGCGGGCGCGGGCCAGCTCTCCGCGGGGTCGAGCCTCGCGCGCTTCGACAACCGCTACCGCCACCGGGACGGCGGCTATCGCTGGATCAGCTGGGCGGCCCGGCCGGGGGAGGGGATCATCAACGCCGTCGGCCGCGATTTCACCGCGGAGCGCGAGCGCGCCGACGCCCTGGCCGCGGCCGAGGAGGCCCTGCGGCAGTCGCAGAAGATGGAGGCCGTCGGCCAGCTGACCGGCGGCATCGCCCACGACTTCAACAACCTGCTCGCCGGCATCTCCGGCTCGCTGGAGCTGATCCAGACCCGCCTCGGCCAGGGCCGCGTCATGGATGTGGACCGCTACATCAACGCGGCGCAGGGGGCCTCGAAGCGGGCCGCGGCGCTGACCCACCGGCTCCTCGCCTTCTCGCGGCGCCAGACCCTCGACCCGAAGCCCACCGACGTGAACCGGCTGGTGGCCGGCATGGAGGAGCTGATCCGGCGCACCGTGGGCCCCGCCGTAATGGTCGAGGTCGTGGCGCCGCCCGGCCTCTGGCCGGCCCTGGTCGACCCGCCGCAGCTCGAGAACGCGCTCCTCAACCTGTGCATCAACGCCCGGGACGCGATGCCCGAGGGGGGGCGCATCACGATCGAGACCGCCAATGCCTGGCTCGACGAGCGCGCCGCCCGGCGCCACGACATGCCGCCCGGCCAGTACCTCTCCCTCTGCGTCACCGACACCGGCATCGGCATGTCGCCCGAGATCGTCGGCAAGGTGTTCGAGCCGTTCTTCACCACGAAGCCCCTGGGGCAGGGCACCGGCCTCGGCCTGTCGATGATCTACGGCTTCGCGCAGCAATCGGGCGGCCAGGTGCGGATCCACTCCGAGGTCGGCAAGGGCACCACGGTCTGCCTGTACCTGCCCCGCCATCGCGGCGCGGTCGCCGAGGAGGACGCGCACGCCGCCGTCGGCGCGCCGCCGCGGGCCGCGCCGGGCGAGACCGTGCTGGTGGTCGACGACGAGCCGACCGTCCGCATGCTGGTCACCGAGGTGCTGGAGGATCTCGGCTACACGGCGATCGAGGCCGCCGACAGCGCGGCCGGCCTCAAGGTGCTGCAATCCGACGTGCGCATCGACCTGCTGGTGTCCGATGTCGGACTGCCGGGCGGCATGAACGGGCGCCAGATGGCCGAGGCCGGCCGGGTCACGCGCCCGGGCCTCAAGGTCCTGTTCGTCACCGGCTACGCCGAGAGCGCGGTCTTCGGCAACGGGCCGCTCGATGCCGGGATGCAGGTCATCACCAAGCCGTTCGTGGTGGAGGTGCTGGGCGCCCGCATCCGCGAGATGATCGGAACGGCTTGACCGCGCGGCCGGTTCGGGCCTGATCGGCCGGGAATTGCCGGGGAGGAGAGACGCCATGCGGGCGCTGCTGTGCACGAGGCTCGACGGGCCGGAGCATCTGGAGATCGTCGAGCGCCCCGACCCGGTGCCGGGTCCCGGGCAGGCGCTGGTGCGGATGCGGCTCGCGGCGCTGAACTTCTTCGACACGCTGATCACCGCCGGGCGCTACCAGGTGAAGCCGGCCCTGCCGTTCTCGCCGGGCGGCGAGGGGGTCGGCGTGGTCGAGGCGCTGGGCGAGGGCGCCGCGGGCGTGTCCGTGGGCGACCGGGTGATCGTCCATGCCGGGCACGGCTGCTGCGCGGAGCTGATCGCCCTCGACGCCGCCCGGCTCACCCCGGTGCCGGACGCCGTGCCGGACGCGCAGGCGGCCGGACTCACCATCACCTACGGCACCTCGCTCCACGCCCTGGCGAACCGCGCCCGCCTGCAGCCCGGCGAGTGGCTGGCGGTCCTCGGCGCGTCCGGGGGCGTCGGCCTCGCCG